>NZ_JAMOLN010000149.1 GCF_024448165.1 Streptomyces longispororuber
CGCGGTCACGCCCGACGGCGCTCGTCGGGGGCGGCGCTCGGCCCTGACCGGGACCGTCGACTCACCGCGGCGGCACGGAATCCCCGGCCACCCTCCGGTGCCCGGGCCACATGTCGTCGTACGCCGCGTCGAAGAACGCCGCCTGCAGCCCGCGCAGCACGGTCGCGTCGGGCGTTCCGCCTCCGGCCGCCTCCGCGAGACGAGCCGCGTAACGATAGGCGGCGCCGCGCAGGGCCTCGCTCCTGGCAGCCAGATCGATCTCCGCCTGCGCCAGCCACAGATCGTCGACGAGCTGCTCGGCCCCGACACCGGCCGTGACTCCACCGGACCCAGACCGCGCGAGAGCCGCCGACTTCTCCACCCGCGACGCGAGGCCCAGGAACTTCAGGACCGCGCCCTTGAGCTCCGCCCGATGCGCGGCCGACTCCTGTACGTCGATCTGCCGGGTGCTCGCCCGCGACACGAGGTACTGCCCGAACAACGACCCGCCCGCACCGAGCGCCACACCTGCCAGCGACAGCAGCGCCGGCCCCAAGGTTCCCCAGGATCCCATGCCGGGAGTCTCTCAACCTCGGGGTCGGCGTTGGTCGGTGACGCCGGATCAGGGCAGCACCGGTTCCGGACGTGCGGGCGTTAGCCTGTGGCCATGGAGGAGATCGCGGGGGTGGAGATCATCGCTTTCGAGGACGCCGCGGCGTTCGAGAGCTGGCTGGCCGGGAACTGCACGCGCCACGAGGGCGTGTGGGTCAAGGTGGCCAAGAAGAAGTCCGGCATTCTCACGGTCACCGACGACGAACTGGTCGACATCGGACTGTGCTACGGCTGGATCTCCGGGCAACGGCGGTCGCTCGACGAGCAGTACTACCTGCAGAAGTACGTGCCGCGTCGCCCCAAGAGCCTGTGGTCGCAGGTGAACGTGGACAAGGTGGCGGTCCTGACGGCCGCCAGACGGATGCGCGAACCTGGACTGGCCGAGGTGCGCCGGGCCCAGGAGGACGGACGATGGGCCGCGGCCTACGAGTCCCAGAGTGCGGCGGCGGTCCCACCCGACCTCGCGGCCGCGCTCGACGCGGACCCCGAAGCCGGGAAGGCGTTCGAGGCGCTCGACCGGACCGCCCGCTACCAGCTGATCCTGCCGCTGCTCCAGGCGCTCACGCCGACTGCGAGGAAGTCGCGGCTCGACAAGGCCATGGGCGTCCTGGGGCGCGAGCTCCCTCCGGGCGACCGGAGCTCCTGACACCGTCACCCACCTTCAGCACGTACGAAGACGGTGCGGCCGGTGTCCCTCGCACGCTCCGGGACCGTGTGACCGCACCGTTCGCACGACCTATGCGTGGCCGGCCGAGACCGGTGAACCGGACGCGTTCGTCGGCGAGTCGACGGGCTGCTGCGGCTCCGCCGTCGGCCTGGAGCGGGCGATCAGCTGGGCGACCGTCGTGACGACGATGTTCACGGCCAGGGCGATCAGGCCCGTGTCCACGGTTCCGACGTCGACGCCGCCGAACGTCAGCCAGGCGAGCACCGCGACGCCGGACAGGATGCCGATGAGCGCGGGCACGGCCCGTAGCCGCACCTGCTTCGCCAGGCCCATGACGATCGCGGGGGCGAGCTGGGTCAGACCGCCGTACGTGAGCAGCAGCAGATCGGACAGGAGCCCGGGGCGGGCCAGGCCGAGGGCGAGGGCGAGGCCCGCCGCGGCGATCACGCAGGCGTGGTTGACGCGCAGTTGGCTGCGCTCGTTGCGGACGCTCAGCAGATTGCGCGAGAGCAGGCTGGAGATGCCGACGACGATGGCCGCGGACGGCACCATCGCGGCGGAGGCCGCGGCGACCGCCACCAGGCCGACGAGCCAGCCCGGCAGGGTCTGTCCCGCGAGGGTGAGGGCGACGCTGTTGGGTTCGGTGCCCTTCCCGGCGAGCAGGACCCCGGCGAAGCCGATGACGATCGGGATGCCGAGGGCGACTTGGTAGAGGGGCAGCCAGATCGCGTTGGAGCGCAGGACGCGTCCGCTGCGGGCGGCCAGCACCGGCGGCCACAGGTGGGCCATGGTGCCGAGGCCGCCGCCGATGCCGGAGATGATGACGGCGGTGACGAAGAACGTGCTGTCGTAGCCGTCCTGGTCGAGGGTGAGCAGTTGCGGGTGGTGGTCGCGGATCGTCTCGAACAGGCCGCCGATGCCGCCGTGGACGGTCAGGGCGACTCCGGCGAGCAGCACCACGAGTCCGATGATCATCAGCGCGTCCTTGAGGTACGCGACCCGTGCGATGCCGCGGATGCCCGACCACAGGACGAAGGCGACGGTGAGGGCGGTGGCGAGGACCATGCTCAGGTTTCCGCCGGTGCGGCTGCCGGTGGCGAGCTGCACGATCATGCCGAGCCCGGTGATCTGCAGCTGGAGGTAGGGCAGCAGGAACACGGCGCCGACGACGGCGACCACCTTGCCGAGCAGGGGGCTGCGGTAGCGGTCGACGAAGAAGTCCGCCTGGGTCAAGTAGCCGCCCTGCTGGCCGAGTTGGCGCATGCGGGGGCCGGTGAAGTACTGGAGGACGAAGTTGATGGCGAGGTAGCAGACCGCGAAGGACGCGGCGACGCCGCCGCCGAAGGCGATGCCCGCGAGCCCGAGGAAGCTGAAGGTGGTGAACGCCTCGCCGGCCTGCAGGAACCACGTGGTGAAGGTGGAGAACCCGCGCTTGCCAACGGTCCACTCCCCCAGTTCCTTGCTGGGTGCCCGGCGGCCGCTGACCCCGACCGCCGCGATGGCGACGATGCCCGCGATCGTGATGACCATGGTGCTGTTCACGCGGCGGCCTCCTCGTCCTCGTAGCCGACGATGGACCGCGTGCCGCGGTCGACGAGCGCGAGTGCCGCCGTGGTGCCCACGGTCCAGATCAGGCACCAGCACAGGACGGACGGGAGGCCGAACCACAGGTGCGGTCCGTTGACGAACGGCAGGAACGGTGTGCTGAGGAAGGCCAGCACGGGCACGGCGGCCCAGAGCGCATGCGGTGATCTCATGAGGGCTCCAGCTGAGGGGAGTCGAGCGCGCAGAGGGGGCGCGCTACGGAAGGTCGGGGACGCGCTTGCCCTGCCCGGTGGCGGCCTCGAAGGCGGCACCGATCTCGAGGACGGCACGGTCGGCGCGCGGCGGGCCCACGATCTGCAGGCCGACGGGGAGTCCGGCCGGGGTGCGGCCGGCGGGGACGGAGAGGGCGGGTGCGCCCAGGACGGTGAGGAGGTACGCGGAGCGCATCCAGTCGAGGTAGGTGTGCTGCGACTGCCCGTCGACGACGGTGGGGTACTCCAGCTCGACGTCGAACGGGGCCACTTGGCTGACCGGGGCGATCAGTACGTCGTAGCGCTCGAAGAAGGGGACGGCGGCGAGGTGCAGGCGGGTGTGCTCGGCGCGGGCGCGGGCCACGTCGGCGCCGGTGAGCTTCAGACCCTCCTCGATGTTCCACACGAGGCTGGGCTTGAGCGAGTCGCGGGCGGAGTCCAGGAAGGCCCCGAACCCCTGCTGGAAGGTGTGGGCGCGCAGGGTGCGGAAGACGTCATCGGCGCCGTCCAGGTCGGGGCAGTCCTCGACGACGGTGCAGCCCAACTCCTCGAAGACGGCGACCTGTTGCTCGACGACCGCGCGGACCTCCGGGTCGACGGGGACGCGGCCGCCGAGATCGGGGGCGTAGGCGACGCGCAGGCCGGTGAGGTCGCGCTCCAGTGGCGCGCGGAAGGCGGAGCCGGGCGCCTCCAGGGAGAGCGGGAAACGGGGGTCGGGACCCGCCATGACCGACAGCAGGAGGGCGGTGTCGGCGACGGTGCGGCCCATGGGGCCGGCGACGGCGAGGGTCTCCCACAGGTCGCCGGAGGGCAGCGAGGGGACCCGGCCGGGCGTGGGGCGCAGGCCGACGACGTTGCAGAAGGACGCCGGGTTGCGCAGCGAGCCGCCCATGTCGCTGCCGTCGGCGAGCGGTTGGAGCCGGGCGGCGAGCGCGGCGGCGGCGCCACCGCTGCTGCCGCCGGCCGAGCGGGTCGGGTCGTACGGGTTGCGGGTCGCGCCGAAGACGGGGTTGAAGGTGTGCGAACCGGCCGCGAATTCGGGGACGTTCGTCTTGCCGATGCGGATGGCGCCCGCCGACTCGATGCGCTGGACGAGGAGTTCGTCTTCGTCGGGGACGTGGTCGGCGAAGAGCGGGGAGCCGTGGGTGGTGCGCATGCCGCGGGTGAGGTGGGTGTCCTTGAAGGCGATGGGCAGTCCGTGCAGCGGCCCCAACTCGGCGCCGGAAGCGGCGCGTTCGTCGGCCCGGCCCGCCGCCGCGAGCGCACCCTCCGGGTCCAGGGTGACGATCGCGTTGATGGCGGGGTTGACGCGGTCGATGCGGTCGAGGTGGGCGGCGACGACCTCCCGGGCGGAGAGTTCCCGGCGGCGGATCAGATCGGCGAGCTCGACGGCGTCGAGGAAACAGAGGTCTTCGGAACCGGAGGCAGCAGGGCGTACGGGCATGGCAGTCCTCGTGCGGTGAGCGGTGGTGTGCGGCACCACACTGAGTGACCTTGACCACTTCAGTCAACAGTTCGCGCGTGCTGAACTTTTCAGACAGATGATAGAAGTTAGATGTCCATTATCGTCAGACGTCAGGGGGCCAGACGTTCCGCGAGCAGCAGGCCGCCGATGCCGATCATCATGACGCCGGAGACCCGGGTGACCGCGCGGGCCGCAGCGGGCCTGGCCCTCAGGACGGTGCGGGCCAGCACGCCGACGCCGACGTAGACCACGGCGCAGGCGACGAGGTGACGGTCTCCTCAGGGGCCGCCACGACGACCGGCGGCTCAACTCCACCCTCGTCATGAAGAACGTCGTCGACCACCGCCCGCTGCCCGCATGACCAGGGGCATGCCCACCGGAGTCGGCCGGCTGCCCTGATCCCTACGAGGCCGTGGTCACCGCCGTCTTCCCGGGCGCCTTCGTGGCCCTGCCCCGCACCCACTGCCGCAGCAGCTCCGCCGGCTGCGGCAGCACCACGAACGCCTCGGCCTGCAGACACGCCCAGACGATGCGCGGCAGGTCGCGGGCCGTCGGGTAGACGACGAAGCGGGGCTGCCACTGCGGGCGGAACTTGGCGTTGAAGCGGTACAGCGACTCGATCTGGAACCAGCGCGACAGGAACACGAGCAGGGCCCGCCACCACCGCAGCACGGGACCAGCGCCGAGCCGCTCGCCGCGCGCCAACGCGGCCCGGAACACGGCGAAGTTGAGGGAGACGCGGGCGATACCGAGGCCGGGGGCGGCGCGCAGCGCGGCGACGATGAGGAGCTCGTTCAGTCCCGGTTCGGCGGTGCGGTCGCGGCGCATCAGGTCCAGGGAGAGGCCGTCCTCGCCCCAGGGCACGAAGTGCAGCAGCGCGCGGACGCGCTGCGTTCCGTCGGCGTCCGGCTGGTGGGCGGTGACGACGACGCAGTCGCCGTCGGCCGGGTCGCCGAACCGGCCGAGCGCCATGGAGAATCCGCGTTCGGTGGCACTCCCCCGCCAGGCCGCGGCGGCTTCGCGCAGGTGCTTCTTCTCCTCGTCGGTCAGGTCGCGTACGCGCCGGACCCGGCATGAGCAGCCGCTGCGTTCGATGCGGTTGACCATCTGCCGGACGTTGCGCATGGCCCTCCCCTGGAGGCTGAACTCGGTGCAGTCGACGATCGCCTCGTCGCCCAACTCCATGGCTCTCAGGCCGCCTTCACGGACCCACACCTGCCCGCCGCGCTCGCTGCAGCCCATGACGGCCGGTGTCCACGCGTACCGGGCGCACTGATCGAGGAACTCCTTGATGGCGCCCGGCCAGGCCTCCGGATCCCCGATGGGATCGCCGCCGGCCAGGGCGACGCCGGAGACGACGCGATAGGCGATGGCCGCCTTCCCGGTGGCGGAAAACAGGACGGTCTTGTCCCGGCGGAGCGCGAAGTAGCCGAGTGAGTCACGCCGTCCCTCCTGACCGAGCAGGGTGCGCAGCCGCGCGTCGCCACCCGTCGGGACGACCCGGACCGGGCGCAGCGCGAGGTAGACGGTGGTGGACGCCGTGAGCAGACCGAGGGCGAGGAGCGACACCTGCACGACGTCACCGACCCGGTCGCTGTCGTACGTCAGCGGGCCGGCCATGCCCACCAGTCCGTAGGCGACCTGCCGGAACCGGTCGGCGAAGGTGATGCCGTGTCCCGCCTCATGGTCGGCGCGCACCCCGACGATCAGCAGCCCGAGGCCGACACTGATCGCGCCGAGAAGCAGCAGGTTCCCCAGGGCGCGGGTTCTGCCGCGCGGGTCGCTCAAGGCGTGGAACTCGCCCCGCAGCAGCACGAGTCCGACGCACAGCAGCACCGCGACGGCGGCGGCGACGAACGCGTGGTGGCCCACGCCCTGCACCACGGCGCTCACCGCGAGCAGTCCGACGGCCGCCTCCCAGGCACGCCGTTTGCGGCGCCGCAGCCCGCGCGCGAGGAGGACCAGGAGGACGCCGACGACGAGCGCGGTGGCACGCGCCACGTCGTCGGCGAGGCCGGGGACGTAGGGCGCGATGCGCTCGATGCGGCTGGCGCGCACGTGCGGGGAGACGGCCGTCGCGATGTCGACGAGCCCGATGAACAGGCACGTGTGACCGGCGACGGTGGCAGGGCGAGGCTTCACGGCCGCTGAGCGTAGGAGAGCCGGCCATCGCTGAGGTAAGGGCAGGTGAGGAGGACGGTAAGAACGCGCGCCGGAGCAAACTCCCGTCCCGGCCCGGACCTCTTTCCCGGTGGAAGCTGCCACGTGACGGCAGTGTCCTGGTCCCCGTCGAGATGTGGAGCGAACATGGGCCTGACGAGTCGGGCGCTCGAGTACGCGGCGGTGCTGGTCGCGCTGGTGTGCGTAGGACTCACCGTGTGGGTGTGGCCACGACTGGCCCGGCGCGGCCCGGTGGCCGTGCTCGGCAGACTGGGGGTCATCGCGGCCACCCAGGTGGCCGTCCTGACGGCGTGTGCGGTCGCGGTCAACGCGAGCTTCGAGTTCTACGGCACCTGGGACGAGTTGCTCGGCCACGTGTCCACGGCTCCCGCGCGGATCACCGCCCCGGGCACCGGGCCCGGCGTGTACGCGGCGCGCAGCGGCCTCGTCCAGCCCGCCGGGCCCCAGGGCCTGGACCGGGTCAGGGGTCTGCCCGTGGGGCCCGCCGTGAAGGTGGGCCGGGTGGAGTCGGTCCGGATCATCGGACGGCGCACCCGCGCCATCAACCCCGCCTTCGTGTACCTGCCGCCCCAGTACTTCCAGCGCCAGTACCACCGGCAGCGGTTCCCGGTGATCGTGGCGGTCAGCGGCTATCCGGGCGGCATCATGAACCTCGCCCAGTTTCTCCATGTCCCGCAGACCGCCGACCGGCTGGAGCGCACGGGCCGGCTCCAGCCGACGGTGGTCGTGATGGTGCGCCCGACGATCGCGCCGCCGCGCGACACGGAGTGCGTGGACGTGCCGGGTGGCCCGAAGGCGGAGACGTTCTTCACGAAGGACCTTCCCGACGCCCTCAAATCCGCGTACCGGATCGGTCACGACCCCAGCGCGTGGGGCGTCCTCGGCTACTCGTCGGGCGGCTCCTGCGCGCTCCAACTCGCCCTGCGCGACCCGAAGGTGTACACGTCGGCCGCGGCCCTGTCCGCCGACTACAGGGTCAGCGACGACCTGACGACGGGCAGCCTGTTCGGCGGCGGGCCGCAGGCGCGGCGCCGCCAGGAGGGACACGACCTCGTCTGGCGGCTGAAGCACCTGCCCGCCCCGCAGGTGTCGGTCCTGGTGGCCAGCAGTCGCCAGGGCGAGCGCGACTACGGTCCGACGATGCGGTTCCTCAAGGCCGTGCGGCCTCCGATGACGTCGGCGCGGATCCTCCTGCCGCGCGGCAGCCACCACTTCACGACGTGGTTGCGCGAGATCGGCCCCGCGATGGAGTGGATGGGCCGGCAGCTGACGTTCCCGCAGGACACGACTCCGACCCCCAAACGCCACCGCACCGCACAGGCTGCCTCGCGCTCCGCGGTCGGCCGCCGGTAGGCCCTGTCAGGCGGTGGGACCGGGCGCGGAGGACCGCTTGGTGACGTCCCGCCGTGAGATGGCCTCGGCCACCTCGTCGAGGACGGTGCGCAGGAAGGCGCCGTAGGCGTCGTCAGGGAGGCTGGGGGCGTGCTCCCTGGCCGCGTTGATGTGCTCGGTGGCCGCGTCGAAGGACCCGAGCCGGCGGTAGTTGTCGGCGAGGTTGAGGTGGAGCGAGGGATAGAACCCGGCGACGTGGACTCCGGCGTGGTGCTCCTGGACGCGCTGGTCGGTCACTGCGTCGGCGGCGTCCAGGGCCCGCACGTCCCAGGCGAGGGCCTGGGCGGGATCTTCGTAGAGATCCGCGAGGTAGTGGGCGAGTGAGCAACGGTGCAGCGGGTCGCCGGTGACGCCGATGGCCGCCCACAGGTCGAGGAGCTGCTGGCGGGCGGAGAGCGTGTCGCCCGTCCGGCCTTCGACGACGGCTCGGCCGATGGCTTCCATGGTCGGGTCGGAGGTGGGGGGTGCGGTGGGCATGCGGAACTCCTTGCGTCGATGCCGTCGGGGTCAGTGAGGCCGTCGGGGTCGGCGGGGTCGTCAGAGTGAGTGGTCGGGCTTGACGGGCATGGCCAGCGTGGTGAGATCGCCGCGGTCGGCGGAGCGGATCGTGACCGGCTGGTCGTGTCCCCTCAGGTCGAACATGACGTCGGGACCGATGGCCGTGCTCACGGCGGGATAGAGCGTGGTCGTCTCGAACCGGATCCGGAGGGCCTCGCCCGTCACGTCGGCGGGAAGCGGAACGCCGGGCTGCTCACCGTCCGGGGACCGGACATCCACGCCGCGATCGGAGACATGCAACTCGACGTGTTCGCCGGGAAGTTCTTCCAGGGCGCGCAGCAGCAGTTCCTTCGGGACCGTCGCACGCGTGCCGGCCTCCCCCAGGGACGCGAGCATCGACCGGTGATCGGGGAAGTCCTCGGTCAGCAGTCGGCAGTACCGGTCCTCCCGCTCGGGCATGCGCAGCCGGATCCCGTACGGCACCGCTTCGACGCGGACCAGCGGACTGCGCCGGACCGCGGCGACCGCGGCCCGCAGGTCGTCGCCGTCGACCGTGCCGACCCACGTCTGCTCGGCGGGCGGCGCCGGCACCAGGGTCCGTGTGGAGAGCCGGTACCGGTCGGTCGCCGTCAGGGCGATCGCCTCGCGGCTCACCTCGATGTGCAGGCCGGCGAGCACCGGCATCCCGGGCTCCTGCGCGGTCGCGGTCAGGACCTGGTCGACCGCATCCGCCAGTACGGGTCCCTTCAGCGTGGCGATCAGCAGTCCGGGTACGTCGCCGCCGAGCGCTGCCTTGACGACGGCGGCCTTCTGGCGGGCGGTCGCCGCGTCCCCCACGATCCTGGCGACGTGCTCGTCGAGCAGCCGCGCCGCCTCGTCCGCCCCTGCGTCGAGGACCGTCTCGACCTCGGCCAGCGGCATGGCGATCTCGCGGAGCCGACGCAGCGCGGTCGCCCGCGCCACCTGGTCGGCGCCGTAGTAGCGGTAGCCCGAGACCGGGTCGACCTCGGCCGGGGACAGCAGTCCGGAGTCGGCGTAGAACCGCAGCGCACTGGACGTCAGACCAGTGCGCCGGGCGAAGACTCCGATGGGCATCAGTTCAGAACTCGGCACACCGCCATCATTGGGCTTCAACCAACTCGAAGGTCAACATCGGCATGCGCCGTCCGTGGCACGCATGAGGGGCGGTCACCCGATGTCCGGGTGACCGCCCCTCACACTTCACACCTACTGGGTGCTACTTGCCCTTGGCGGCTTCCTTGAGCTTGGAGCCCGCGGCGACCTTCACGCCGAAACCGGCGGGGATGGTCATCGCCTCGCCCGTGGCCGGGTTGCGACCCTCACGCGCGGCACGGTGGCTGCGCTCGAAGGTCAGGAAACCGGGGATGGTGACCTTCTCGTCACCCTTGGCCACAACATCACCGACGGTCTCGGCGAAAGCCGCCAGCACGGCGTCGGCGTCCTTGCGGGACACATCGGCACGCTCGGCCAACGCGGCCACCAATTCACTGCGGGTCATCTTCGTACTCCGAATCGCACTTGCCACATCCCGCTCCTCAACGCAGCGGGACCAGATCAGCTCCCCATGCTGCCACCCACCACTGACAACGGACGGGCACCCACGCGGGATCTGCGGAAGAAGGTCCTGATATGGCGGGTCCGAACCGGCCACCTCTCCGCCTTCCGACTTCACTCCTCGGGATCCACGTTCCACGTCGCGGGCAGGTCACTGCCGCAGAAGACACAGACGAAGTCGCCCTCGCGAACGATGTTGTGCTCCTGACAGCCAGGGCACCGCCGGAACACCACTTCGTACGTGAAGCGGTCGGGCCGCGCGAGCCCGATGCCGTCCAGAGTGCCGGCGACCACGGCCCAGGACGCGACGTCCGGGCAGTACCCGGTGGACTGGTTGGTGACCTCACGGACGCGGAACGCTCGGCGATCCAGCGGACGAAGTCCGCGGCGGTGCTGATGACGTACCCGCCACCCGTTCGCACCAGGGCCATCAACCCCACCGGCCCGACGTATCGGTGACTCCGCCCCCGGTCACTCACCCAGGACAACCTAGGGCATCCAGAGCCGCGAACATCACCCGCCGCCCCCTGAACTGCCGCCGCACCAGCGGTCGTTCACCCCGTTGACGAGTCGTGCCAAGGGGAGACCCGTCGCCATGGCTTGACACCGTTCGTGGCCCTGCCCATCGTGGACAGACCGGCGCCAGTCGGGCGCCCCGTTCATTCCCAGGGGGAGGAATGAACAGCATTGTCTTCGGCAACCTCGGCGTCACACTCACCGACCGGCACGGCGCCCGTCTGACGCGCCTGCCCCTTCGTACCCCGCGCGCGGGACCCATGAGGCTCCCTCACGGGCCGCCCACTCCGCAGCCTCCGTTCATGGTCGACCGCGACCGCCAACTCGACGTCATCGAGCGGGCGTTGGAGAGGCGGGCGGCGGTGGAGTTCACCGGCGTCTGCGGCTCGGGGAGGACCACGCTCCTCCTGAACGCGTGCGCCACCCGCCCCGGAGCACCGTGGGCGACGTACGTACGCGTGGGCGGGACGGAGCTGGAAGACCTGCTCCAGGACCTGATGCGGCGCTTCTACGTCTACCCGGGTCCCGAGAACGTCCGGCTCACCACCCAGGAGTGTGCCCGGGCCCTCAGTCAGGTGACCGGGCTCGTCGCCCTCGACGACCTGCAGTACGGCGCCCAGCAACTCGCCTATCTGCGCGGCGTGCTGCCCGGCTGCACTCTGGCGATCGGTGCCACCGCCCCGCTGCTCGGCCCGCTCGGCACCACGTCCGACCTGCCCGGTCTGACCGAACCCGCAGCGCTGGTCCTGCTGTCCCGCGAACTGGGCCGCCAGATCACCGACGCCGAGATGCCCGCCGTACGACGCCTGGTGAACGCCGTCGGCGGACAGCCGCTGCACCTGCGTCAGGCGGGCGCGCTCGCCCGGATCGACGGCCGCACCCTCGACGACCTCGCCCGCCGTGCCGAGGCCGACCCCGCCGCCCTGGACGCGCTGAGCATGTCGGCCGTCGGACCCGAGGCCCGCCGCGCCCTGGCCGTACTCACCCTGCTCGGCGGCGCGCTGCTGCCCGCCCACGTGCTGGCGCAGATGGCCGATGTCGCCTACCTCGCCCAGACCTTCGAGTCCCTCACCGCGCGCGGCCTGGCCGAGCAGAGCGAGGACCGGTTCGGGCTGCCGGTCTGCAAGGCGGAGCCGTACCGGAACGTCCTGTACCGCTCCATCGGCCTCGCCTCCGCACTGCATTCGCTCGCGGCGTGGCTGGGGTCCCGCGATCCGGACGGTCCGGAGGCGCGCGGCGCCCTGGACGCGGCGGTGAGCCTCCTCGGCTTCGCGGCGGAACGACGTGAGTGGCAGGGGGTCATACGGCTGGTGACCGTCGTCGAGCGGGTGCTGTTCGTCCAGGGTCACTGGCAGGCCTGGCAGACCGCGCTGGCCCACGGGATCACCGCCGCACGGGAAGCCGGAGACGCCGCGGCCGAGGCCTGCTTCAGCCATCAGCAAGGCGTCCAGCACTTCCTCAACGACCGTACGGAGCACGCACGCCGCCTGCTGCACCGGGCGCTGGACCTGCGCACGCAGATCGGTGACACGGCGGGCGCGGCGGTCACCGCGGCCAACCTGGCCCTGCTCGTCCCGGTGGCGTCCGCGACGGTGCCACCGGCTCCCCCACGGGCACCGTCCGCCGTCCGGCGCCGGGTGATCGGCGCCGTCACGGGCGTCGTCGCCGTCATCGCGGTGGGCGCCGTGCTCGGCCAGGTGGTGGGCGGCTCCGGCGGCACGGACAACGGCGCGACCTCGTCCCTGGCCCCCGGCACCTCGTCGACGAGTTCCCCCGGAACCCTGGACGGCGGCACGATCGGTGGCAGCAGCCCCTCCCCGGGCGACAGCTCGCCCGACGGCGGTTCACCGGGCGGAGTCGGCTCACCAGGCGGAGTCGGTTCACCCGGCGGGGTCGGTTCACCCGGCGGCGGCCCGCTCTCCCCACCGGTCATCACGGCGGAGGCACAGAGCTTCCTGCCCGCACACGTCTTCCCCGGAGCCGAGGCCCAGGTCCTCGACTTCACGGTCACCAACCCCAACACCCGGACCATCGACCTCGGACCGCCCACCATCCCGGACGACACCGGCTTCTCGTCCGCGGACGACACCTGCTCGACCCGCCTGGCGGCCAAGGCGACCTGCACCGTGTCTGTGGAGTTCGCGCCGACCCGGACAGGACCGGCCGAGGCCCGGCTGACGTTGGCATCGGGCAACCTCACACCCGCGACGGCGAACCTCACCGGCACCGGCTACGTCCTCGTCACGGTCCGGCTCGCCGCCGGAAGGAGCATGGGCGCCACGGTCAAGAGCAATCAGCCCGGCACGGAATGCACCGGCCGGACCGGGCTCGTCTGCGAACTCCAGGCCACCACGGACGACTTCCGGCTGACCGCGTCGGGAACGGAATCGGGCGTCGCCTTCGGCAGTTGGTCAGGTGACTGCGCGGGCTTCGCACCCGTACCGTGCACACCGCCTCCCGGCGAGGACAGCGATGTGACGGCGAACTTCAAGCCGCATCTCACCTGAGGTGCGCGCCGAACGGAAGGCGCAGCCGCGCCGCCTGCTCGACCCAGCGGGCGCCTACCGCGCGCACCCAACGGACACCTCCCAGGAGCCCACCGAGCACGCCCACCGAGCACACCTGCCGGACACGTCTGCCGGACACCAGTCGCCTGGACACATACCGCTCAAGTAGCCTCGAATCATCCGGGCGCACGCTGTCCCACGGGTCTGTGTCGACAGCGCTTCGAGAAGGGCGTCGCGATGAAGGACTTCGCGTGGGACATCGATCCGGCACAGATCCAGGACCTGCGTCGCCGGCTGTCGGAGACCCGCTGGCCCGAGCAGCTGCCGGGGGTGACGGACTGGTCGAAGGGCGTTCCGGTCGACGAGGCGCGGGCGTGGGCCGAGGACCTGATCGCGTTCGACTGGCGTGCGCTGGCCGGCGAGCTCAATGCCCTGCCGCAGGCCCTGGCCACCATCGACGGGGCGCGGATCCACCATGTGCACGTCCGTTCGGAACGGGACGACGCGACGCCTGTGTTGGTGCTGCACGGCTGGCCCGGCACCGTGGTCGAGCTGCTCGACCTGATCGGGCCGCTGACGTCGCCGCCGCCCGGTCAGCCCGCGTATCACGTCGTCATCCCGTCCCACCCGGGGACCGGCCTGTCCGGACGCACCCCGCAGCCCGGCTGGGGCGTCGACCGCACGGCCCGCGCGTACGCGACGCTGATGGCGGACCTCGGCCACCCGTCGTATCTGGTTCAGGGCGGTGACCACGGCGCCGTGCTCGCGCCGCACGTCGGACGCGTCGACCCGGACCACGTCCTCGGCATCCACGTCAACGCCGCCACGATCGGCTTCATCCCGATGGGACCGGTCGACGAAGCCACCCTGGCGTCGCTCGGTCCCCTCGACCAGCGCCGGCTCGGGTCGATCAACGAGTTCATGACCGACGGCAACGGATACAACGTCATCCAGGCGACCCGCCCGCAGACCATCGGCTACGGCCTTGAGGACTCCCCTGCCGCGCTGCTGACCTGGATCGTCGACAAGGTCCACGCATGGACCCACGACCCCGGCAAGCTGTCCGACCGGCACTACCGCAACCGGCACCTGGGCA
Source organism: Streptomyces longispororuber (assembly GCF_024448165.1). Taxonomy (GTDB): domain Bacteria; phylum Actinomycetota; class Actinomycetes; order Streptomycetales; family Streptomycetaceae; genus Streptomyces; species Streptomyces longispororuber_A. The sequence goes on from NZ_JAMOLN010000149.1 coordinate 14,285, forward strand.
ACGTCCTGGTCTACTGGCTCACCCGCACGGCGACCTCCGCGGCCGACAACGTCTACGCCGAGTACGCGGGGCTCTTCGCCGACCCGGCAGCCTTCGCCGACTCCGGGGTGCCGACCGCGACGATCGCCTTCGCCGAGGACGTGTCGATCCGCCACTTCGCCGAGCGGACCAACACCATCGTCCGCTGGACCGACGTCGATCACGGCGGTCACTTCGCCGCGCTGGAACAACCGGAGGCGTTGGTCTCCGACCTGCGGGAGTTCACCGTCGGCCTGCTCGCGCGCTGAGCGGCTGCCGCCCCTCCCGGGACGCATGCGGAAAGAGAAGGAAGGCACACTGGTCTCCCGTGCCCCTGTCCGATCGGACGCGCCACCGTGCCCGATCGGACGTCCTGTCCTGAAGGAGCCCCGACGGTGAAGCGCCCCACCGCCCGTGACGTCGCCGAACGCGCGGGCGTCTCGCGTGCGGCCGTGTCGTTCGTCTTCAGCGGGCGGGCGGAGGGAAACCTCTCGGCCCGCACGCAGCAGCGCATCAAGGAGGCGGCCGACGCGCTCGGCTACCGTCCCGACGAGGTGGCGCGTTCGCTGCGCGGCCGGCGGACCGGGGTGATCGGCATGCTCAGCGACTCGATCGCGACGAGTCCGTTCGCGGGCCGGATGATCCTGGGCGCGATGGAGGCGGCGCGTGCCCGCGGTCACCAGATCCTGCTCATGGAATCCGGGCGGGACAGTGCGGCCGCGAAGGAGGCCGTCGCCGAACTGCGCGCCCGCAGAGTGGACGGATTCGTCCACGCGTCCATGGAGCTCACCGCCACGGACGTGCCCGAGGGCCTGGAGCCCGGCCGCACCGTCCTCGCCAACTGCCTGCCACGGAACGCCGGTACGTACGCCGCGGTCGTCGCGGACGAGCGGGCGGGCGGCCGGAGCGCCGTCGACCTGCTGCTCGCCGCCGGGCACCGGGACATCGCCCTGATCGGCGGCCCGGCGGGCAACATCGCCGCCGACGACCGTACGCACGGCTTCGCCGACGGCCTGCGCGAGCAGGGCCTCGCCGTGCCCGAGGGACGGGTGCTGCGGGTCGGCTGGCAGATCGACGAGGGGTACGCGGCCGGGCTTCGCGTCCTGGAGTCCGACCCGCCGACGGCCGTGGTGTGCGCCAACGACCGGGTCGCGACAGGGGTGTTGCTCGCCGCGGCCCGCCTCGGCCTGTCCGTGCCACGCGACTTGTCGGTGGTCGGCTACGACGACCAGGACGAGATGGCCGCCCACTTGGTCCCGGCCCTGACCACCGTCGCCCTCCCCCATCACGCCATGGGTGCCACCGCGGTGAACACGCTCCTCGACGCTGTCGATTCGGGCGAGCCCATCGCATCCGGCGAGGTGAGCCGCCTGAACTGCCCCGTGGTGGAACGGAGTTCGGTGGCGGCACCGGTCCGCTGACGACGCGACCGCCCCCGCTGCGGCTCACCATCGGGGTGGGGCCGCCTCCCGTACCGCGGTCGCGTGCTCATGCTTCTACGCGTGGCTCAGCGAGCCCCGAGCATCGCCTCCGCCACCTCCTCGGCCACCGTGTCGGGGAGCGCGGTGGCGGCCTCCTTGAGGACGAGGAGCCGGGCCCCCGGGATCTCGCGCGCGATGGCCTCCCCGTTGCCGACGGGGAAGAAGCGGTCGCGGTCGCCGTGGACGACGAGGGCGGGGAGCGTGATCTCCGGCAGGCGCTCGCGCCAGCGGGGCGTGCAGTCGAGCCTGGAGAACACCATGCCCAGTTGGTTGGCCATCTGGACCTGAGGGGCCGTGCCGGGTGTGCGGTCCCAGATGCGTGCGGCGATCGCGCGCGCGGCGACCGGGTCGTCGCCGAGGATCTCCGCACCCTCGGCGACGAAGTCGGCGACCGCCTCGCGGTCGCTCCACTCGGGCATCGGGCGCGAGAACAGCCGGCCCATCGTCGCCCGGTCGTGGTCGGGGAGGTCGGCGTCGGGCGGGCCGGGGGCGACCGCGCGGGTACCGACCAGGGTGAGCGCCGAGAACGCGGCCGGATGGTCGAGCGCGGCCACCTGGGCGACCATCCCGCCGACGCCGATCCCCGCGAGGTGCGCGGGCTCCCCGCCGAGCACCTCGGCCAGGGCGGCGGCGTCGGCGGCGAGGTCGCGCAGCGTGTAGGCGGGCGCCTCCGGGTCGGCCGTCGTCGACTCACCGCTGTCCCGCAGGTCGTAGCGCACCACGCGGCGCCCGCCCGCGGCGAGGCGTTCACACAGTGCGTCCGGCCACGACAGCATCGTCGTCCCGCCCACGAGCAGGATCAGCGGCGCGTCGTCGTCGCCGAACGACTCGATGCCCAGGACGGTCTCATTGGCTCTGACGGTCAGCGCGGTTCGCTTCATGCCAGGTGAGACCTGCCCCGGCGCCGAAACTCATCGCCCCCGCGTTCAGACGTCACCCCAGGGGCCCTGGGGCGCCAGGGAACGCAGCACGGTCAGCAGATGGGGCGGCTCCACCGGGTCCGCAAGGGAGCTGAGGTCCGACCACGCGATCCAGGCATGGGTGTCCAGGGTGGCCTCCTCGTCGGGGAGCAGTCCGGTCCGCACCAGCGGGGGCCGTTCGTCGGCGAACCGGGCCAGGAAGAAGTGCTCCGTCCCGATGTACCGCTTGCCCTTCCACCGCACGTCACGGTCGACGGGCACCCACCGGTCCAGGACGGCGGCGGGGCTGAGGCCGGTTTCCTCGGCGAGTTCGCGCCGCGCCGCCACCAGCGGTGTCTCGCCGGGCTCGATGCCACCGCCCGGCGGCTCCCAGAGCCACGTCCCGTCGAACGGATCCCGCCAGTGCAGGAGCAGCAGGCGGTGGGCGGCGTCCAGACAGATGACCCGGGCGGCGGGCCGGTGCGTCGAATCCACCCTTCCGACGCTAGGCGGTGCCGGACACGTCGATCGACTCACCCCACCCCGTACTCGACGATCTCCAGGTCCCCGAAGACGGCGCCGGCTCCCCCGGACGCGTACAGCGCCACCCCGTCGTCACCGGGCAGCCCGAACGCCTGGTGGGTGTGGACGTAGCGGCCGTCGCCCAGGAAGACCTCGACGGTCGTCCGGTCCACGAGGATGCGCACCGCCAGTTTCCCCGTGTCCGCCGCGACCGGGGTGTGCGTCTCGCGGGTGCCGCCCGGGTAGAGGGTGCCGCCGCGGTTGACGTAGGCGTAGCCGCCCGCCACGTACACCCCGACGTCGACGTGGCGGGTACCGCCGGGTGCCTTGCGGAGCTGGAAGCCGACGTTGTCGGTGGTGCCCGGCGTCCAGCGCAGTTCGCCGCGGATCTCGTACGAGGTGCCGGTGTGGTCGAGGGTCTTGGTGCCGTCGACCGGCACGTCGCCCAGGCGCACCGTGCGCTTGGCGTACGCGTCGAGTGCGGGGGTGGGGCGGGAGGCGAGGAAGTAGGTGCCGTCCGCCGCGCGGCGCAGCGTGATCTCGCGGGTGATCGAGTCGGTTCCGTTGAAGCCGTCGGCGACGAGGGTGGGCGTGTTGTGCGGGTACTCCCAGTTGTTGGTCCACGCGAACGCGTAGCGGGCCTTCGGGTCCACGGCGCCGTCCGTCGTGCGCTTCTCGCAGGTGACGGCCGCGTACCAGTCGGGGCCGTGGTCCAGCCACTGCGGTGCGTCGGCGTCCGCCGTGAACGTGCTCCCGTCGAACGTGCCCGTCCAGTAGGCGTAGGTGGCGGGCAGGCCGGCGGCCGTGCCGTTGGCGCTCGCGGCGAGGACCCAGTGCGAGGTGCCGTCGGCGGCCTCGATGCGGAACAGGTCGGGGCATTCGAGCGTGCCGTAGCCGTCGCGGACGAAGCCGCTGCGGTACGTCCACGACGTCAGGTCGTCCGAGGTGTAGAGGCCGATCTTGTTCCGCTCGGCGAGCGCCATCACCCAGCGGTCGCGCTCGGTGTCCCGGACGACCTTGGGGTCGCGGAAGTCCTTGGCCCCGGGGTTGGGCAGCACCGGCCCGGTGGAGCCCGGGCGGAAGGTGCGGCCGGCGTCGGTCGAGTACCAGAGGTACTGCGCCTGGGAGGTGGTGGCCGCGTCCGGTTCCATCGTGACCAGGGCGATCACCGCGCCGGCGCCGAACCCGGCGGTGTTGTCGTCGTCGACGACGGCGCTGCCCGACCAGGCGTCGCCGGCGGGCGTCGTGTCCTTGGGCAGGGCCACGCCGCGATCGGTGTAGGCCACGAGGTCGGTGGAGGTGGCGAGGCGCCAGGCGGTGCCTTCGGCGCCGGTGATGTAGTCGGCGTTGTAGAGCGTGAAGTAGGCGTAGGCGCCGTCGATCCAGAGGGGGCGCTGCGGGTCGTTCTTCCAGTTGTCGGGGATCGTGAAGTGGTAGGCCGCCCGGTACGTGCCCAGCGCCCGGGCCTGCTGGGGCTTCGCCGGGGCACCCGACGCGGTGGCGGGGATCGCGAGTGCGCCCAGGGCGGAGGCGCCGAGGAGGGCGGCGCGGCGGGTGACAGGTCTGGGCGTCATGGATCGGCCTCTCGACGGGGGAAGGGGAGTCTCGGCGCCTCGGCGTCGTCCGGGCCGGGCTCCGAGGTCGTTAACCTAACTCGTGACAGGTCAAGTCTCGCAAGGGGAATGCCGCAAGCGAAAAAACCTCGTCCGACCCTCTTGACGGAGCCCTCCCCGCCCTTCCATCATCCGGGGGCCACCTCAACTATCACGAGTTAGGCCTTGCTTGATGACCCTCACCGCCCCGAGCCGCCGCACCGTGCTGCGCGCCGGCGGCTACTCCCTCACCGCGGCCGGCCTCGGCGCCACCGCCGCCAGTTGGGACCGGCTCAGCGCCTCCGACATCCCGGGCCGCGACGGCTCGATGCTCACCGTCGCCGTCCTCGGCTCCGCCATCGACCCGAGCCAGCAGAGCGTCCTCGTCGAGGACTTCCAGCGGCTGCACCCGGACATCAGGGTCCGGCTGCTCGCCGTACAGGCCACCGACTGGAACGACTTCTTCTCGAAGATCCTCACGCAGATCGCGGCGGGCAGCGCCCCCGACGTGGTCTACGTCGCGACCGAGGGAGTGCAGCTGTTCGCGAAGCGGCTCGGTGTCGCCCTCGACGCCTGGGTGCGGCGCGATGCCGACGAGCTGCGCGAGTACTTCGCCGACGTCCATCCCTCGCTCGTCGAGTCGATGATGTACGAGGGCTCCCTGTACCAGCTGCCCGTCGAGTTCAACGCCGCGAACATGTACCTCAGCGGCAAGGTGCTCCGGCGCACGCACGCTGAACTGCCGCCCGCCGACTGGACGCGCGACGACTTCACGGCGTTGCTGCGCGACATGAAGCGGACCGGCGGACGGGGCTTCACCCCGTTCTTCTGGACCAACCGCCTGTGGGGCGGCGTCGTGCCCTGGCTCTTCGCGAACGGCACGAACGTCCTCACCGAGTCCAAGGCCCCCGGCGGCGACTGGCTCTGGAACCGCTTCTACCCGGAGAAGCAGCGGCGCGGCCGCGGCGGCGGCTACCGCTGGGGCGCCCCGCAGGCGCTCGACGGCCGGGTCGAGGAGGTCTACGACTACCTGGCCTCGCTCGTCCACGACGGCCTGTGCTCCCGGCCCGAGGGCGGCAGCGGCACCAACCTGATCGGCGCGTTCTCCACCGGCCGCGTCGGCGTCACCCCTGCGGGCGGCTTCTGGGCCGGCGGACTGCACGAGGCGGGCGTCGAACGGGACGCGTACGACGCCCAGTTCTTCCCGCGCTGGCGCACCCGGCGCCACCAGTACGGCGCCGCCGGATACGCCGTGCTGCGCACCTCCGAGCGGCAGGACGAGGCCTGGGAGTTCGTCAAGTACGCGGTCCGCCGCGACGTGATGACCCGGCTCTTCCAGAAGAACCAGACGACGCCGGCCCGCCGCTCGATGCTGACCGCCCGGCGGTACGCGGCGACCGGCCCGGCCCACTGGGACATCTTCTACGACACCCTCGACCGCTTCCCGGCCTCCGGCCCCATCCCGGCCCCGCCCCAGGTCGCCGCCGTCGACCTGGCCCTGACCAAGCACACCGCGACCGCGCTCGGCAGCGCCGGCAGCGTCAAGCCCGCGCTGCGGGCGCTGCAACGCGACCTGGAGCGCGCCATGGAGCGTGACACATGAGCACCACCACCCCGCCCGCCCGGCACCGGGCCCTGACCTGGCTGTTCCTCGCGCCGACGGTGCTCGGCGTCGCCGTCTTCACGGTCGTGCCGATCGTCGGCTCGGTGATCCTGTCCTTCTTCCACTGGGACGTCATCGACCCGCCGACCTCGGCGGGAAGCGCCAACTACCGCGAGCTGGCGACGGACACGTCGATCCTGACCGCCTTCGGCAACACGCTGCTGTTCATGGTGTTCGCCGTGACGCTCCAGCTGGCGACCGCCCTCGTCCTCGCCCTGGCGCTGCAGGGGCGGATGCCGCGCTGGATCCAGCAGGCGCTGCGCTCGGCGTTCTTCTTCCCGCTCGTGCTGTCCGCCGCGTCGATCTCGGTCGTCATGAAGTACCTGTTCAACCAGGACTTCGGCGTCGTCAACTGGGTGCTCGGGCAGTTCGGCGCGTCCCCGGTGCCCTGGCTGACCTCCGAGGGCTGGGCCATGGCGGCGGTCGTCCTCGTCTACGTGTGGCAGCAGTTCGGCTTCTCGTTCCTGCTCTTCGTCGGCGGGCTCGCCAACATCCCCCGCGAACTCCACGAAGCCGCCGCGATGGACGGTGCGACGGGGCTGCGCAAGCACCTGCGCATCACGCTCCCGCTGCTCTCCCCCACCCTGCTCGTCGCCTCGGTCGTCGGCGTCATCAACGCCCTCCAGGTCTTCGAGCAGCCGTACGTCCTCACCGACGGCGGGCCGGGCGACGCGACCAGGACCGCGGTGATGGTCCTCTACCAGACCGCCTTCGAGCAGCTGCGCTTCGGGGAGGCATCGGCGATCGGCGTGGTGCTGTTCGCGCTCATCCTCACCGTCACGGCGCTCCAGTTCCGCCTCAGCCGCCGCTTCGTGCACTACCAGTGAGAGGGCCCCGAACGATGACCTCCGTGTCGTACTCCTCCCCGTCCCCCGCGTCGTCGCCGTCCTCGTCGGGGCGGCTGCGCGAGCGGGCCGGGGCGCTGACCGCCCGCCGGCTCGGCACCACCGCGCGGGTCGCGGGGCTGCTCGTCGTCGCCCTGCTGACGATCGGGCCGGTGCTGTGGACGGTCTCCACCTCGCTGCGCTCCCCCGCCGAGTCCTTCGACCTGCCGCCGAAGATCCTGCCCACGGGCGGCACGCTCGCCGCCTACCGGCAGGTCTTCGACCAGCTCGACGTGTGGCTGCTGGCGCTCAACTCCGCGCTGGTGACCGGTCTGATCGCGATCGGCCAGATGATCACGGCGGGGCTCGGCGGCTATGCCTTCGCCCGCCTCGACTTCCGCTTCAAGCGACCGCTGTTCGGCCTGGTCCTCGCCACCATGATGGTGCCGGTGCAGGTCACCATCGTGCCGGTGTTCCTGATCCTCAAGGGCATGGGCCTGACCGACACGCTCCTGGCGCTGATCGTGCCCGCGGTGCCGACGGCCTTCGGCACATTCCTGATGCGCCAGTACTTCCTGACGATGCCGAAGGAGCTGGGCGAGGCTGCGATGATCGACGGCGCGGGCCCGTGGCGGGTCTTCCGCTCCGTCTACGCGCCGCTGGCCACGCCCGGCCTGGCGATCGTCGGCGTGCTGGCCTTCAACTACCACTGGAACGAGTTCTTCCGGCCGCTCATCCTGGAGACGAGCAACCAGAACTTCACGATGCCGCTGGGCCTGGTCTCCCTGCAGGGCAACCTCGGCACCGGGTCGATCTCCGTCGTCCTGGCGGGCGTCGTGCTGTCGATGATCCCGGCGGTCGCGGTGTTCGTGGTCGGGCAGCGGCCGCTGCGGGAAGGGATCACGTCGTCGGGCCTGAAGGGCTGAGCGGTGCCGTCCCGCAGGACTACTTGGCCTCCTCCAGCGCGGCCTGCCAGACGGGGCTGTCGACGTAGTGGTTGTCGTACAGCTCCGACGACTTCTTGATCTCCTCGAAGCCGGCCTCGCCGCGCATCACGCGGCCCAGCAGGCGCAGGTAGTCGAAGCGCGGCATGCCCGGGCTGAAGACGAACAGCACGTCCGCCTCACGGCCCGGGGCCGCGGCGAAGGCGTGCGGGGTGTGCGGCGGGACCAGCAGGAAGTCGCCCTTCTCCAGCACCTTCACCTCGTCGTCGATCAGGACCCGCAGGGCCCCGTCGATGACGAAGAACAGCTCGGACGCCTTGGTGTGGAAGTGCGCGGGAGCACCGACCGCGCCCTCGGCGAAGGTGGAGCGGTAGCTGGTGAGGTCGCTGCCGCCGGTGCCGTAGTCCGCGAGCAGGGTCATCACGCTGCTGGGGTCCGCGGTGGTCTCGGCGGTGTCGGCACGGGTGAGGACGGCCTGGGGTGCGGTCTGCGCGTTCATGACGGTGCTTCCTGCCTCTGAGCTGCGGCTTCGGTCTTTCCCGGCGCCTTGTGAACACAACTCTATAGAGCAGAAAGACCTGTTGGCAGGTGCATTTGCCGTCCTGAATCATGGGTCAATTCGGCTACCGGCCGGTCATCGTCCGACGCCGCGGCCGAAGGTCCGCAGGTGTTCGAACGGGCGGATATCCTCACGGGGTGGCGGACAGAACCGGCGGCAAGCCCCAGACCGATGGACGTTCCACCCGCTGGACCGAGCACAAGGCGCAACGCCAGGTCGAGCTGGTGGACGCCGCGGTCGCGCTCATCGAGGCGGAGGGCGCGCACTTCCGGGTGCAGCGCCTCGCGGAGGAGGTGGGGCTGCCGCGCTCGGTGCTCTACCGGCACTTCAAGGACCGCGCCGCGCTGGACGAGTTGATCCGCCGCCGCGTGGTGCAGTCGTTCATGCGGCGGATGGAGCCCACGCTCTCCTTCGACGGGACGATCGAGGAAGCCGTGCACCGCGTGGTGGGCGCCCATCTGGACTGGGTGGCCCAGCATCCGCGCCTGTACGCCTACATGGGCGTCGGGGAGCACGCGATGGGTGACGGGTCGCTGGTGGCGGACACCAAGACGGCCATCGCCCTGATGCTCAGCGAGCGGTTCGGGGACGTCCTCAAGGCGCTCGGGGTGGCGGAGGCGCCGATCCGGTCGGTTGCGGTCGGGATCGTGGGGTTCGTCGACACCGCGGTGAACCAGTGGGTGCGCGACCCGCAGCGCGAGCAGTCCGAGGACGCATTGCGGGCGATGCTGTGCCGCTCGGTCTGGGCGGTGCTCGACGCGACGCTGCGGGACCTGGGCGTGGAGCTCTCGCCCCAGCAGCGGGTGGCGGATCTCAAGGGAGCGTGAACCCGGCGCTCGGCGCCGACCGCCGGGTCGTGGCTCTCGCCGGTGTCAGCCGCGCAGTGCCGGGGCGGGCCGTGCGGCGGCGCGGCGCAGGGACTCGGTGTCGGTGAGCTTGACGCGCGGCCGCCCCTGGGCCTCGCCCGCCGCCCGTTCCGCACGGTCGATCGCGCGCCAGGCCGCCAGGTCCAGGGCGTCCGTTCCCGGGCCCGCGCCCGGTTCGGGCTGCGTGAGGCGGCCGGCGGCGAAGTCGTCCAGGAGTGACTCGACCGTCTCGTGGGCGCAGGTCTTGTTCGTGCCGATGAAGCCGGTCGGGCCGCGCTTGATCCAGCCGGCGACGTAGACGCCGGGCTCGACCCGCCCGCCTTCGTGCGGCACGGTCGCGGTGTCCTCGTCGAAGGGCAGACCGGGGACGGGGCGGGCGCGGTAGCCGATGGAGCGCAGGACGAGGCCGGTCTCCAGGATCTGCGTGGCGTCGGTGGGCACGGCGCGGACGGTGCCGTCCTCGTCGGTGCGCAGTTCGGTGGCGGCGATCTCCAGGGCTCGTACGGTGTCGTCGCCCGTGAGCCGTACCGGGCTGGCCAGGAACCGCAGGACGATGCGGCGGCGGCCCTCGACGGGGGTGCGGGCGGCGAGTTCCGCGAGCAGCCGGGTCTTCTCGGTGGCATCGGGCGCCAGGTCGTCGGGCCAGCCCTCGACGCGTACGTCCACGTCCTTCAGGGCGGACAGCGCGAGGAGTTCGGGCACGGTGAACGCGGCCTGGGCGGGTCCGCGGCGCCCGAGCAGGACGACCTCGCGGACCTTGCCGGCGCGCAGTGCGGCCAGCGCCCGGTCGGAGATGTCGGTGCAGGCCAGGGCGTCGGGGTCGGCGGTGAGGATCCGGGCGACGTCGAGGGCGACGTTGCCGTTGCCGACGACCACGGCGCGCTCGGTGTCGAGGGGGTGGTCGTCGCGTGCGCGGTCGGGGTGGCCGTTGTACCAGGCGACGAAGTCCGTGGCGGAGACGCTGCCGGGCAGCTCCTCGCCGTCGATGCCGAGGCGCTTGTCGGTGGCGGCGCCGGTCGCGTAGATCACCGCGTGGTGCGCGCGCAGGAGGTCCTGGTGGGTGAGGTCGGTGCCGACCCGGACGCCGAGGCGGTAGCTGAAGCCGGGCTGGGACTCGATGGCCCGGAAGAGTTCGGTGACCTGCTTGGTGTCCTGGTGGTCGGGTGCGACGCCGGCCCGCGCGAGGCCGTACGGGGTCGGCAGCCGGTCGAAGACGGTGACGCGCACGCCCGGGTGCCGCAGCAGTTCGTCGGCGGCGAAGAGGCCGGCGGGACCGGCGCCGACGACGGCCACGGACAACTCACCGGGCGGCAGCGTGCGTTGCCTGGGCACGACGTACATGGGCGCGCGGTCGGCGTGCGGATTCTCCTTGTAGTAGGAGGCGTTGAGCTCCAGGAACGGCAACTCCGCCTCGCTGAGCGCCGTGTGGGGCTTGAGGGCGTCCACCGGGCAGGCCGTCGTGCAGGCGCCGCAGTCCACGCAGGTGCGCGGATCGACGTAGAGCATGTCGGCGGTCCCGAAGCCGGGCTCGCCCGGGGCGGGGTGGATGCAGTTGACCGGGCAGGCCAGCACGCAGGAGGCGTCGGCGCAGCAGGATCGGGTGACGACGTACGGCACGGCGGGCTGGTCTCCGTTCGGGGAAAAGGTGGTGCGGTGGTCCGCGGGCGCTCAGTCGGCGTGCGGGATGGGCTCGCCGCGGAAGCGTGCCGGGCGGCCGTCGATGCGCAGGGCCTTCCACAGCGGGCGGGACACCTTGTTCATCAGGCCGATGTCCTGGGCGAGCATCCGCACGTCGGAGAAGAGGTCGTGGAGCATCTTCTGGCCGGCCTCGGACTTCCAGAAGACATCCTTGACGACCCAGGCCGGAATGCCGACCTCGGCCGCGGACTTGCGGTCGGGGATCATGATGACGTCGCACAGGATCCGCATGATCAGCGGGAAGAGGACCGACAGGGCGCCGCGACGGGTCTTGCCGTACCGCGGGACGCGCAGGCGCAGGAACTCGTGCGCGAAGGAGATGTGCCGGGCCTCTTCGGCGATGTGGATCTGCATGATGCGCTGCGGGAGGGGGTGCACCGGCTCGCCGCTGCGCAGCGCGCCCTTCTGCAGGTGGTCGATGGGCTCTTCGCCGGCCAGGATGCCGGTGAAGAACGCCTCGGGGTAGAGCGAGCCGAAGAGCGGCAGGACGCGGCTGAGCTGACGGAACCAGCGCTTGCCGCCGGCGGTGTCCACGCCGGTACGGTTGACCAGCTCCTGGAACATCTGGGTGTGGTGGGTCTCTTCGGTGATCTCGTGGGTGAGATACCTGAACTCCAGGTTCTGGTTGCCCAGTTGGTAGACGTAGTCCAGTGCTCCGCGCATGAGCAGGTTCTCGAACTGCATCCCGACCTTGGCGATCACCGCCCAGCGCCAGATCCCGATCCGGATCTGCGTGTCCAGCGGCTGCTCCTGGTACCAGGGGTGGGCGCCGAGGGCGTCCGCCGACGTGAGCACCCAGCGCGGGTCGTTCACGTCCACGGCGAACTCGGGGTCGTCCCACTTGATGTCGGTGAACGCGTTGAAGTTGACGTTCACGGAGCCCTCGGACAGGGTCCGCAGGCGCTCGTCGTAGAGCTTCCTGGTCAGGTGCGCGG
>NZ_JAMOLN010000015.1 GCF_024448165.1 Streptomyces longispororuber
CTCGGCGAGCGGTGCGCCGCCGGCCCGGCCCACCTCGCCCGCCAGGACGACGCAGCCCGGATCGAGCACGGCCACCACGGCGGCGGCGCCCAGCACCACCCGGTCGGCCAGCTCGTCGAGGAACCCGCTCGCGCCGTCCGCGACGGCCTCCCGCACCACGTCCGCCGCCCGCTCCACCGGCTCCCCGGCGGCCGCGAGCCCGTGCCCGGCGGCCAGGTCGAGGATGGCGGCGGATCCGGCCAGCGAGTGGAACCCGCCGTCGCAGCCGGTGGCCGAGGGCAGTCCGGTCGTCCCCGGCACCGGCAGGAAGCCCACCTCGCCGGTGCCGCCGGAGGCACCGCGGCGCAGCTTCCCGTCGAGGACGACGGCCGCCCCGATCCCGAGGCCGAGCCAGAGCAGGACGAACGTGTCGCGGTCGCGCGTGACGCCGTCCCGCTGCTCGGCGAGGGCGGCGAGGTTCGTCTCGTTCTCCACCAGCACGCGGGCGGGCAGCCGTTCCTGGAGCGCCTCGACGAGCCGCCGGTGCCATTCCGGCAGTCCCGACGAGTCCCGCAGTGCGCCGGTGGCGGGGTCGATGAGTCCGGGCGCGCCGACGCCGACGGTGTGCAGCCGCTCGGCGCCCGCCTCCTTCGCCGTCCGCTCGACGAGGGCGACCGCGCGCTCGACGGCCGCCCCGGTCTCCTCGCCGGCCTCGACCGGCAGGGACGCCTCGGCGAGGACCGAGCCGAGCAGATCGGCGACGACCAGGCGCACGCCCTCCGTGCGGACGTCGAGCGCGGCGAGGTGGGCGCGGCCGGCGACGATCCCGTACAGCCGGGCGTTCGGTCCGCGCCGCTGGGCACCCGCCTCCCCGACCACCGAGATCAGGCCGGAGTCGGTGAGGCGCTCGACGAGGTCGGCGACGGTGGGCCGGGACAGGCCGGTGAGCTGCTTCAACCGGCCTGCGGTGAGCGGGCCTTCCTCCTGGAGCAGACGCAGCGCGAGCCGGTCGTTGATGGCTCGGGCGGTCCTCGGCGATGCGGGCATGGCGGGATCCTACGCGGAAACGCACTAACTATCAGGCAGGGTTCCTGATAGTTTACGGCGGCACGCTGAGGGGACGCCTGGGGAGGGCCCGACGGATGGCTTACGGAATGGCCGACGGCACGTACGTGTCGCAGGAAGTGAAGCGGGCGCGGTACGCCGTCGCCGCCGTCTTCTGCATCCACGGATCGGTGACGGGATCGTTCGCGACCCGGGTGCCCTGGATCCAGGACCACACCGGGGTGAGCGCCGGGCAGCTCGGGTTCGCGCTCGCCTTCACCGCGTTCGGGGCGGCGGTCGCGATGCCGCTGGCCGGACGGGTGACTCACCGGTACGGCAGCCGCACCGCGCTGCGCGGGCTGCTCGCGCTGTGGACGCTGGCCCTGGTGCTGCCCGCGCTCGCGCCGAACCTGTGGACGCTGTGCCTGGCGATGTTCACGTACGGCGCCACGTCCGGCATGGCGGACGTCGCCATGAACGCGCTGGGGGTGGAGGTCGAGCAGCGGCTCCACCGGTCGATCATGTCCAGCCTGCACGGCATGTGGAGCGCGGGCGCGCTGATCGGTTCGGCGGCGGGCACGCTCGCCGCCCACCTGGGCTCGGACGCGCGCGTGCACCACGTCCTGGCCGCCCTCGTGCTGACCGTGCTCGGCGCCGTGGCCTGCCGGTGGGTGCTCGACCTGCGGCCGACGGAGGACGAGGAGCCGCCGCCGCGGTTCGCGCTGCCGCCGCGCGCGGCGCTGCTCATCGGCGCCGTCGGGTTCTGCGCGGTCTTCGCGGAGGGTGCGAGCCTCGACTGGTCGGCGGTGTACCTGCGGGACCAGCTGGACACCTCGGCCGGTCTCGCCGCGGCCTGCACCACCGGCTTCATGCTGACCATGGCGGTGGCCCGGCTGGCCGGCGACGTGACGGTGAACCGGTTCGGCGCGGTGCGCACGGTCCGGGCGGGCGGGGCGCTCGCGGCGGCCGGTGGCCTGCTGATCGTGCTGGCGGGGCATCCGGCCGTGGCCATGGGCGGGTTCGCGATGATGGGGCTCGGCATCGCGGTCGTCGTGCCGCTCTGCTTCGCGGCGGCCGGGCACAGCGGGCCGAACCCCAGTCAGGCGATCGCGGGCGTCGCGACCGTCACGTACACCTCGGGCCTGATCGCCCCCAGCCTGATCGGCGGGGTCGCCGAGGCGACCAGCCTGATGGTGTCGTTCGGGGTGGTGACGGTGCTGGCCTGCGGCCTGGTGGCGTTCGCCGGGGTGCTCCGGCCGAGCGACGGGCCGCGCGCGAAGCCGGCCGAGGTCAGCCCCGCGGGCGCAGCAGATCCTGCCCCGAAGCCCTGAACTCCTCGCTCCACGGCGCGGGGCGCAGCGTCGCCGGGTCCAGCCGGACCAGGACGCGCGTCCCGCGCGCGTACGTGACCGTGCCGTCCGCCGAGCAGAACCGGAAGCCGTACGTCAGACCGGTTCTGCCGAGCCGGTCGAGCCAGAGCTCCACGGCGTAGCCGCCGGGGGCCTTGACCGGGGCGTCGTAGGTGATCGTGAACTCCTTGACCGCGTTGCAGAAGTCGCCCGCGGCTTCCCAGTCGCCCTCGAAGACGAGGCCGCGCGCGTTCCACAGCGCGCCCCAGGCGCGCTCGACCATCACGGGATAGCGGGCGTTGTGCAGCAGGCCGAGCGCGTCCAGGTCGTCGAAGTGGACGGTGACGGGGACGAGACGGCCGTGGCTGACGGCGGGGGCGGCGAGGGCTTCGGCGGTCACGGATGGGGCTCCTGGTGCGGTGCGTACAAGAGCCCCATCGTACGACCTTGAACTAAGCAAACGCTCAGTCCACCGGCGTGACCTGGGCCTCAGCCGTCATCCGGCGATCGAGTCCAGCTGCTCGGCGGCCGGCCGCAGCGCCCAGAGGTCGCCGCCGGGCGGTGTCTCCAGGTGCGGGACGGCGGCCCGGGCCGCCGCGTCACCGGCGTCGGCCGCCGCGTGCACGACGTCGCTCGCCGCGAACCGCTTGAACTCCAGTTCCGGGTAGGGCCAGGCGGCGGCGCCGGTCGCCGCGGGCAGCAGCCGGCCCACGGCCTTGAACAGGCTCTGCCCGTCGGGCCCTTGGTACGCCCACAGATCGACGCCTACGTGGCGCCCGATGGCGGCGAGCCGGGTGTAGGCGACGAGGTCGAAGGTCGAGTAGTGCCAGCTGCGGGTGCGGGCCAGCTCCTGCGGCTGGGTGCCGTCGGCCGCGATCTGGGAGTCGATGCGCTTCGCCCGGGCGTCGAGGACGGTGCGGCGCGCGAGGCCGGTGTCGCCGGTCGCGTAGGCGAGGGCCGCGACCTGCATGTCGTAGAAGGTCCCGTGGTTGTTGTCGGCGGCGCCCTCCTGCTTGCCGAAGTCGCTGTTCACGAGCCAGCCGAGGAAGTCCTCGTTCCACTCCCCCATGCCCGCCCGGTCGCCCTTCGACCAGCCCGGGGCACCGTCCCCGAGGAGCGCCACGGCGTCGACCACGCTCGTGTACGACTGGGAGAAGTCGATGATGCCGATGGCGCGGCCGTCGTACTTGCACGGGATGAACTGGGCGTGGTCCAGGTTCGGGTTCATCTTCGTGTCCGCGTCGAGGAACCAGGTGCGCAGGACCTGCCCGGCCTTGACCGCGTACTGCTTCTTGCCCGTGTAGTACCAGGCCAGGGCCAGGTCGTAGGTGGAGTCGAAGACCTTCTCGACGTCCTGCCGGTCAGTGCCGGTGTCGACCTCCGGATTGCGCTGGCCGTCCTTCTGGACGTACGGGCAGCCCCACGGGTTGTCGGCGGTGGGGGCGGTCGTGGGCCACCAGTACGGGGCCTGGCTCAGATAGTCGTGGACGTCGCCGCCCGGCGCGGGCTTCGGCTTGTCGACGACGGTCCAGGGGCCCTGGTCGAGCCAGCCGTCCGCGCGGGCGCTCAGGTCCCGGACGGCCGCCCGGAGCGCGGGATCGCCGTGGGCGAGCCGCAGCCTGGTCTGCTGGAGGCGCTTGCCGTCGAGGACGGCGGTTCGAGGGGCGGACTCACGGGCGGCGGCGTCGGCGGTGGGAAGCAGTACGGCGGCGAGCGCGGCCGCCGCCGTGACCAGCGCACCGAGGCGCATCCGGGATCTTGCGCGCATCACACACTCCAGTCGTCTCAGTCATGGATGTGAACAGCGTTCGCCATATGGACCAGGAGGGAGCGTAGATCCGCCCGCCGCGTCAGGCAACGGTCACGGCAAGAACTCGCACTTACGTCGCATTAACATGAGGCGATCAATTCGAGCCACACCGGCACACAGAAAGCAGAGTGCGCACATGGACCTCGGCGTCCGCTGGAAACTGCACGGCGACGGGCGCACCCCGGCCCCCGGTGCCGTCGTCCGTCCCGACGAGCGGCTGTCCTGGCCGCGCACGATCGGGCTCGGCGCCCAGCACGTGGTCGCCATGTTCGGCGCCTCGTTCGTCGCGCCGGTGCTGATGGGTCTCGACCCGAACCTCGCGATCATGATGTCCGGTGTCGCCACGGTCATCTTCCTGCTCGCCACCAAGGGCCGGGTGCCCAGCTATCTGGGCTGCTCGCTCTCCTTCGTGGGCGTCGCGGCCGTGATCCGGGCGTCGGGCGGGACCAGCGCCACGGTCACCGGTGCCGTGTTCGTGGTCGGTGTGGTGCTGTTCCTGGTCGGTCTCGCCGTGCAGAAGTTCGGGGCCCGGATCATCCACGCCGCGATGCCGCCGATCGTCACCGGCGCCGTGGTCATGCTGATCGGCTTCAACCTGGCGCCGGTCACGGCCTCCACGTACTGGCCGGCCGACCAGTGGACGGCGCTGCTCGTCATGCTGTTCACCGGTTTGGCCGTGGTCTGCCTGCGCGGTTTCTGGTCGCGGATCGCGATCTTCCTCGGCCTGCTCTTCGGCTACGGCATCTCCTGGGTCTTCGACCGGATCTTCGGCAAGATCCACTCGGTGAGCGGCGGCACGGAGGCCGTCGACCACTGGCGGCTCGACCTGTCCGCCGTCGGCAAGGCGGACTGGATCGGCCTGCCGTCCTTCCACGCCCCGTCGTTCGAGTGGTCCGCGATCCTCGTGGCGCTGCCCGTCGTGATCGCCCTGATCGCCGAGAACGCCGGACACGTCAAGGCCGTCGGCGAGATGACCGGCGACAACCTCGACGGCAAGCTCGGCACCGCGATCTCCGCGGACGGCGCCGCGTCGATGCTCTCCACCGCGGTCGGCGGCCCGCCCAACACCACGTACTCCGAGAACATCGGCGTCATGGCGGCCACCCGCGTCTACTCGACGGCGGCGTACTGGGCCGCGGCCGGATTCGCGCTGCTCTTCGGCCTGTGCCCCAAGTTCGGCGCGATCGTGGCCGCGATCCCCGGCGGCGTGCTCGGCGGCATCACCGTCATCCTCTACGGCATGATCGGTCTGCTCGGCGCCCAGATCTGGATCAACGCCAAGGTGGATCTGCGCAACCCGCTGAACCTGGTGCCGGCCGCCGCGGGCATCATCATCGGCGTCGGCAACGTCTCCCTGAAGTTCACCGACAACTTCTCGCTCAGCGGCATCGCGCTCGGCACCATCGTCGTCATCACCGGCTACCACGTGCTGCGCGCGCTGGCTCCTGCCCACCTCAAGTCGCAGGAACCGCTGCTGGACTCGGGCACGTCGTCGTACGACGACAAGGGCGCGGCGGCCGCGAAGGATCAGTCGGCCAACTCGTAGGCGTAGTCGGGCGTGAACGTTCCCGGCTCGCCCTTGCAGCCGTCGGACTCGCCCGGCAGCTTGACCCACAGGTAGGCGTCGATCCCGGACTCACCGGTCCGCAGGGTCGGCGCCTGCCCCAGTTTCCGGCCGTCGGGGTCGCACCACTCGCCGCCCGCCGGGGCCCCGTTCCCGTTGCGGCTGGTGTCGATGACGGCGCCCAGACCGCTCGGCCCGCCCAGCGCGGCGAGCACCCGGCGCGCGTAGGCGGCCTCGTCCGCGGTCCGGTTGAAGTTCGAGACGTTGGTGAAGATCCCGTCGGACGAGGCGGCCGACGCGGCACCCGCCGCCCGCAGCCGCGCGGCCTGCGTCCCGGCCGGGTTCCAGTCGGAGTGGCCCGCGTCGTAGTAGACCCGGGCCCGCGGGTTCGCCGCCTTCATGACCCGGCCGGCCCGGGCCAGCGCCGCGTACCGGTCGGCCCGCTCCCCCGCGTCGAGGCACTCCGTCTGGGACAGCGCGTCCGGCTCCAGGATCACGATGACCTCCCGGGAGCCGAGCCCGGCCGCGAACCGGTCGATCCAGTCGTCGTACGCGCCGATGTCCGGTGCCCCGCCGTCGGAGGCCCCGCCGCAGTCCCGCTGGGGGATCGCGTACGGCACCACCACCGGCACCTGTCCCGCGGCCGACGCGGCCGACGTCACCGCGCGCACCCGCGAGGTGATCGTGGCGGGGGTGAAGTCGGCGAACCAGACGGCGGCCGGCCGGTCCGCTATCCGGGACTCGATGAGGGGGCGGCGCGGGTCGGAGCGGTTGGCCCGCACCCAGTCGAGGACCTGCGAGTCGCCGTGCCGGTACAGGCCGGTGGCGGGCGGCGGCGCGGAGGGCACGGTCGTCCTGCGGGGCCGGGCGGACGGCGACGCCTTCGGTTTCGGCTTCTTCGAACTCCGCCACGGGGAGGGCGAGTTGCTGGTCGGTGGCGGGTTCGTCACCGCGGGCACCGGCAGCATGCTCGGCGACGCGCTCACGGTGGGGCGCGCCTCGTCGCCGCCGTCCGGGCCGCTGTCGAGCGCGGACACCAGGCCCGCGACCGTCCCGACGGTCGCCACGACCGAGGCGGCCGCGACCATCGCGCCCCGTGCCGCCGCCCGCCGTCGGACGGCGCGCCGCTCGGCGAGCCGCCGCGCACGTAACCCTGACACCGTGCACTCCCCCCTCGATCCGGCCCGCCGTTCCCTCGTTCTGGGGAAGCCCCCGGCCAGCCGACACCCGCGCAAGGCTACGGCTGGGACGCTGCCTGCATGGCGCAGTTGGAACGGATCACAGGGGCCCGGATCCCGGCCCAAGGGGTCGACTCGGTGCTCGCGAGGATGCGCGCGCTCGGCGCGGATCTGCCGCCGGGCGACGGGATCGCCGTCTTCAACCGGGTCTACCTCTCGGTCACGGAGGCGATCGACCGGGCCATCGGCACCGGTGCGGCGGGCGGCTTTCCCGACCGGGCCGCGGCGATCACGCTGGACGTCCGCTTCGCCGAGCGCTATCTCACGGCCGTCGACGCGGCGGTGTGCGGGGTGCGCCCGCCCGCCTGCTGGCGGCCGCTGTTCCAGTTCCGCCGCCATCCCGGGGTACGCCCGCTGCAGTTCGCGCTCGCGGGCATCAACGCGCACATCGGCCACGACCTGGCGCTCGCCGTGGTGGACACCTGTCGTACGCTCGACTGCGAACCCGGTTGCCTGGAGGACGAGTTCGAGCGCGTGGGTGATCTCCTCGTCTCGCTGGAGGAGAGCATCCGCGAAGAGCTGATGCCGGGTCCGGACCTTCTCCAGGTCGCCGATCCGCTCACCCATCTGCTCGGCTCGTGGAGCCTGGAGCGGGCCAGGGACGGTGCGTGGGCGGCGGCCCGCGCCCTGTACGCCCTGCGGGAACTGCCGTCCGTGGCGGCCGAGTTCACCCATCGCCTGGACACGACGGTGGGCCTGGTGGGGCGGATGCTGCTCACGCCACTCCCCGACTGAATCCGGCCGTCCCTGGCGTCCCACCCGGAACTCCCCCGAGATGTCTGTACGTTGAAGCGTTCGAGACGGCCGCGCCCGCGACGACGGACGACGACACGCCTGACGCACGCATGACGAAGGAGCCCGGCATGACGACCCGACTCGGCCTCAGCCTCCCGCAGATGAAGCACTACGACCTCGGCCGTGACGTCGCCGAGGTGGCCCGCACCGCGGAGGACATCGGGTACGAGAGCCTGTGGGTGTTCGAGCGGATCCTGTTCCCCGAGCCCGCCACCCAGGGGCTGTACGGCATCCCGGGACTGCCCTGGCCCGACCAGTACCGCTCGGTCGCCGACCCGCTGATCACGCTCACCCTGGCGGCGTCCGCGACGTCCCGGGCCCGGCTCGGCACCAGCGTCCTGGTGGCACCGCTGCACATCCCCTTCCAACTGGCCCGTTCCCTGGCCTCGTTGGACGCGGCGAGCGGCGGCCGGGTGGTCGCCGGGCTCGGCACGGGCTGGTCGCACGACGAGTACGCGGCGGCGTCGGTGGCACCGTTCGAGAAGCGCGGCAAGGTCCTGGACGAGCTGATCGACGTGTGCCACGCGGTGTGGGGGCCCGACCCGGTCGCGTACGAGGGCGAGCTGACGACCGTCGCCCCGTCCGAGGTCGGCCCCAAGCCGGCCCGCCCGATCCCGATCCTGCTGCCGGCGAACGCACCGAAGGCGCTGCACCGCCTGGTGGACCGGGCGGACGGCTGGATGCCCGTCGCGATGGGCGCCGAGCAGCTCAAGCAGCAGTGGGCGGACCTCCAGGCCGTGGCGGAGCAGCGGGGTCGCACCGCTCCGCTGCAGACCGTGCTGCGGGTGAACACGACGTACACGCGCGAGGCGTACACGGGCGACGACCGCCGCCCGTTCCAGGGCAGCGTGGACCAGATCGTCCAGGACCTGGTCGCGCACGACGAGGTCGGGCTCGACGAGATCCTGATCGACGTGCAGGGCCGGGTCCGCGACGCCCAGGAGCTCCAGGACGTCGCGGCGGAGGTCTACGAGAAGGCGCGGGCCGCCGGAGTCTGAGTCCGGCCGGGACGGTCAGTCCTCCGGGAGTTCGACCGGGGCGATCGACTCGTACAGGTCGCCCGGACCCGGGTTGGTCGCGTCGGTCGTCCCGCCGAGGTGGTGCATGACGCCCCACACCGCGTTCAGCGCCGTCTGCACCGCGCCCTCGGCCCAGCCGGCCGTCCACGAGATGTCGTCGCCGGCGAGGAAGATGCCCCGCCGGTCCTCGGGCAGGCCGTCCTGCATGAAGTGCGTGAACAGGCGCCGCTGGTAGCGGTAGTGCCCGGGCAGGTTCGCCTTGAACGCGCCCATGAAGTACGGCTCGTTCTCCCAGGACACGGTCACCGGGTTGCCGATGATGTGCTTGCGGATGTCGACCTTGGGATAGATCTCGCCGAGCGACTTCAGCATCACTTCGAGGCGCTCGTTCGCGGACAGCGGCAGCCACTTCAGGCTGTCGTCGCACCAGGTGTAGGAGAGGCAGATGACGGCGGGCTTGTCCGGCCCGTCGTCCAGCAGGTAGGTGCCGCGGGTCATCCGGTCGGTGAGCGTCATCGACATGACGTCGCGCCCGGTGGTCTCGTCCTTGTCGAGCCAGAACGGCCGGTCGACCGGCACGAACAGCTTGCTCGACTCCATGTAGTGGGTGCGCTCGATCGCCGTCCAGTGGTCGATCGGGAACAGCTCGTCGTCGCACGCCACCTTCGACAGCAGCATCCACGACTGCGCGGTGAAGATCGCCGCCTTGTACGTGCGGATGTCGCCGTCGGCGTCCGTCACGGTGATGTGGTTCCCGGCGGTCCGGGCGAGCCGGGTCACGGCGGGCCGCGGCTTGCCGGCGGCGTGCAGCGTGGCGAGGGACGTCCCGTACGCCCAGTTCACGATCTTCTCGGGCGTCCGCTCCCACAGCCGCAGCGGCAGCTGCTGCGAGCCACCGACGATGCCGCGGTGGTGGTCGTCGGCCTCGGTGTAGACGACGCGCAGGATCTCCAGGATGGAGTTCGGGAAGTCGGTGTCCCAGCCGCCCGTGCCGAAGCCGACCTGGCCGAAGATCTCGCGGTGGCGGAACGACTTGAACGCCTCGGACTCGCAGAGGAACCCGTAGAAGGTCTGGTTGTCGAGCTTCTCGACGAGCTTCGCCCAGATCTCCCGGATCCGCGGCACGTCGCGCTCGCGCATCGCCTGGTTCATGTCGGAGAAGTCGGCGCCCTCGTCGAGGCACTTGTTCCAGGCGGCGGCGACGTCGCGGTAGACCTGCGGCAGGTCGTCGATCGTCTCGGCGTAGTGGGACTCGCCCTTGAGGTCGACGACGGTCGACGGCGTGGCGGCGGAGAGCGGGTTGGGGAACGGGCTGGTCTCCAGGCCCACCAGGTCGATGTAGTGCTGCAGCGCCGTCGACGAGGGCGGGAAGCGCATGGCGCCCATCTCGGCGGTCAGCCCGGCCGCGTCCGGCGGGGTCCCGTCGAAGCCGACCGTGCGCAGCCGCCCGCCGATCCGGTCCGCCTCGTACACGACGGGCTTGAGGCCCATCTTCATCAGCTCGTACGCGGCGACCACGCCGGACAGGCCGCCGCCGATGACGGCGACCTCGGTGCCGTGCTCGGTCGCGGGTATCTGGCCGAGGCCCGCCGGGTGGGCGAGGAAGTCGTCGTACGCGTAGGGGAAGTCCGGGCCGAACATGGTGATCGGCGGCTGCGCGTCGGTGTGCTGGACGGCGGTGGGCACCGTGGACGTCATGGGGTGCGGACTCCTCGCGGATACGGAGCGGTCGGGGCAGGGCGGATCGCCGCCGTCACGGGCGTGGGGGACAAGCCGGGGGGATCGGAAAGACGGTACGTTTCCGCTGGTCGGCGGGACAAGACGGGACCGTTGCGTCTGAGGATGCGATCCGTTGCGCCTGGGGCCCGCGCGGCGGCGATTCGTTGCGCGCTCCGGTGAGCCCCCGGTAGCAGAGCGTCTCCCCCGCGCGGCGGAGCCGGGTCCCGACCGTGGTCCGACGTGCCGGGGGCGTCCCCCGGGAGATCGTTCTCACACCCGGAAGGACCGGGCGAGCACGGTGATCACAGGGGGTTTCCCATGGCACGCACGCGGATCCTGGTGGCGACGGCGATGGCGCTGCTGGTGGCGGCGACCGGCACGGCGGCGGCGGGCGTCGACCTCGACGGCCCGCACACCGCGCGGCACCAGGCGGCCGCCCGCGAGGCCGCGGCGCTGACCGGCTCGGCCAAGCTGTACCGGCCGTACGGCGACGACATCACGTTCACGTTCGACGCGCATCTGGCCGCGAAGGACAACATGCGGCCGGAGAAGGCGTACGGCACCTTCTCCTTCAGCCACTACGTGGACGGCGGGGGCGGCTGGGCGAAGGGCCGGATCGACTGCCTGGTGACCGGCGGGAAGACGGCGGTGATGACGGGGATCGTCACGGACTCGGACACCCCGCACAAGGGCAGGAGGGTCGGCATCAGCGTCACGGACGACGGCCGGCACGACCGGGTCGGCTACAGCTGGATGAGCGCGGACGCGGACGAGCTGACGGTGCCGCGCTGCACGAGCCTGCCGCCCTTCGAGACGATCAAGAAGGGCAGCGGCGACTTCCAGGTGCTCCAGTGGTACCCGGAGTACCCGACGCGGCCGTAGGGGTCAGGCGGGCGAGCCGGAGGTGAAGCGGCGCATCAGCGGGGAGAGCACCAGCACGGACTTGGTCCGCTCGACGAAGGGCTCCCCGGCGATCCGCTCCAGGACCCGCTCGAAGTGCCGCATGTCGGAGGCGAAGACCTGCACGAGGGCGTCCGCCTCACCGGTGACGGTGGAGGCGGCCGCGACCTCGGGATACCGCTCCAGACCTCGCCGGATCGCGTCCGGCGAGGTGTTGCGGCGGCAGTAGATCTCGATGAACCCCTCGGTCTCCCAGCCGAGCGCGGCCGGGTCGACCCGCACGGTGAAGCCGGTGATCGCCCCGGTGGCCCGCAGCCGGTCCACGCGCCGCTTCACGGCGGGCGCGGAGAGGCCGACGAGCTGCCCGATGTCGGCATAGGAGCGACGGGCGTCCTCGGCGAGGGCGTGCACGATGCGTTCGTCGAGATCGTTCAGCAAGGCAGGCGGTTCACTTCTGGGCTGCGGGGGCGGGGTCCTGCGAGAGGCGCGAGCGGCGCATCCCGTAGCAGAAGTAGAACACGAGCCCGACGACCATCCAGACACCGAAGACGATCCAGGTGATGGCGGACAGACTGCCCATCATCCAGACACAGAACGCGAAACCGAGGACGGGCAGCACCGGCGACAGCGGCACCCGGAAGGTGCGCGGCATGTCGGGTCGGGTCCGGCGCAGCACGATCACGGCGATGTTGACCAGGGCGAACGCGAAGAGCGTGCCGATGCTGGTGGCGTCGGCCAGCTGGCCCAGCGGGATGGCCGCGGCGAGCACACCGCAGAACAGGGAGACGATGACGGTGTTGGCGCGCGGCGCGCCCGTCTTCGGGTGCACCTTGGCGAACACCTTGGGCACCAGGCCGTCGCGGGACATCGCGAAGAGGATGCGGGTCTGGCCGTACAGCACGGTCAGCACGACGGACGCGATGGCGATGACGGCCCCGGCGGCGAGCAGCGTGGCCCAGAACGACTGGCCGGTGACGTCCTTCATGATCCCGGCGAGCGCGGCCTCGGAGTCGCTGAAGTGCTGCCACGGGCGGGCGCCGACGGCGACCGCGGCGACGAGCACGTACAGCGCGGTGACGATGACGAGCGACAGCATGATGGCGCGCGGCAGGTCGCGCTGGGCGTTCTTCGCCTCCTCACCGGCGGTGGAGGCGGCGTCGAAGCCGATGTAGGAGAAGAACAGCGTGGCGCCGGCGGCGCTGACACCGGCCATGCCGAGCGGCATGAAGTGCTCGTAGTTGCCGGACTGGAAGCCCTTGAGACCGATGGCGCAGAAGAGGACCAGCGCGGCTATCTTCACGCACACCATGATCGTGTTGGCGCGCGCGGACTCCTTGGCGCCGCCCAGCAGGAACGCCATGGCGAGCAGCACCACGATGAGCGCGGGCAGGTTGAAGATGCCGCCGTCGCCGGGCGGCGCGGACAGCGCGTCCGGGATGGTGACGCCGATGGTGCCGTCGAGCAGTTCGTTGAGGTACTCGCCCCAGCCGACGGCCACGGCGGCGACCGAGACGCCGTACTCCAGCACCAGGCACCAGCCGCACACCCAGGCGACGAGCTCGCCCATCGTTGCGTATGCGTACGAGTAGGAGGACCCGGCGACCGGGATCGTGCCGGACAGCTCGGCGTACGAGAGCGCCGAGAAGAGGGCCGTGAGACCCGCGATCACGAAGGACAGCGTGACGGCGGGGCCGGCCTTGGGAACGGCCTCGCCGAGCACCACGAAGATGCCGGTGCCGAGCGTGGCACCGATGCTGATCATGGTCAGCTGCCAGAGACCGAGGGAGCGCCGCAGCGAACCGCCCTCACCCTGGCCGCCCTCCGCGACCAGGCGTTCCACCGGCTTGCGCCGCATGAGACGGGTACCGATTCCCACGGGTGCGGGGGCGGTCCGGGGGGTGCGCGGGGGTGCGCCGTGATCGAGCACGGGCCGGCTCCTTCATCGCTGCCAGTTGAGGCTGCGGGGAACGCGGCGGCCCACGCCCTGACCGGGGGACCGCCGAGCAGGCCGTCCCCCGCCACGCCACGTACAGCGGATGACTCTAAGGGACGCAGCTTCCCAGCTGTAATGCAGCAACCTTGCGCACCGTCGCACGATCGTTGCGCGTATCCGCACGAGGCGCATGTTCATTGCGGTGCCCGTTTCGTCTGTTGCGCCGCGTGTGGCGGAGGTCACGGCTCGCTCGCGGGAGTGAACCCGGTGGAGCGGGGTATTCGCAAGGGCTGCCCCCGCCGTCGGTCCCGGGTGATGATCGGTCATCAACCCTGGCGACGGCCGGGGCAGTTGAGGGTGTGCATCATGTGCAGGACGCACACGTACGGCGAATCTGTCTGAGAGGGGCTTGTGAGTATCAGCGAGAGCGACATCCGCGGTCTGCTGCTGGAGGCACTGCGGGACCAGGAGGAGCAGATCGCCGCCCGGTGGACGGCGCTCCAACTGGAACAGGCGGCACTGGGCACCGACATGAGCGAGAGCGAGCTGCGCGAGGAGGCGGTGCTGCTCGTCGACGCGCTCACCGAGGCACTGGCCAGCGACACTCCGGTGGGACGTCTGGTGACCTCGCACCACAACCTGCGCACGACGGTCACCGAGCTGTCGCTGCGCCGGGTGCGGGCGGGTGCCACCCCCACCGACACCTCGCTGGCGGTGCTCTCCCTCAAGGAGGCGCTGCTCGCGGCCGTGCAGCACACCACGCGGGACATGGGTGAGCTGTTCGCCGCGGCGAACTTCGTCAACCGGATGCTGGACGCGGCGGGCGCGCTCTCCTTCGAGACGTACGTCGAGGGGCGCGAGGAGATCATCCAGCGGCAGAGCCGTCAGCTGATGGAACTGTCCACGCCCGTCGTGCGGTTGTGGAAGCACGTCCTGGCCGTCCCGCTCATCGGCACCCTGGACACGGCACGCACCCAGATCGTCATGGAGTCGCTGCTGCAGGCGATCCAGGACGACGAGGCCAAGGTCGCCATCATCGACATCACCGGTGTGCTGACCGTCGACACGGCGGTCGCCCAACACCTGATGCACACCGTCAACGCGGTCCGGCTGATGGGCGCGGACTGTGTCATCAGCGGCATCCGTCCGCCCATCGCCCAGACCATCGCCCAGTTGGGGATCGACCTGTCCACCATCCTGACCCGTGCCACCCTGGCCGACGCCCTGGCCGCGGCGGTCAAGCTCACGGACCAGCCCGCCGTCGGGTTCGCCGTCACCGGCTCGGCACCGCGGTGAATCCTCCGCGCCCGATGGGCGTTCCCATCCTGCGGTTCGGCGACGTCCTGGTGACGGGACTGCTCGCCGAGCTCGACGACCGGTCCGCGCTGGCCTTCACGGACGAGCTGACCGAGCGGATCACGGCCGACCACGCCCGCGGTGTCCTCATCGACATCTCGCGGCTGGAGGTCATCGACTCGTTCGTGGCCCGCACGCTCATGGAACTGACCAACATGGCACGGCTGTTGGGGGCCCGGGTGATCGTCGCCGGGATGCGGCCGGCCGTGGCCATCACCCTGGTCGAGCTGGGGATCCAGCTGACCGGTGTGGAGACCGCGCTCAACGCCGAGCAGGGCCTGACGGCACTCGGCTGGCAGCGGACCCTGGAGAGCCGTGACCATGACCATGTCGGATGAGCGCAGCCCGAGCGCGACGCACGCCGACGACGCCCAGGTGAACGTCCGCCGCACCTACGACGTGCGGTCGGACGACGACCTGCTGACGGTCCGGCACGCCGTGCGCGCCGCCACCGTCGAGTGCGCCTTCGGCCTGGTCGACCAGACCCGCGTGGTGACCGCCGCCAGCGAACTCGCGCGCAACGCCTATGTGCACGGCAAGGGCGGCACCCTCATCGTCGAACTGCTCACCAGGAGAGGAGGCAGCGGCATCCGGCTGGTGATCCAGGACGACGGCCCCGGCATCCCGGACCTCGGCGCGGCCCTGACGGACGGCTGGACGACCGGCAACGGCCTCGGCCACGGCCTGGGCGGCGCCCGGCGCCTGATGGACGAGTTCCACGTCGAGACCCGTCCCGGCGCCGGGACGACGGTGACCGCCGTGCGCTGGACGAACCGATGACCGGGTCCGCCGATCCCGCGGTGACCGCACAGGTCCTCGTCGACCACCCCAGCGCGGTGCACCACGCGGCCGGGCTGGCCCG
Organism: Streptomyces longispororuber; assembly: GCF_024448165.1. Classification (GTDB taxonomy): domain Bacteria; phylum Actinomycetota; class Actinomycetes; order Streptomycetales; family Streptomycetaceae; genus Streptomyces; species Streptomyces longispororuber_A. The sequence goes on from NZ_JAMOLN010000015.1 coordinate 15,569, forward strand.
CGCGGCGGCGGCGGCCGGCGGGCTCGACGGCACCGCGGCCGAGCGGGCCGCGGTGCTCACCAGTGAGCTCGCGGAGAACCTGCTGCGGCACGCGGTCGGTGGCGCCGTCTACGTGCAGCGGCACCCCCAGGGGCGCGGCATCGACGTGGTCGCGATCGACCGGGGGCCCGGGATGGCGCAGCCCGACCGGGCCATGGTCGACGGGTTCAGCACCGCCGGGTCCGGGTCGCTCGGCTCCGGCATGGGCGCGGCGCGACGGCTGGCGGACGAGCTGACGCTGCGCACGCTGCCCGGCGTCGGCACGCTGATCTGCGCCCGGTTCCACGCGCCGGGCGCGGCGCCGGCCCGCTCCGACGTCGGCCTGCTGTGTCTGCCGCTGCGCGGCGAGCAGGAGTGCGGGGACAGCGCGGCCGTGGTGGACGCGCCGGGCGGCCGCACCGTGGTGGTGGTCGACGGCCTCGGCCACGGCGCGGAGGCCGCGGAGGCGAGCGCCGCCGCGGTGGCCGTGTTCCGCGAGGCGGCCGAGCGGCCGCTGCCCGAGCTGCTGTCGACGATGGACCGGGCGCTGCGCGGCGGACGCGGGGCGGCGGTGGGCCTGGTCCGGCTGCGACCGGGGACGGTGGAGCACTGCGGGATCGGGAACGTCCGCGTCCTGCTCACCGCGCACGACGGCGTGCACTCCCGGGACGTGGGCCGGCCCGGCGTGGTCGGCTGGAACATGCCGCGCCCGCAGGCCCGTTCGGTACCGGTGCCGGAGGGCTGCGCGGTCGTCGTGCACACCGACGGCATCCGGTCCCGCTGGGCGGACTCCGCGACCCCGTTCCTGCTGGGGCTGCCGCCCCGGCTGCTCGCCGCCGCCCTGGGGCACGGCCACCGCAGCGCCCGCGACGACGCGACCGTCCTGGTCTCCGGGGCGGCAAGGAGGAACACATGACCGATCAGGAGGCGGCAGCGTCACGCAGCACGACCCACCGCTCCCTGCCCGAGCTGCGGTCCGCGGTGCGCACCCTGGCGGCCGGGCTGCGGCTGCCCGCCGAGCTGCGCACCAGGCTGACCCTGTCCGTGGCCCGGGTCGCCGAGCCCGAGCTGCGGGCAGGGCGTCTCGTCACCCTGGAGACGCGGCCGGAACAGGACTTCGTACGGCGGGAGTTGACGGTGCTGCTGCGGGCCCCTTACGCCCCGTGGCCCGCTCCCGTGGAGGGGCTGCCGCTGCCCGCGCGGCGCGAGGCGGACGCGACGGTGTGGCGGCTGCCGCTGCCCGGGACCCCGGGCCCGGGCGGCCCCGGCCAGCAGTCCTCCGTGGAACTCCTGGAGGAGGAGCTGCGGGCCGCCGTGGCCCGGGCCGAGGCGCTGGAGGCCGACCGGCGCAACCTCACCCACGAACTGGACGAGACCAACAGCGGGGTCCTCGCCCTGTACGTGCAGTTGGAGGAGCGCGACGAGCAACTGCGCCGCGCCCACGGCCAGATGCTGCGTGAGCTGGAGGACGCGCTGCGCCCCGGCCCCCTGAAGGTCGGCGGCCTGGAACTGGCCATCCACTACGCCCCGGCCGGCACGGACGCCCCCACCGGCGGCGATCTGTACGACTGGTTCCAACTGCCCGACGGCACTGTGCACATCACCGTCGTCGACGCCCTCGGCCACGGCCTCACCAGTACCCGCAGCGCCCTGAACGTGACCCACGCCGTACGCACCCTCACCCTGGAGGGCCACCCGCTGGAGACGGTCGTCGCGCGCACCGACGAGATCCTGCTGCCCTACGACCGGGAGCTGATGGCCACCGTCCAGCTCGTCCGGATCGATCCGGTCGCCGGCCGCCTCACCCTCGCCAACGGCAGCCATCCGCCACCCCTGCTGGTGCGCGAGGACGGCAGCGCCCGGTTCCTCGAAGTGCGCGGCCGGGGCATCGGATACCCGCTGGCGGGCAGCGAAGGACTGTGGCACGAGGAGCTCGCGCCCGGCGATCTGCTCGTGCTGTACACGGATGGTCTCACCGAGAGCCGCCGCGACCCCTACGAGGGCGAGCGCCGGCTCACGACGGCGGCCGTCCGCCACCGGCACCGTCCCACCGAAGAGATCCCCGGCGCCCTCGCCAAGGAGATGCACACCGTGATCCTGCACCCGGACGACACCCTCGCCCTGACCGTACGGAGAACCCGATGACCCCCACGGACCCCGGGGCCGTGCCCGACGGCCCGGCAGCCTCGGACGGGCCGGACGGGCCGGACGGGCCGGACGGGCCGCACACCGTGCTCGCCCTGGCCACGTCGGCGGGCCCGGACGGCCCGCTCGTCACGCTCACCGGCGACCTCGACTACGAGACGGCGCCGCGGCTCCTGGAGTCCGTGGCGGCGCTGGACGCCCCGGCGGGCACCACCGTGACGCTCGATCTGTCGGGCGTGGGGTTCTTCGACTCGGGCGGCATCAACGCGCTGTTGCGGGCCAGGACGTCACTGCGGAACCGGGACGCCGACCTCACGGTGCGCCGCCTTTCCCCGGTCGTCGAGCGGATATTCCGGATCACCGGTCTCGATACGGTTCTCACTCCCGGCGCATCCGGGGACGGTGAAGATCCGACGGGCGGGTAGCCGGTACGCATGGAGATCGTGGTGGACGGTCCCTTGACGGGGACTCAGGCCCGGCACACCGCCGCTCGCTTCCTGGCGGAACACTGCCCGTGGGCCGACAAGGATGCCGTACTGCTCGTCGTCTCGGAGCTGGTCGCCAACGCGGCCCGGCACACCGGGGCCCTGGCCCGGCTGCGGCTGCGCGCCGATCCGGTCGGGCTCGCGGTGTCGGTGGAGGACGACGACCCGAAGCTGCCGGAGCCGCGCGCCCCCGACCTGGACGGCGGGGGCGGTTTCGGCTGGCACGTGGTGGAACGCCTCGCGGAACGGCTCGCGGTCAGACCGGCGCCGGGCGGCAAGTGCATCGAGGCGGCGTGGGCCGCGCCACCGGCCCTGACCCACGCCGTCCCCGACCAGCGACTGTCGACCGGCGACTAGCTCCAGCTGGCGTGCAGCGGCTTGCCCTCCGCGTAGCCGGCGGCGGACTGGATGCCGACGACGGCCTTCTCCTCGAACTCGGCGAGGGAGTTGGCACCCGCGTACGTGCAGGACGAGCGGACGCCCGCGATGATCGAGTCGATCAGGTCCTCGACGCCCGGACGCTGCGGGTCGAGGAACATCCGCGAGGTGGAGATGCCCTCCTCGAAGAGCGCCTTGCGGGCGCGGTCGTACGCGGACTCGTCCGACGTCCGGTTCTTCACGGCGCGGGCCGAGGCCATGCCGAAGGACTCCTTGTAGGCACGGCCCTTGGCGTCGTGCTGGAGGTCGCCGGGGGACTCGTAGGTGCCGGCGAACCAGGAGCCGATCATCACGTTCGACGCGCCGGCCGCGAGGGCCATGGCGACGTCGCGCGGGTGCCGGACGCCACCGTCGGCCCACACGTGCTTGCCGTACTTCTTCGCCTCGGCGGCGCATTCCAGGACGGCGGAGAACTGCGGCCGGCCGACGCCGGTCATCATGCGCGTGGTGCACATGGCGCCGGGGCCGACACCGACCTTGATGATGTCCGCGCCGGCCTCGATGAGGTCCTTGACGCCCTCGGCGGCCACGATGTTGCCCGCCACGATCGGCACCTGCGGGTCCAGCGCGCGCACGGTCCTGATGGCGCTGATCATCGACTCCTGGTGGCCGTGGGCCGTGTCGATGACGAGGGTGTCGACGCCCGCGTCGAGCAGCTGCTTGGCCTTGCCCGCCACGTCGCCGTTGATGCCGACGGCGGCGGCGATGCGCAGCTTTCCGTCCGCGTCGGTGGCCGGGGTGTACAGGGTCGCGCGCAGGGCGCCCGTACGGGTGAGGATGCCGGCCAGCCTGCCGTCCTTGTCGACCGCGGGGGCGTAGCGGCGGTTGGCGCCGTCCAGCTTGTTGAACGCGTCGCGCGGGTCGATGTCCGCGTCGAGCAGCAGCAGGTCCTTCGACATGACCTCGGAGAGCTGCGTGAAGCGGTCGACTCCGGTCAGGTCCTGGTCGGTGACGACGCCGACGGGGCGCTGCTCGTCGTCCACGACCACGCCCGCGTTGTGCGCGCGCTTGGGCAGCAGCGCCAGCGCGTCGGCGACGGTCTGCGACGGGGCCAGGACGATCGGGGTGTCGAGCACCAGGTGGCGCGTCTTGACCCAGGAGATGACCTCGGTGACGACCTCGATCGGGATGTCCTGGGGGATGACCACGAGCCCGCCGCGACGGGCCAGGGTCTCGGCCATCCGGCGCCCGGCGATCGCGGTCATGTTGGCGACGACCAGCGGGATCGTGGTGCCCGTGCCGTCCGGCGAGGCGAGGTCCACGGCCTGCCGGGAGCCGACGGCGCTCCGGCTCGGCACCATGAAGACGTCGTCGTACGTCAGGTCGTACGCGGGCTTGATGTCATTGAGGAAACGCACGTGCGGACATCCCAGTCGCTAGAAGGGAGCCCCGGAAGGATGCCGCCGGGGCACAAAGCACGTACTTCATTTTCCCACGCGTGCTCCAGGAGCGTCTCCGGGCCGAACGTCCCAAGGTCACGGGACCCTCCTTGGAGGATCGCCCAAGCCTTGCCGGTCCGCCGTCCGGGGCCTACGTTCCGCGCACCATGCGAACCGCGCACCATTCGAACCCGGGACGGGGGTCCACCATGTCCGACCGTATGCCGAGCCGCGTGGCCGACTGCGAGCGCCGCCTGACCGAGCTGCGCAGCGAGACGGAGTCGCTCCTCAAGGAACTCGAAGATCTCCGGCACGCCGCCGAAGCGGCCCCGACCCCGTCGGAGGCCGAGACCCGCGCCAACGGCCAGGCGATCCTGGCGGGCTCGTACAACTTCGCGACGGCCGTGACCTATCTGGCCGGCGACCAGGCCGACCCCGCCACGCTGCAGCTGCACGGCCAGCGGCGCGGCCTGCACGCCGTCGGGCTGCAGAAGGCGGGCGTGTACGGGTACAGCCCGAACCAGACCGGTGTGCACGGGGACTCGGCGAACGGGCCGGGCGTCCGGGCGACCAGCGAGGGCTCGACCGCCCTGGAGGCGCTGAGCACCCGGGGCATCGGCGCCGCCGTCTCCGGCAACGGGACGGGTCTGGTGGCCGACAACGCGAGCCCCGAGGGGGGCGTCGCCGTGGTCGCGCTGGGCCAGGCGAAGGGGATCGGCCTCTACGCCTCCGGCGAGCGGGCCGCCGTGCAGCTCGCCCGTGCGCCCTACGCAGGGTCGCCCAAGGCGGACTACCACGACGTGGGGGAAATCGTGCTGGATTCCAAGGCCGACCTCTATCTGTGCCGCAAGGCCGGCACACCGGGCAGCTGGGCCAAGCTCAACTGAGGCCGAGGACCACGGTGAGGGCGGCGTCGTCACCGCGGCGCCGCTCGACCGCCTCGGCGAACACCTCGCGGGCCGTCTCCCAGTCACCGGGGCGCCGCTCGGCGAACTCCTGCCATCCGGTCACCACGAGCACCAGTCCGTGCGCCGCCTTCGGCCCGACGCCCGGATCGCCCAGGGAGTCGGCGAGGGCGTCCCAGTTCCGTCCGAACCAGTCCGGCAGCTCCAGGACCCGGGCGCAGCGGTCCATGAGGGCGGCCTTGTCCTCGGCGCCGCCCAGGTCCAGGACCCGCACGGCCCAGCCCGCCGCGACGAGGGCCTGGCCGGGCGATGGGGTGGGGGACGGGGTGGGGCCGGTCATCTCAGCACCGCCTTGAACGACTCGTAGTGGTCATCGGTGTAGTACGTCTCCCCACCGCGCCCGACGACGATGCGCCGGGCCCCGCGGTCGCGCTCCCCCGGGGTCCGCACGGTGTACTCGCGGTAGTACCCGCGCTTCTCCTTCGGCAGCTCCCCCTCGAAGTTCCCGAAGACGCTGCCGTCCTTCTCGTACGGGAAGGGGCCGCCCGCGTCGATGAGCGCGAGGGTCTGCCGCGCCTCGGCGGGCAGCTCCGACTCGCGCACGGTGGCCATGCCCGCCGCGCTCTCGTCGCCGGACGAACACCCACCGACGAGAAGCCCCAGACAGCCGAGCAGCAGCCCGACCAGAAGGAGCGGAACCCGGGAACGCAGCCGCACGACCATGCTCAGATGCTGCCACGCTCAAGCCCGGTCGGCCCGATCGATCAAGCCTCTCCGGCGATTGAGGAGCGGGGCCCGGGGCAGAGCCCCGAGACGTCACCCCCGGCGCGGCTCACTCATCAGGATCGGCCCGCTGCAAGGCGGGCCGAGGAGCAGCCCCGGCGGTCAGCAGAAAATCAGCCGCGGCCGTGTCGGTGACGAGACTGGTCACCAGCCCCGACCGCAACACCGCGTCAATGGCGGCAGCCTTCCGCTGCCCACCCGCGATCGCCACGACCTCAGGTATCCGCCGCAGCCGGTCGGCCTCGACCGTGATGCACCGCTCCCCCAGGTCCCGCCCGACCCGACGCCCCTGCGTGTCGAAGAGGTGCGCGGACATCTCCGCGGCGACCCCCAGCGAGGCGTAGTGCGCCCGCTCCTCGTCGCTCAGCATGTCGTGCACGGTCGAGATGCCCGGCTCCCACGAGCCGATGGACACGCACGCGACGGTGACCTTGTCGAAGTACTCGAAGGCGCGGGCGATCCCGGTCTGGTTGCGCAGCGCCGCCGCCGTCGCCGCGTCGGGCAGCAGCATCGGCGCGTAGATCGGGTGGGCGTCACCGCCGGAGACCTGCGCGGCACGCCGCACGGCCTCCACGGATCCGCGCTCCGCGGTCCCGGCGTCGTACACGCCGGTCAGCTGCACGACGGTGCACGGCGGCAGCCGGTCGAGGGCCGCGGCCATGTGGATGGTGGAGCGCCCCCAGGCGAGCCCGAGGACGTCGCCCTCGGTCACCAGTTCGCCGAGCAGATCCGCGGCGACCTCGCCGAGGTTCTCGGGATCGGGCGACTCCTCCGCCTCGGCGGGCGACTCGACGACCACTGCGTGCCGCAGGCCGTAGCGGGCGCGCAGCGCGTCGGAGCGCTCGGCGTCCAGCTCGGCCGGGACCCGGATCTCGATGCGTACGAGATCCCGCTCGAGAGCGGTCTCCAGGACCCTGGCCACCTTGAAGCGGCTCACGCCGAACTCCTCGGCGATCTGGATCTTGGACTTGCCCTCGAGGTAGAAGCGGCGGGCCATGGCCGCCGCCTGCACCAGCTCCGCGGGTCCCATCCGCAGGGCTGCCCGTCCCGCCGATGATGCGGACACGGCGATCTCCTCACTGCTCTTCTGCACGACTCACTGCGTTCACAACCTGGATACGCCGTTCATCCTTGCAGATCCGAAGGGCTTGATCAGCCCTGAAGGACGGCGTTCACGTATCCGTGGCTCAGTGGTCGCACGCCCAGGAGGCGGATGCCGTCGCGCCCGCCGCTTGGGTGCGCAGTGCACGTACCGCTTCTGCCGGGTCGTTCGCCCCGTATACCGCCGATCCGGCGACGAAGACGTCCGCTCCGGCCTCGGCGCAGCGCTCGATCGTCGACGCGGAGACGCCGCCGTCGACCTGGAGCCACAGTTCCAGACCGTGCTTCGAGATCAGCTCCCGGGTGCGACGGATCTTCGGCAGCATGATGTCCAGGAACGCCTGCCCCCCGAAGCCGGGTTCAACCGTCATGATCAGCAGCATGTCGAGCTCGGGGAGGAGATCCTCGTACGGCTCGATGGGCGTCGCCGGCTTGAGGGCCATGGAGGCGCGGGCGCCCTTGGCGCGGATCTCTCGGGCCAGCCGGACGGGACCGGCGGCGGCCTCCGCGTGGAAGGTGACGGACCCGGCCCCCGCTTCGACGTACTGCGGCGCCCAGCGATCGGGGTCCTCGATCATCAGATGGCAGTCCAGCGGGGTGTCCGTCGCCCGCGCCAGGGACTCTACGACCGGCACCCCGAGCGTGAGGTTCGGGACGAAGTGGTTGTCCATGACGTCGACATGGAGCCAGTCGGCGCCTTCGACGGCCTTTGCCTCGTCGGCAAGGCGGGCGAAGTCCGCGGACAGGATGCTGGGGTTGATCTGCACGGCCATGACCCAAGCCTGCCATGCCCGGCGCCCGTTGCCCGCCTCGGTCCAGACCAGCACGCGATACCGATGCCGAGCCGTGCCCTTGCGTGCCATGGTGGGCGGCCCGACGGACCGACGGGAATCACACCGCGCACGACGCAGCGGGGGGCGCCATGGCGGACGGACACAGTGACGGCGTACGGAGCACCGGGCCGGACCGGCAGCGCGGGGTCGCCTGGCTCGTGTGCGGGCGGCGCAGCAAGTGGCTGGTGCTGCTGCTGTGGCTGATCGTCATCGTGGGCACCGCGCCGCTCGCCCAGAAGCTCACCGACGCACAGGACAACGACGCACAGTCCTGGCTGCCCGGCTCGGCCGAGTCGACCCAAGTCCTCGACCTGTCCAAGGACTTCAGGCCCGAGACGATCCCGGCCGTCGTGATCTACGCACGGGACGGCGGGCTGACCGTGGCCGACCGGGCCCGGATCGCCGCGGACGTCCGCCAGCTCAAGCAGCTCGGCGACCACGGGCTGCGCGGCACGGAGACCCGCGGACCGGTCTTCGACAAGAAGGCGGGAGCGTCGGCGGCCCAGGTCTACGTGCCGGTGACGATGGACGAGAAGGGCTGGGAACGGATCGCGCCCGCCGTGGACTCCATCCGCGACCGGACCGGGAAATCAGTCGACGGGCTGCAGATCCACATCACCGGCCCCGGCGGCACCTCCGCGGACTTCTCCGCGGCCTTCGAGGGCATCGACTCGACGCTGCTGCTCTCGGCCCTGGGCATCGTGATCGTCATCCTGCTGTTCACCTATCGCAGTCCGACGCTGCTCCTGGTGCCGGTGGTGAGCGTGGTGGCGGCGCTGTTCACGGCGCAGGCCCTGATCTACCTCCTGGCCCAGCACGCGGGGCTGACCGTGAACGGGCAGAGCGCGGGCATCCTCACGGTGCTCGTGTTCGGCGCCGGGACGGACTACGCGCTGCTCCTGGTCGCCCGCTACCGGGAGGAGCTGCGCCGGCACGACGACCGGCACGAGGCGATGGCGCTGGCCCTGCACCGGGCGGGCCCGGCCGTGCTCGCGTCCGGCGCGACCGTGGTGCTGAGCATGCTCGTCCTGCTCACGGCCGACATGAACTCGACGCGGGGCCTGGGTCCGGTGGCGGCGATCGGGGTCGCGGTCGGGCTGTCGGCGATGCTCACGCTGTTCCCGGCCCTGCTGGTGATCTTCGGCCGGTGGATCTTCTGGCCGGCGATCCCCCACATGGGCAGCCCCGAGCCCACCGAGCGGGGCGTGTGGGCGCGCATCGGGCGCCGCATCGCCCGCCGGCCGCGCACGGTCTGGGCGGCGACGGCGGTGGCCCTGGCGCTGCTCTCCCTCGGACTGATCCAGCTCAGGGCCGAGGGCATCAGCAACGCCGACTCGTTCACCGACAAGCCGGACTCGATCGTGGGCCAGGAGATCTCCGCGAAGCATTTCCCCGGGGGCACCGGCGACCCGCTCGTCATCGTCGCGAACCGGGCGCAGGGCGAGCGGGTCGGCCGGGCCGTCGCCACCACCGAGGGCGTGGTGCCGCGGAGTATCGGCGTGCCCCCGAACACCCGGCCCGTGCACGACGGCCGGGTCCTCTTCGAGGCGACGACGACCGCACCGTCCGACAGCCAGGCCGCCAAGGACACCGTGGACCGGGTGCGCGACGCGGTGCACGCCGTGCCCGGGGCGGACGCGAAGGTGGGCGGCGGCACGGCGGCGCTGCTCGACATGGACCGGGCGACCGCGCACGACAACAAACTGGTGATCCCGCTGGTCCTGGTGGTCGTCCTGCTGATCCTCGGGCTGCTGCTGCGGGCGCTGGTGGCACCCCTGCTGCTGATCGGGACGGTCGTGCTGTCCTTCGCGGCGGCGCTCGGCGTCAGCGCGCTCGCCTTCCGCCACCTCTTCGACTACGCGGGCGAGTCGACGGACTTCCCGCTCTTCGTCTTCGTGTTCCTGGTGGCGCTCGGCATCGACTACAACATCTTCCTCACGACCCGCATCCGCGAGGAGGCCGCCCGCCAGGGCACCCGCCCCGGCGTCGTCACCGGCCTGGCCGCGACCGGTGCCGTGATCACCTCGGCGGGCCTGGTCCTGGCGGGCACGTTCGCGGCGCTCGGCACCCTGCCGATGGTGGCCTTCGCGGAGATCGGCTTCGCGGTGGCGCTCGGCGTGCTCCTGGACACGTTCGTGGTGCGGTCGGTCCTGGTGACGTCGCTGTTCCTGGACGTGGGGCCCCGCGTGTGGTGGCCCCACTCCCTCGCGAAGACGTCAGACGGTACGCCGGATCAGGGCTAGGTACATCGCGTCGGTCCCGTGCAGATGCGGCCACAGCTGCACGTCGGGACCGTCGCCGAGCGCCGGCACGCCCGCCAACAGGGGCCGCGCGTCGATGAGTTCGGCCCCGTCGAAACCCTTCAGCACGTCGTCGACGACGGCCCGCGTCTCGGCGAGGTGCGGCGAGCACGTGGCGTAGCCGACGACACCGCCGACGCGGACGGACTCAAGTGCCGTGCGCAGCAAGGAGCGTTGCAGCGGACCGAATCCGTCGAGGTCCTCCGGTCGCCGCCGCCACCGGGCCTCGGGGCGCCGCCGCAGGGCGCCGAGCCCGGTGCAGGGCACGTCCATCAGGACCCGGTCGAACGTGCCGGGACCCCACGGCGGCCGCGTCCCGTCCGCGGCGATCACCTGGTAGGGACCCGGGTTCCCGGCGAGCGCCTTCGCCACGAGCCCGGCGCGGTGCGGCTGCTTCTCGGAGGCGAGCAGCGTCGCCCCGCGCTCGGCGGCGAGCCCGGCCAGCATCGCGGCCTTGCCGCCGGGACCCGCGCAGCCGTCCAGCCACTTCTCGTCCCTGCCCTCGACCGGAGCGTTCGCGAGCGCGATGGCGACGAGCTGGCTGCCCTCGTCCTGCACGCCGGCCCGGCCGGACCGCACGACGTCGAACGCGCCCGGCTCGCCGCCCTCCGCCAGCCGCACCGCATACGGCGACCAGCGGCCGGGCAGCCCGGACTCCTCGCCGACCTCGTCGAGCACGGCCTCGGCCGTGGTCCGCCCGGGCCGTGCGACGAGGGTGACCTCGGGCCGCTCGTTGTCGGCCTCCAGCAGGTCCTCGATGCCCGCGCGACCGCCTCCCAGGGAGTCCCACAGCGCCGACACGACCCATCGCGGATGCGAATGCACGACGGCCAGATGGTCCTCGGGGTCGTCGTCGTACGGAGGCGCGACCCGCTCCAGCCAGGCGTCGAGATCGTGCTGGGACACCTTGCGCAGCACGGCGTTGACGAACTTGGCCCGGCCGTCGCCGAGCACGACGCGGGCCAGCTCGACGGAGGCGGAGACGGCGGCGTGCGTCGGGATCCGCGTCCCGAGGAGCTGGTGCACCCCGAGGTTGAGCACGTCCAGGACGGGCGGATCCACCTCGCGCAGCGGCCGGTCGATGCAGGCCGCGACGATCGCGTCGTACGTCCCCTGCCGGCGCAGCGTCCCGTAGACGAGCTCGGTCGCGAGCGCCGCGTCCCGGCCGTCGAAGCCGCCCTTGTCGCGGGCCTTGCGCAGCAGCGGCGGCAGCACGAGGTTCGCGTACGCGTCCCGCTCGTCGACCGCGCGCAGCGCCTCGAAGGCGAGGATGCGCACGGGGTCCTTCTGCGGGCGGCGGTGCGGCTTGCCGGGCTTCCCGGACTTGCGGGGGCCGCGGTTCGACGGGGTCGTCTGGTCGTTCAAAGGTGCTCCGCTGGTGGGATCGTACGGGCGACGCGCAGGGGCGGTACGCCGGGGTGAACCCTCCCAGCGTACGTCCCGGCCGTCCGGCGGACCCCCGAGGGGGCACCGGGCCGACGGGTCAGCCCAGGCGCTCCCCGGAGGCGATCCGCACCCCGCGCGCCCAGTCGGCGGCGGCCATCGGCTTCTTGCCCTGGGCCTGCACCCAGAGCAGCTCGACGGCGTACGAGCCGGTGCCGACGTACAGGTTCTTCTTGCCGACGGCGAGCTCGCCCGGGGCCAGATCGGTGCGGTCGGGGACCGGCACGGCGGAGCGCACCTTGAGCCGCTCGCCGCGGAACTCGGTCCACGCGCCGGGCGCCGGGGTGCAGCCGCGCACCACCCGGTCGACCCGGAGCGCGGGCGCGGCCCAGTCGATCCTGGCGTCCTCCACGGTGATCTTCGGGGCGAGGGAGATCCCGTCGCCGGGCTGCGGCACCGCCTTCAGGGAGCCGTCCTCGATGCCGTCCATGGTGGCGACGAGCAGCCCCGCGCCCGCGAACGCGAGCCGGGTCAGCAGGTCGCCGCTGGTGTCGGTGGACCGGACCGCCTCGGTCACCGTGCCGTACACCGGCCCGGAGTCGAGCCCCTCCTCGATGAGAAAGGTGGACGCGCCCGTGATCTCGTCCCCGGCCATGACCGCGTGCTGCACGGGCGCCGCCCCACGCCAGGCGGGCAGCAGCGAGAAGTGCAGATTGACCCAGCCGCGGGCCGGCACGTCGAGGGCGACGCGCGGCAGCAGCGCGCCGTACGCGACGACCGGGCAGCAGTCCGGGCCGATCTCGCGCAGCCGGGCGAGGAACTCCTCGTCCCGCGGCTTGGCGGGCTTGAGCACCTCGATGCCGGCCTCCTCGGCCCGCTCGGCGACCGGGCTCGCGACCATGCGGCGGCCGCGTCCGGCGGGGGCGTCGGGCCGGGTGACGACCGCGGCGACCTCGTGCCGGTCGGAGGCGATCAGGGCGTCCAGAGCGGGAACGGCGACCTCGGGGGTGCCGGCGAAGACGAGCTTCATCGGTGGCTAACGGCCTCTCGGGGCAGGGTCAAGGGCAGCGCACCAGTCTATGGGGGTTCCGCGCCGCGCACCCAGTCACGTCCGGCTCGGCGGGGGTGGGGGCGCGCGCCGCGACGTGCGCCCCGCGCATATGCGGATACGCCCGAACAGCGTGACCCCTCACCGTATGGCGCGTTGGTCAAGAAAGAGTTGACCAACCCACGGGCCGCAATCGCTCAGTCGTCATCACATCCGGTCGCCTGACGCGGGCGCGGTCCCATCCTTTACATCGCCGGTTCGAGAGGCTTGTTCATGGCCGACCACGCAACCCACGACGCCCAGGCACGGGCCAGCCTGCACCTCCTGGTGCGGGACATCGAGCGGGTCCGGCGGCAGGTGGACGCGCTGCGCACCCTCACCGCGCAGCTCGGGAACGTCTACCGCCCGCGCCGCTCCGGCCCCTCCGCGGGGTTCGTCGTCTACGGAAGGGCCCCCGCCCCCACCGTCCGTCTCGCCCAGGAGCTGCGCGACAGCGTCGAGACCCTGGTGACCGCCGCCGTGGACTTCGACCGTTCGCTGGGCTTCTCGTGGGACGCGGTGGGCTCCGCGCTCGGAGTCACCAAGCAGGCGGTGCACCGCCGTTACGGAGCCCGCAGGGCCGCCACCCAGGCGGCCGCCGACGCCGAGCGCGCCACGGAGACACCGGCGCCCGCGCGTCCCGCCCTGCCGATGGGCGCGGGTCCGCTGCCGTCGGTCCCCGCCGCCCGTTCCATGCCGACCCAGCCGACCGCGGGCAGCCCCGTGCTGCGCGAAGAGGCCCGTCCGGGCGCCTTCCCCGGTCCGCGCAACGGCTGAGTCCGACCCGCCCACTGCCTCCCCGCACTCAGGCGCGGGGAGGCAGTGGTGTGTGCGGAGCCACACTCAGGCACGGGGCGGCGATGGTGTGTGCACGGGGTCGTCCGGCATCGGAAGTGCGGTGTGCACGCGCCCGGTTGACGCCCTGGCGTCAGATCGCCTTGACGTCCGGTCACCCGATGTCGAGCGGATCCACCCGCACCCGCACCGGCTCGGTGCCGCCCCGCGCCATCCGGGCGGCCTGCGCCTGCTTCAGGGCGCGGGCGAGGGCCGCGCCGCTGCCGGGCGGCACCCGGACCAGGACGCGCTCCCAGTGCTCACCGGGCGGCGGCGCCCCCGGCCTGCGGGCGCCGCCGGGCCCCGCGTCGGGCACCGGGACGGGGCCCAGCACCTCGGCGTCCGGGGGCAGTTCGACCACCCGGAGGAAGTCGGCGAGCGCGTCCGGGACGCCGGCCACCGCCGCCATCCGCGACACCGGCGGGAACCCCAGCTCGGCCCGGTCGGCCAGCTCCCGGACGGCGTGGCCCACCGGGTCCCACCGGACCAGGGCCTGCACGGGGCGCAGCGTCGGCTCGGCGACGACGACCACGGTGCCGCCCGCCTCCTGAGGCCGGACCAGCGCGGCCGCGCCGATCCACCGCCGCAGCGCGTCCTCGCCCGCCCGCAGGTCGGGCCGCCCGAGCATCGCCCAGCCGTCGAGCAGCAGCGCGGCGGCGTACCCCCCTTCGGCGACGGGCTCGGCGCCCGGCGTGCTCACGACGAGCGCGGGCGCCCCTGACACGGTGTCGAGCACCTGCTCGCGTCCCGACGTGCGCACCGGCACGGCGGGAAACGCCCGCCCCAGCTCCTCGGCGGTCCGCCGCGCCCCGACGACCTGCGCCCGCAGCCGGGTGCCTCCGCACGCGGCGCAGTGCCAGTGCGCCTCCTCGCGCCCGCACCAGCCGCAGGCCAGCGTCCCGGTCGACTCCCGCGCCTCCAGCGGTCCCGCGCAGTGCCGGCACCGGGCTGGCTCGCGGCACTGCTGGCAGGCGAGCCTCGGCACATAACCCCTGCGGGGCACCTGCACGAGGACAGGACCGTCCCGCAGCGCCGTCCGCGCGACCTCCCACGCGAGGCTGGGCAGCCGGGCGGCGCGCGCGGCCTCGTCCCGTGCGACGTCCAGGTCGCCCACGGTCCTGACGAGCGGAGCGGTGCGCCGCACCACCTCGCGGGGCGCGGCGACGGCGGCGGCCCAGCCGCTGCGCACCAGCTGCGCCGCTTCCACGGTGCAGCTCCAACTCCCCAGCAGGAAGGCGCACTTGTCCCGGGAGGCGCGCAGCTCCAGCACTTCCCGCACATGCGGGAAGGGGGCGTGGTCGTCGCTGTGGTGGGAGTCGCCGTCGTCCCACACCACGACGAGGCCCACATCGCGTACGGGCGCGAACATGGCGGCCCGCGTCCCCACCACGGCCCGGACGGCCCCCCGCCGCACGGCGAGCCACTCCGAGTACCGGCGCTGCTGCCCCGCGTCGGCGGTCAGCAGGGCGTGCTGCCCCGGCCCCAGCACGTCCCCCAACGCCTGGTCGACCCGCGCGGCGAGCCGCACCGTCGGCACGACGACCAGGGCTCCCCGCCCCGACGCGAGCGTCGCCTGCACGGCCCGCGCGATCTCCTCGGCCCACTCGGGCCCGGGCAGCGCGGTCCACACGGCCCGCGGCGCCCCGCCCGAGGCGAGCGAGGCGAGCAGGTCGGCGCCCCGCTCGTACCGCCGCCACGAACCGGGATCGGGCGCGACGGGCCGTGGCGGCGGCGCCGGGAACTCGCGCGCCTCGGCCTTCGCGTGCCGCGGCGGAATCGCCAGCTGCAGCACGTCGGCCAGGCTCCCCGCATACCGGTCGGCGACGGCCCGCGTCAGCCCGAGCACCTCCGGGTCGAGCACCGGCTCCGGCGACAGCACCTGCGCCAGGGCGGCGAGCGGCCCCTGGTACTCGGCCTCGGCCACCCGCTCGACCAGGAACCCGTCGATCAGGCCGCCGCCCTCGCGCCGCCCGTCCCGCACGTTCCTCGACCCGGCCCCGAACCGCACCCGCACCCGCACCCCCGGCTGGGCCACGGCATCCAGCTCCTGGGGCACCGCGTACTCGAAGTACCGGTCCAGATGCAGCACGCCCTTGTCCACGAGCACTCGCGCGACCGGCAACTCCTCGGCCAGCGCGGCCCCCCGCCACGTCCGCGGCTTGGCCTTCGGCGCCTTGGCCCTGCGCACGCTCTCCCGAATCAACGCCAACTGCTCCGGCTCGCCTCCGGCAGGCTCGTCGGGGGTGTCGTTCTCGCTGCTCACGCCTGCATTCCTACCAGAGGGGGCTGACATCGGGCCGGGTCAGGACCGTCAGGCGGGCGGCCCCACCACTCGGCCTCCGTTGCCGCAACAGCGCCCGACCGGCCAATTCCGCCCGTGATCCAGACGCGACGCCGGGCACGACCGCCGCGTCCGGCTCGATCCAGGTATCTCAACTGGAAACGGGAAACACCGGTCGTGCCCTTGCTCGTGTCATCGCCGGGAGCCGACGCTGGCTGCCGACGACAGCCACTCCGGGGCGAGTCACCGGTGTCGGGCATGAGGGGGGAACATGCTGGGAGGGGCACCGCCGTTCGGCGCCGAACTGCGCCGCTTACGCATGGCCGCGGGACTGACGTTGGCGGAGTTCGCTGCCGCAGTCCACTACAGCAAGGGCCAGATCAGCAAGGTCGAGACGGGCCGCAAGCGAGCGTCGGCCGAGTTCGCCCGGCTCTGCGACGCGGCTCTCGACGCGGCTCTCGACGCGGACGGCACACTGATCGGGCTCGTGCCCTCCGCACCGCCCCCGGCGCACCGCCCGGCAGAACCCGGCTCTCCGAAGACCCCCGACCACGCTCCGTCGACCTGGTCCACGCCGACCCGGCGCGAACGGCTCTGCGGCAACCGGCAGGCCCGAGGACCTGTGACAACGCGAAGGCCCGGCCCTCCCGAAGGAGAGCCGGGCCCGGCAGTGGTCGGAGGGGACTACAGCCCCGCGGCCTTGCGCAGCGCGTCCACGCGGTCCGTCTTCTCCCAGGTGAAGTCGGGCAGCGCGCGCCCGAAGTGGCCGTAGGCGGCCGTCTGGGAGTAGATCGGGCGGAGCAGGTCGAGGTCTCGGATGATCGCGGCCGGACGGAGGTCGAAGACCTCGGTGATCGCGGCCTCGATCTTGTCCGTGTCGACCGTCGCCGTGCCGAAGGTCTCGACGAACAGACCGACCGGCTCGGCCTTGCCGATCGCGTACGCGACCTGGACCTCGCAGCGGGCGGCGAGGCCGGCGGCGACGACGTTCTTGGCGACCCAGCGCATCGCGTACGCGGCGGAGCGGTCGACCTTCGACGGGTCCTTGCCGGAGAAGGCGCCGCCGCCGTGGCGGGCGTAGCCGCCGTACGTGTCGATGATGATCTTGCGGCCGGTGAGGCCGGCGTCGCCCATCGGGCCGCCGATCTCGAAGCGGCCGGTGGGGTTGACCAGGAGGCGGTAGCCCTCGGTCTCCAGCTTGATGCCGTCGTCCAGGAGCGCCTTGAGCTCGGGCTCGACCACGAATTCGCGGATGTCGGGCGCGAGGAGCGAGTCCAGGTCGATGTCCGACGCGTGCTGCGAGGAGACGACGACCGTGTCGAGGCGGACGGCCTTGTCGCCGTCGTACTCGATGGTGACCTGGGTCTTACCGTCCGGGCGGAGGTAGGGGATCGTGCCGTTCTTGCGGACCTCGGACAGGCGGCGCGACAGGCGGTGCGCGAGGTGGATCGGGAGCGGCATGAGCTCCGGCGTCTCGTCGCACGCGTAGCCGAACATCAGGCCCTGGTCGCCCGCGCCCTGCTTGTCGAGCTCGTCGTCGTCGCCCTCGACGCGCTTCTCGTACGCCGTGTCGACGCCCTGCGCGATGTCCGGGGACTGCGAGCCGATGGAGACGGAGACGCCGCAGGACGCGCCGTCGAAGCCCTTCTTCGACGAGTCGTAGCCGATCTCGAGGATCTTCTCGCGCACGAGCTGCGCGATCGGCGCGTACGCCTTGGTGGTGACCTCGCCGGCCACGTGCACGAGGCCCGTGGTGATCAGCGTCTCGACGGCCACGCGGGACGTGGGGTCCTCACGCAGCAGTGCGTCGAGAATGGTGTCGCTGATCTGGTCAGCGATCTTGTCGGGGTGACCCTCGGTCACGGACTCCGAGGTGAACAGGCGACGGGACACAACGCTCCCTGTGGTTGCAGCGGCTGCTGGCTGATCATTGAAGGACGGGCCGGGGGCTGCGCCTGGCACCGTCCGGGAACAGTTTATCGGTCGTGCTCGGCCGCCGGACCACGCGTCTCGCCACTTGGGAGCGCTGTGACCTGCGACACCGCATTCTCCGATACGACGATCGGTCTTCGGAAGGGTGCGGGGCGCCCGAAATTCCCGCGTTTCCGGGGGTTCGAGGCACCCGAAGGGGCGAACGTGGAATTCCGGTCCCTCTGGGGTGCGAGCCACGTTCGCGAATTCTTTACCGGGCCGGCAGGCGGCGCACGACCTCGTCCCAGATCTGGTCGGCGAGCGCTTCCTTCGGGCCGTACGGGACGGGGGTCTCGGTGCCGTCGGCGCCCAGGATCACGGCTTCGTTCTCCTCGGAGCCGAAGGTCTTGCGCTCCCCGACCTCGTTGACGACGAGCAGGTCGCAGCCCTTGCGGGCGAGCTTGGCGCGGCCGTTGGCGAGGACGTCGTCGGTCTCGGCGGCGAAGCCGACGACCAGCTGACCGGGGCGGGGCCGGTCGCCGGAGATCTCGGCGAGGATGTCCGGGTTGCGGACCAGCGCGATCGGCGCCGGGTTCTCGCCGTCCTTCTTCTTGATCTTGCCGGTGGCGTAGGTCTCCGGGCGGAAGTCCGCCACGGCCGCGGCCATCACGACCGCGTCGGCGTCGGCGGCCGCCTTGAGGACGGCCTCCCGCAGCTGCACGGCGGTGCCCACGTGGACGACGTCGACGCCGGCCGGGTCGGGCAGCGCCGCGTTCGCCGACAGCAGCGTGACGCGGGCGCCGCGGGCGGCGGCCGTCCGGGCCAGCGCGTAGCCCTGCTTGCCGGAGGAGCGGTTGCCGAGGAAGCGGACCGGGTCCAGGGGTTCGCGGGTGCCGCCGGCGCTGATGACGACGTGCTGCCCGGCGAGGTCCTGCGGTGCGGCGCCGCGGGCCAGGACGCGGCGTACGTACTCGAAGATCTCGGCCGGGTCGGGGAAGCGGCCCTTGCCGGTGTCCACGCCGGTCAGCCGGCCGACGGCCGGCTCGATGACGCGGGCGCCGCGGCGGCGCAGCGTGGCGACGTTCTCCTGGGTCGCCGGGTGCTCCCACATCTCGGTGTGCATGGCGGGGGCGAAGACGACCGGACAGCGGGCGGTGAGCAGGGTGTTCGTCAGGAGGTCGTCGGCCAGGCCGTGGGCGGCCTTGGCGAGCATGTCGGCGGTGGCCGGGGCGACGATCACGAGGTCCGCGTGCTGGCCGATCCGGACGTGCGGGACTTCGTGGACGGAGTCCCAGACCTCGGTGGAGACGGGGTTGCCGGAGAGCGCGGACCAGGTCGCGGCGCCGACGAAGTGCAGCGCCGATTCGGTGGGCACGACGCGCACGTCGTGGCCGGACTCCGTCAGCCGACGCAGCAGTTCGCACGCCTTGTAGGCGGCGATCCCACCACTGACTCCCAGAACGACCTTCGGCTTGGACACCGGCTCTCCCCTGAATCCGCTGCGTACGAGGAAACGTACGACTCCATGACACACCACAGGCCCGGCAGTCGCGCTGCCGGGCCTGGGATGACGTGAAAACTGTCGAGACGACGTGCGTTACTGCGCCGGGCCCTCGATGGCCTCGGACGTCAGCAGACCCGCGTTGATCTCACGAAGGGCGATCGAGAGCGGCTTCTCGTGGACGTGCGTGTCCACCAGCGGGCCGACGTACTCGAGCAGGCCCTCACCGAGCTGCGAGTAGTACGCGTTGATCTGACGCGCGCGCTTGGCGGCGTAGATGACCAGGCTGTACTTCGAGTCGGTTGCTTCGAGGAGCTCATCAATCGGCGGGTTGATGATGCCCTCGGGCGCGGTAATGGAAGAGGACACTCTCTGCCTTCCGATGGGGGCCGGAACCGGAGGGGTTCCGACTGGGGTAAAGATCAAAGAACTTTCATCAAGGCTAGCAGCTCACGCGCTACGCCCTCGACGGAGGTATTGACAAGGGTCGTGTCGAACTCCGCCTCGGCGGCCAGCTCCACCTTCGCGGCCTCGAGCCTGCGCTCGATGACCTCAGGCGCCTCGGTGCCGCGCCCGGTGAGCCGACGGACCAGCTCGTCCCAGCTCGGCGGTGCGAGGAAGACCAGCTGCGCCTCGGGCATCGACTCGCGGACCAGGCGAGCGCCCTGGAGATCGATCTCGAGGAGGACCGGCTCGCCCGCTTCCAGGCGGTCGAGCACGGCGCGCCGTGGCGTGCCGTAGCGGTTGCCCGCGAACTCGGCCCACTCAAGGAGCTCGCCGTTGGCGATCAGCTTGTCCATCTCCTCGTCGGTGACGAAGAAGTACTGGACTCCGTGCTTCTCGCCCGGGCGCGGCTTGCGGGTCGTCGCCGACACCGAGAGCCAGACCTCGGGGTGTTCCTTGCGCATATGAGCGACGACCGTGCTCTTGCCGACTCCAGAGGGGCCGGAGAGCACGGTCAGCCGCGGACGTTCACTCATGCAGCGATTATTCCAGTTGTTCCGGAGTGCCGGGACCAGCCCTGGGGCCGGTGACCGTCACTCAGGCGCCGGTGCTGCCGAACTCGCGCTCCAGGGAGGCGATCTGGTTGGAACCGAGACCGCGCACCCGGCGGGATTCGGAGATCCCGAGGCGCTCCATGATCTGCTTGGCGCGGACCTTGCCCACGCCCGGCAGGGACTCGAGGAGGGCGGAGACCTTCATCTTTCCGATGACGTCGTTCTCCTGGCCCTGCTTGATGACCTCGTGAAGGGAGGCGCCGGAGTGCTTGAGTCGATTCTTGACCTCGGCCCGCTCCCGGCGAGCCGCGGCGGCCTTTTCGAGCGCGGCTGCGCGCTGTTCAGGGGTAAGGGGCGGAAGAGCCACGCCTACGTCACCTCGGATGTCGAACTGTCGGATACGGACCGGTGAGGAACCTAGTCGCCCCACACCTGGGGAGCAACGTGCAATGCGCTTGCCCGTTCGCTCTCGTCGGAGACTAGCGGCCAAGGCCGTCCGAGTCAGCGAGAACAGCGGAAAAGTCCTGGTCAGCCTCCATCGAGTCCGACATTTAGGGCAAAACGGCGGTGAAATCGGTCAGGATTCGTACGCGAAGCCCAAGGTCGGCACGGAGTGCCACCACGCGGAAGGCGTCGAACGGCCTTCCGCGGGTGCTCCGGCAGACCTCCGAGGAGCGTCAGGCGACGCCCGCGACCGCCTCGCGCACTTCATCCGCGAACCGGACCGCCGCGTCCCGCAGCGCGGGCACGGACGGACCGGCCTTGAGGACCCCGCGGCTGACGTTCGGCACCACGTTGCGCGCGGCCGCGCCGAACACCGTCGGAAGATCGGCGGCGGTGGCACCCTGCGCGCCGATGCCGGGCGCGAGGAGCGGGCCGTTGATGTCGAGGTCGTACGAGGAGAGGTCGCCCAGCGTGGCGCCGACGACCGCGCCGAAGGAGCCCATGGGGGTCTCCCCCGCGTTCTCCTCGGCGAGGTGCGCGAGCATCGTCGCCCCGACGTCGCGGCCGTCGGCGCGCACCGCGTGCTGGACCTCGCCGCCCTCGGGGTTGGAGGTGAGGGCGAGCACGAAGAGTCCGGCGCCGGACTCGCGGGCCAGGTCGACGGCGGGCTTCAGCGAGCCGTAGCCGAGGTACGGGGACACCGTCAGGGCGTCCACGAACAGCGGCGAGTCCTTGTGCAGGTAGGTCTCCGCGTACGCGGCCATGGTCGAGCCGATGTCGCCGCGCTTGGCGTCCATGACGACGAGAGTGCCCGCCGCGCGCAGGTCGGCCACGGCCTTCTCCAGGACGGCGACGCCGCGCGAGCCGAACCGCTCGAAGAACGCCATCTGCGGCTTGACCACGGCGACCGTGTCGGCCAGCGCCTCGACGGACGTGCGCGTGAAGGACTCCAGGCCGGCGATGTCGTCGTTCAGGCCCCACGAGGACAGCAGGGCGGCGTGCGGGTCGATGCCCACGCACAGCGGACCGCGCTCGTCCATGACGCGGCGCAGGCGGGCGCCGAAGGGTTCGAGGACCGTCATGCGGACACCTTCTTCACATCGGCGCCGATCGCGTCGGCGAGCGTGGGGTACGGCGAGTTGTTCAGGCGGGCGGCGAGGCCCTTGTGGATCGCGCGGGCGTAGAACGGGCCCTCGTAGATGAAGGCCGAGTAGCCCTGGATGAGGGTGGCACCGGCGAGGATGCGCTGCCAGGCGTCCTCGGCGTTCTCGATGCCGCCGACGCCCACGAGGGTGATCTTGTCCCCCACGCGCGCGTACAGGCGCCTGAGGACCTCCAGGGAGCGTTCCTTGAGGGGAGCGCCGGAGAGGCCTCCCGTCTCGCTCACGACGTCGCCACGGGTCTTCAGGCCCTCGCGGGAGATCGTCGTGTTCGTGGCGATGATGCCGTCGAGGCCGAGCTCGACGGCCAGGTCGGCGACCGCGTCGACGTCTTCGTCGGCCAGATCGGGCGCGATCTTCACCAGCAGGGGGACGCGGCGGGAGCGCACGGTGCGGTCGGCGGCCTCGCGCACGGCGGTCAGCAGCGGGCGCAGCGCCTCCGTGGCCTGGAGGTTGCGCAGGCCGGGCGTGTTCGGCGACGACACGTTCACGACGAGGTAGTCGGCGAAGGCGGCGAGGCGCTCCGTGGACTTCACGTAGTCGCCGACGGCCTCGGCCTCGGGGACGACCTTGGTCTTGCCGATGTTCACGCCGACCGTGGTCCTGATGACCGGGTTGCGGGAGGCCAGGCGCGCGGCGACGGCCAGCGAGCCTTCGTTGTTGAAGCCCATGCGGTTGATCAGCGCGCGGTCCGGGACGAGCCGGAAGAGGCGCTTCTTCGGGTTGCCCGGCTGGGCCTCGCCCGTCACCGTGCCGATCTCGATGTGGTCGAAGCCGAGCATCGCCATGCCGTCGATCGCGATGGCGTTCTTGTCGAAGCCGGCGGCGAGGCCGAAGGGACCGTGCATACGGAGACCGAGGGCTTCCGTGCGCAGCTCCTTGTAGCGCGGCGCGAGAGCGGCCGCCACGAAGGTGCGCAGGACGGGCGTGCGGGCCGCGAGGCGGATCCAGCGGAAGGCCAGGTAGTGGGCCTTCTCGGGGTCCATGCGCTTGAAGACGAGGTTGAAGAACAGCTTGTACATGACTGACGTCCTAGTGGTGCGCGCGAGGCGGTGGGCTCATGAAGAGGGGGACACCGTTCGGTGTCCCCCTCTTGGGCTGCTAGTCGCGGGCCGCGGTCAGGTGTTCCGCGTGTTCCTGCAGTGAACGCACACCCACGTCGCCGTGGTTGAGCGCGTCGATGCCCTGGACGGCGGCGGCGAGCGCCTGGACCGTGGTCAGGCACGGCACGGAGCGGGCCACGGCCGCCGTACGGATCTCGTAGCCGTCGAGGCGGCCGCCGGTGCCGTACGGGGTGTTGACGATCAGGTCGACGTCACCGTCGTGGATGAGCTGGACGATCGTCTTCTCGCCGTTCGGGCCCTCGCCCTCGGACTGCTTGCGCACGATGGTGGCGTTGATGCCGTTGCGCTTGAGCACCTCGGCCGTGCCGGACGTGGCGAGCAGCTCGAAGCCGTGGGCGACCAGCTCGCGCGCCGGGAAGATCATCGAGCGCTTGTCGCGGTTGGCGACCGAGATGAAGGCGCGGCCCTTGGTGGGCAGCGGCCCGTAGGCGCCCGCCTGCGACTTGGCGTACGCCGTGCCGAAGACGGAGTCGATGCCCATGACCTCGCCGGTGGAGCGCATCTCCGGGCCGAGGACCGTGTCGACGCCGCGGCCGTGGATGTCGCGGAAGCGCGACCACGGCATGACGGCCTCCTTGACGGAGATCGGCGCGTCCAGCGGCAGCGTGCCGCCGTCGCCCGTCTTCGGGAGCAGGCCCTCGGCGCGCAGCTCGGCGACGGTGGCGCCCAGCGAGATGCGGGCGGCGGCCTTCGCGAGCGGCACCGCGGTCGCCTTCGAGGTGAAGGGGACGGTGCGGGAGGCGCGCGGGTTGGCCTCCAGGACGTAGAGGATGTCACCCGCCATCGCGAACTGGATGTTGATCAGGCCGCGCACGCCGACGCCCTTGGCGATGGCCTCGGTGGAGGCGCGCAGGCGCTTGATGTCGAAGCCGCCGAGCGTGATCGGGGGCAGGGCGCACG
This sequence comes from Streptomyces longispororuber, assembly GCF_024448165.1. Lineage (GTDB taxonomy): Bacteria > Actinomycetota > Actinomycetes > Streptomycetales > Streptomycetaceae > Streptomyces > Streptomyces longispororuber_A. The sequence goes on from NZ_JAMOLN010000015.1 coordinate 39,579, forward strand.
CCGAGTCGCCGGAGTGGATGCCGGCCTCCTCGATGTGCTCCATGACGCCGCCGAGGTAGAGCTCCTGGCCGTCGTAGAGCGCGTCCACGTCGATCTCGATGGCGTCGTCCAGGAAGCGGTCCACAAGGACCGGCCGGGACGGGCTGATCTCGGTCGACTCCGCGATGTACGAGGACAGCCGGGTCTCGTCGTAGACGATCTCCATGCCGCGGCCGCCGAGCACGTACGACGGGCGGACCAGGACCGGGTAGCCGATCTCGTCGGCGATGGCCTTGGCCTCGGCGAAGGTCGTCGCGGTGCCGTGCTTGGGCGCGGGCAGGCCGGCCTCGGCGAGCACGCGGCCGAAGGCGCCGCGGTCCTCGGCGGCGTGGATCGCCTCCGGGGAGGTGCCGACGACCGGCACGCCGTTGTCCTTGAGCGCCTGCGCGAGGCCCAGCGGGGTCTGGCCGCCGAGCTGGACGACGACGCCCGCGACGGGCCCGGCCAGCGACTCGGCGTGCACGATCTCCAGCACGTCTTCCAGCGTCAGCGGCTCGAAGTACAGGCGGTCGGAGGTGTCGTAGTCCGTGGAGACGGTCTCCGGGTTGCAGTTGACCATCACGGTCTCGTAGCCCGCTTCGCTGAGCGCGAAGGAGGCGTGGACGCAGGAGTAGTCGAACTCGATGCCCTGGCCGATGCGGTTCGGGCCCGAGCCCAGGATGATCACCGCGGGCTTGGTGCGCTGCGCGACCTCGGTCTCCTCGTCGTACGAGGAGTAGAAGTACGGCGTCTTGGCGGCGAACTCGGCGGCGCAGGTGTCGACCGTCTTGTAGACCGGGCGAACGCCGAGCGCGTGCCGGACCTCGCGGACGACGTCCTCGCGCAGACCGCGGATCTCGGCGATCTGGTGGTCGGAGAAGCCATGGCGCTTGGCCTCCGCGATGAGGTCGCGGGTCAGCTCGGGGGCCTCGGCCAGCTCGTCGGCCGTCTCCTTGATCAGGAACAGCTGGTCGACGAACCACGGGTCGATCTTCGTGTAGTCGAAGACCTCCTCCGGGGTGGCGCCGGCGCGGATCGCGTCCATGACGGTGTTGATGCGACCGTCGGTGGGGCGCACGGAGGCTTCGAGCAGCTCCTGCTTGTCGCCGGTCTCGCCGACGAAGGAGAACTGCGAACCCTTCTTCTCCAGCGAGCGCAGCGCCTTCTGGAACGCCTCGGTGAAGTTGCGGCCGATCGCCATGGCCTCGCCGACCGACTTCATGGTCGTGGTGAGGGTGGAGTCGGCCTGCGGGAACTTCTCGAACGCGAAGCGCGGGGCCTTCACGACCACGTAGTCGAGCGTCGGCTCGAAGGAAGCCGGCGTCTTCTCGGTGATGTCGTTCGGGATCTCGTCGAGCGTGTAGCCGACGGCCAGCTTCGCCGCGATCTTCGCGATCGGGAAGCCGGTCGCCTTCGACGCGAGCGCCGAGGAGCGCGAGACGCGCGGGTTCATCTCGATGACGATGACGCGGCCGTCGTCGGGGTTGATCGCGAACTGGATGTTGCAGCCGCCTGTGTCGACGCCGACCTCGCGGATGATCGCGATGCCGATGTCGCGCAGCCGCTGGTACTCGCGGTCGGTGAGCGTCATCGACGGGGCGACGGTGATCGAGTCGCCGGTGTGCACGCCCATCGGGTCGAAGTTCTCGATGGAGCAGACGACCACGACGTTGTCGTTCTTGTCGCGCATCAGCTCCAGCTCGTACTCCTTCCAGCCGAGGATGGACTCCTCCAGGAGCACCTCGGTGGTCGGGGAGAGCGTGAGGCCCTGGCCGGCGATGCGGCGCAGCTCCTCCTCGTCGTGCGCGAAGCCGGAGCCGGCGCCGCCCATGGTGAAGGAGGGGCGGACGACGACGGGGTAGCCGCCGAGGGTGTCGACGCCCTTGAGGACGTCGTCCATGGAGTGGCAGATGACCGAGCGGGCGGACTCGCCGTGCCCGATCTTCTTGCGGACCTCCTCGACGACGCCCTTGAAGAGGTCGCGGTCCTCGCCCTTGTTGATCGCCTCGACGTTGGCGCCGATGAGCTCGACGCCGTACTTCTCGAGGACGCCCTGCTCGTGCATGGAGATGGCCGTGTTGAGGGCCGTCTGACCACCCAGGGTCGGCAGCAGCGCGTCGGGCCGCTCCTTGGCGATGATCTTCTCGACGAACTCGGGGGTGATCGGCTCGACGTACGTGGCGTCGGCGATCTCCGGGTCGGTCATGATCGTCGCCGGGTTGGAGTTCACGAGGATGACCCGCAGGCCCTCGGCGCGCAGGATGCGGCACGCCTGGGTGCCGGAGTAGTCGAACTCGGCGGCCTGGCCGATGACGATCGGGCCGGAGCCGATGACCAGGACGGACTGGATATCGGTGCGCTTAGGCACGCTGGCCCTCCATCAGGGAAACGAAGCGGTCGAAGAGGTACGCGGCGTCGTGCGGGCCGGCAGCCGCTTCGGGGTGGTACTGGACGGAGAAGGCCGGCTGGTCGAGCAGCTGGAGGCCCTCGACGACCTGGTCGTTCAGGCAGACGTGGGAGACCTCGGCGCGGCCGAAGGGCGTCTCGCTGACCTTGTCGAGCGGCGCGTCCACGGCGAAGCCGTGGTTGTGCGCGGTGACCTCGACCTTGCCGGTGGTGCGGTCCTGCACCGGCTGGTTGATGCCGCGGTGGCCGTACTTCAGCTTGTACGTGCCGAAGCCGAGGGCGCGGCCGAGGATCTGGTTGCCGAAGCAGATGCCGAACAGCGGCGTCCTGCGCGCGAGGACCGCGGTCATCAGCGCGACCGGTCCCTCGGCGGTGGCCGGGTCGCCCGGGCCGTTGGAGAAGAACACGCCGTCGGGGTTCACGGCGTAGACGTCGTCCTCGGTGGCGGTCGCCGGGAGCACGTGCACCTCGATGCCGCGCTCGGCCATGCGGTGCGGGGTCATGCCCTTGATGCCGAGGTCGATGGCGGCCACGGTGAACCGCTTGGTGCCGACCGCCGGGACGACGTAGGTCTCCTTGGTGGCGACCTCCTCGTACAGGCTCAGGCCCTTCATGGCGGGCTGCGCCTGGACCCGGGAGACCAGGTCGGCGTCGGCCGGGAGGGTCTCGCCGGAGAAGATGCCGGAGCGCATGGAGCCGCGCTCGCGCAGGTGGCGGGTGAGGGCACGGGTGTCGATCCCGGAGATCCCCACGATGTTCTGGGCGACCAGCTCGTCGTCGAGCGAGCGGGCGGCGCGCCAGTTCGAGGGGATGCGGGCGGGGTCGCGGACCACGTAGCCCGAGACCCAGATGCGGCTCGACTCGTCGTCCTCGTCGTTCCAGCCCGTGTTGCCGATCTGCGGGGCGGTGGCGACCACGATCTGGCGGTCGTACGACGGGTCGGTGAGGGTCTCCTGGTAGCCGGTCATGCCGGTGGAGAACACGGCCTCGCCGAAGGTCTCCCCCACGGCCCCGTAGGCGCGGCCGCGGAACACCCGGCCGTCCTCCAGGACGAGAACGGCGGGAACCTTGCTGGCTCCCCTGGTGGAGGTGGTCATCGTGCGGTGCCTTCCGTCGTGATGGTCGTGTTGCTCATGTCGTTCAGTGCGGTGACCCACTCGGCCTGCTCGGCGGCGTGGTCGGACCGGAAACCGGAGTCGATCAGCTTGTCGCCGTGCGCCCAGGTGACGATCAGCAGACCGCCCTCCGTGAGGACCTTGCCGGCGATGCCCTTGTCGAGCCGGGCCTCGCGCAGCGCGTCCGCGGGGACGAAGAAGTCCGTCGCCCCGGGGCGTACGACGTCCAGACCGGCGTCGGTCAGGGTCAGCTCGACTCGGCTGCGGGTGCCGAGGCCGTGCGCCACGATGCGGTCGAGCCACTGCCCCGCGGTGGTGGAGCCGTGGTACCGGCCGCTCAGCTCAAGTTTCGCCGGGCCGGGCTCGCTCGGCGCGCTGGGCAGCGGTGGCAGGTCGCCCTGCAGCGTGCCGCGCCACTTCCAGCCCTGGCGCATCAGCCAGTACACGAGCGTGATGAAGAGCAGCAGACCGACGATCCAGCCGATCCGGTCGGGCCAGTCGGTCACGTCCGCCGACTTCTGTTCGGCAGCGAGGTGGAGCAGTGGAGTCACGCGAGCTTCCCGTCGGCGAGGGTGGCCTTGCCCCGCAGCCAGGTGTGGGTGACGCGCCCCGGCAGCTCGCGACCCTCGTAGGGGGTGTTGCGGCTGCGCGAGGCGAAGCCCGCGGGGTCAACGTCTCCACGGTAGTCGGCGTCGACCAGGACGAGGTTCGCGGGCTCACCTGCCGAGACGGGACGTCCGTGGCCCGTGGCCTGTCCGATCTCGGCCGGCTTGACGGACATCCGGTCGGCGACGCCGGCCCAGTCGAGCAGTCCGGTCTCGACCATGGTCTGCTGCACCACGCTCAGCGCGGTCTCCAGGCCGACCATGCCCATGGCGGCGGCGGCCCACTCGCAGTCCTTGTCCTCGTGCGGGTGCGGCGCGTGGTCGGTGGCGACGATGTCGATGGTGCCGTCGGCGAGCGCCTCGCGCAGCGCCATGACGTCCTTCTCCGTGCGCAGCGGCGGGTTCACCTTGTAGACCGGGTTGTACGAGCGGACCAGCTCGTCGGTGAGGAGCAGGTGGTGCGGGGTGACCTCGGCGGTCACGTCGATGCCGCGGGACTTGGCCCAGCGGACGATCTCGACGGAGCCGGCCGTGGACAGGTGGCAGATGTGCACGCGGGAGCCGACGTGCTCGGCGAGCAGGACATCCCGGGCGATGATCGATTCTTCGGCCACCGCCGGCCAGCCGCCCAGGCCCAGCTCGGCCGAGACGGTGCCCTCGTTCATCTGGGCGCCCTCGGTGAGGCGGGGCTCCTGCGCGTGCTGGGCGACGACGCCGCCGAAGGCCTTCACGTACTCCAGGGCGCGGCGCATGATCACGGCGTCGTGGACGCACTTGCCGTCGTCGGAGAAGACGGTGACACCGGCGGCGGACTCGTGCATGGCGCCGAGCTCGGCGAGCTTCTGGCCCTCCAGGCCCACCGTCACGGCGCCGATGGGCTGCACGTCGCAGTAGCCGTGCTCCTGGCCGAGCCGGTAGACCTGCTCGACGACGCCCGCGGTGTCGGCGACGGGGAACGTGTTGGCCATGGCGAACACGGCGGTGTAGCCACCGGAAGCGGCGGCCTGGGTGCCGGTGAGGACGGTCTCGGAGTCCTCGCGGCCGGGCTCGCGCAGGTGGGTGTGCAGGTCCACGAGGCCCGGCAGCAGCACCTTGCCGTCGGCCTCGACGACCTCGTCCACGCCGTCGGCGGAGAGACCGGCGCCGACCTCGGCGATCACGGCGCCGTCGATCAGGACGTCCTGCGCCTCGCCGCCGAGCACCTTCGCACCACGGATCAGGATCTTGCTCATGTTCTTAGTTCCCCTCGGTACGGGTGTGCGTGACGGCGGGCTCGTTGCCGCCCAGAAGCAGGTAGAGGACGGCCATCCGCGTGTGGACGCCGTTGGCGACCTGCTCGATGACGGTGCAGCGGTCGGAGTCGGCGACCTCGGCGGTGATCTCCATGCCGCGGACCATCGGGCCGGGGTGCATCACGATGGCGTGCTCGGGCATCTTCGCCATGCGCTCGCCGTCGAGGCCGTAGCGGCGGGAGTACTCGCGCTCGGTCGGGAAGAACGCGGCGTTCATGCGCTCGCGCTGGACGCGCAGCATCATCACGGCGTCGGTCTTGGGGAGCGTGGAGTCCAGGTCGTACGAGACGTCGCACGGCCAGCTCTCGACGCCGACGGGCAGCAGGGTGGGCGGCGCGACGAGGGTGACCTCGGCGCCGAGGGTGTGCAGCAGGTCCACGTTCGACCGGGCGACGCGGCTGTGCAGGATGTCGCCGACGAGCGTGACGCGCTTGCCGTCGAGGCCCTGGCCGATCCCGGCGTCCCGGCCGACGAGGCGGCGGCGCATGGTGAACGCGTCGAGCAGCGCCTGGGTGGGGTGCTGGTGGGTGCCGTCGCCCGCGTTGATCACCGGGGCGTCGATCCAGCCGGACGTGGCGAGCCGGTACGGCGCGCCGGACGCGCTGTGCCGGATGACGACGGCGTCGACGCCCATCGCCTCCAGGGTCTGCGCGGTGTCCTTCAGGGACTCGCCCTTGGAGACGCTGGAGCCCTTGGCGGCGAAGTTGATGACGTCGGCGGAGAGACGCTTCTCGGCGGCCTCGAAGGAGATCCGGGTCCGGGTCGAGTCCTCGAAGAAGAGGTTGCAGATGGTCCGGCCGCGCAGGGCGGGCAGCTTCTTGATGGGCCGGTCCGCGACGCGGGCCATCTCCTCGGCGGTGTCGAGGATGAGCACGGCGTCGTCGCGGGTGAGGTCGGCGGCCGAGATGAGGTGTCGCATCATCTGGGGAGCTCCGTAGAAAAGTTCAGGAGATTCAGGACATACGGGCGCGCGAGGGCACACCGCTGCGGCCGTACGGACGTACGCGTACGGCCTGTGGGGTGCTACTGCTCGGCTGCCGTGGCGTCCGGCTTGGCACCGAGCAGCACGGCGTCGCGGCCGTCCTCCTCGGCGAGCTGGACCTTGACCGTCTCCCGCAGCGACGTGGGGAGGTTCTTGCCGACGTAGTCGGCACGGATGGGAAGTTCGCGGTGGCCGCGGTCGACGAGGACCGCGAGCTGCACGGCGCGCGGGCGCCCGATGTCGTTCAGGGCGTCGAGCGCGGCACGGATGGTGCGGCCGGAGAAGAGCACGTCGTCGACGAGGACGACCAGGCGGCCGTCGATGCCGTCGCCGGGGATCTCGGTGCGGGCGAGCGCGCGCGGCGGGTGCATCCGCAGGTCGTCGCGGTACATCGTGATGTCGAGGGAGCCGCAGGGGATCTTGCGTCCCGTGACGTCCTCGAGCTTCTCGGCCAGGCGGCGGGCGAGGAAGACGCCCCGCGTGGGAATGCCCAGGAGGACCACGTCCTCGGCGCCCTTGGCGCGCTCGACGATCTCGTGGGCGATGCGGGTCAGTACCCGCTCGATGTCCGGGCCCTCGAGTACGGGCCTGGCATCGGACTGCTGCGTGTCCATATGAAACGGACCTCCTTCTCCGCCTCACGGGACGGACCTTAAAGGACGTCGGAATTGCGCCAACCAGACTACCAGCCCCGCAACATCGCTGATCACCACCCTGGAGGTGCGAGAACGCCGGATTCACGAGAAGGTCGGTACGGACCATTCGGCTTGACGCGGCCAAGTAACGCTGCGTAACCTCACAGTGAGTTACCAGCCACGCGGCGGAGCCGCACATTGATGCAGTGTCCGGGGAGCTATATGTCCAGCGAATACGCCAAACAGCTCGGGGCCAAGCTCCGTGCGATCCGTACCCAGCAGGGCCTTTCCCTCCACGGTGTCGAGGAGAAGTCCCAGGGACGCTGGAAGGCGGTCGTGGTCGGGTCGTACGAGCGCGGTGACCGTGCCGTGACCGTGCAGCGCCTTGCCGAGCTGGCGGACTTCTACGGCGTGCCGGTGCAGGAGCTGCTGCCGGGGACGACCCCGGGCGGCGCCGCCGAGCCCCCGCCGAAGCTGGTCCTGGACCTGGAGCGCCTGGCCCACGTGCCGCCGGAGAAGGCGGGCCCGCTGCAGCGCTATGCCGCCACGATCCAGTCGCAGCGCGGTGACTACAACGGCAAGGTGCTGTCGATCCGCCAGGACGACCTGCGCACGCTCGCCGTCATCTACGACCAGTCGCCCTCGGTCCTGACCGAGCAGCTGATCAGCTGGGGCGTTCTCGACGCGGACGCGCGGCGTGCGGTGGCGCACGACGAGGCCTGATCAGGGCTGGTACAGCAGAAACGTCACATCCCGAGGGGCGGAGCCGTCACGGCTCCGCCCCTCGGGCGTTCAGCGGGACCGGTAGAGCCGGCCGATGACCTCGGGCAGCAGCCGCTCGCTCAGCTTCGGCGGCAGCACCTGCAGCACCGCGAGCACCGGCGCCATCCGCTCCGGCAGCCGCCCGCCCTCCCCCACTCCGGCGAGCGTGAGGGCCACCTCGATCTCCTCGGGGCTCAGCCCGTCCGGGTCCAGCGAGGCCGCGGCCCCCACCACCTCCGGGTCGACGACCACGGGCCCGGCCGCCCGCGCCCGCCCCACCGCCTTCTCCAGTTCGGCCAGCAGCTGCCGCACGGACTCCTCGCCCGCGACGGCCGCGGTCACCGTGAGGTGCAGATTGGCCGGTGACGGGCCGAAGGCGGGCTGCGGCTGCAGGTACCAGCCGCTCTCCCGGATCTCGTCGGCGACCACGAAGACGTCGAGCTCGGGGTCGTCGGACGTGACGGCCAGCAGGGACGCCTCGGGCCGCGCGAGCAGCCGGAGCCCCTCGATCCGGTCGATGCCGTGGGCGAGGGCCCGGGTCGTCCGGTGGACGCGCGTCGACAACGCGGTGTAACCCTCGGTCCCGACGCGCTCGGTCACCGCCCATGCCGCCGCGAGCGGTCCGGCCGGTTTGGTGCCCTGGAGCGTGGAGTTGACGACGGGGTAGCCGGGCCAGGAGGCGTGCGCGAACCAGCCGTGGCGGCGCAGGTCCGCGTCCCGGAAGAGCAGCAGCGAGGCCCCCTTCGGCGTGTACGCGTACTTGTGGAGGTCCACGGAGAGGGACGTCACGCCCGGGACGGCTAGGTCGAACTCCGGTATGCGCGGCGCGTCCTGGGCGGCCGCCCGGCGGAGGTGCCCCAGGTACCAGCCGCCGATGCACGCGTCGACGTGGCAGAGGATCCCGCGCCGCGCCGCCTCCGCCGCGACCTCGGCGACCGGGTCGATGACGCCGTGGGCGTACGAGGGGGCGGAGACGACGACCAGGGCGGTGCGGTCGGTGAGCGCGGCGGCCATGTCGGCCGGGCGCACCTTGAAGGTCTCCGGGTCGACGGGGACGCTCACGACGGTGAGGCCGAAGAGTTCGGCGGCCTTGTGGAAGGCGGCGTGGGCGGTCTGCGGCAGCACCAGTTCGGGCGCGGTCACCCCGCGGGTCCGCCGGGCGTGCTGACGTGCCGTCAGCACGGCGAGGAGGCAGCTCTCGGTGCCGCCGCTGGTGAAGGTGCCCGCGGCGCCGCCCAGCAGCGCGGTCGCCCGGCGCACCAGGTCGTTCTCCAGCTCGACGACGCTCGGGAAGGCCGTCATGTCGAGCCCGTTGACCCCGGCGAAGGCGGCCTGCGCGGCGTTCGCCAGCTCGTCGAGGCCCTCAAGACCCGAGTCGTAGACGTAGGCCATGGTGCGGCCGCCGTGCACGGGCAGGTCACCGGCGCGCAGCGCGGCGAGCCGCGCCAGGATCGGGTCGTCGGTCGTCATACGGACTCCTCGTCTCGCGGAGCGGTGCGGGCGATGGACTCGTCGCGCAACCGGGTCAGTTCGGCCTCGGTGAGGCGGTAGCGGGCCAGCAGCGGCAGGCTGATCAGCAACAGCAGGGCGGGCAGGGCGCCGAAGCCGACCACGATCGCGGTCAGTGCCGAGTCTGGCTGAGCGACCCGGTGGTCCGCGTCGGAAGAGACGAAGTCACCGAGCGCGAGCACGAGACCGAACAGGCCGGGCCCCAGGGCGAGTCCGAGCGTCTCGCCCGCGGTCCACAGGCCGGTGAAGACGCCTGCCCTGCGCCGTCCGCTGGTGTACGCGTCGGCCGCGACGGCGTCGCCGAGCATCGCCATCGGCAGCATCTGCATGCCCGCGTACCCGACGCCGGCCAGGGCCACGGCGCCGTAGACCAGCGGAGCCGGCAGCTCGCGCCCGGTGGCCGCGCCCAGCGCCCCCAGCAGGAAGCACAGGGAAGCCCCGACCGCCGCGTTCCGCTTGCCCGTGCGCCGTCCGACCGCGAGCCAGAGCGGCATGGCGAGCAGCGAGGGGACGATCAGGCACACGAAGAGCAGGGTCGTGGCGCTCGGGCGGTCGAGGATGTACGTCGCGAAGTACTGGGTGCCGGCGAGCATCAGGCCGGTCGCGGCGGCCTGCACGACGAAGGCGCCGAGCAGCCAGGCGAAGGGCGCGTTGCCGCGGGCGGCGCGCAGCTGGGCGCGCAGGCTCGGCTCGCTCGTCGTCCGGACGACACTGCGGGTCCCCGCCGTCGCGGCGACGGCGGCGAGCATCCCGGCGGCGAGCAGGCCGCCGATCACCACGCCCATCAGCCGGTAGCCGCCGGCGCTCCCCCGGTCCTCGCCCGAGGCGCCCGCGAGCAGCGGCGCGACGGCCCCGGACAGCAGGATCGCGACGGCCAGGAACGCCACCCGCCAGGACATGACGCGGGCCCGCTCGTCCGGATCGGCGGTGAGTTCCGCGGGCAGCGCGACGTAGGGCACCTGGAAGCAGGCGTACGCGGACGCGGTGAGCAGGAAGAGGACGGCGACGTAGCCGGCGGCGGCCCCGCCGTCGAGGCCCGCGGGCGCGGCGAACATGGCCGCGAAGCAGACCGGCATGGTGACGCCGCCGAGCAGCATCCAGGAGCGCCGGGGCCCCCACCGTCCGCCCGTGCTGCGGTCGGAGAGGCTGCCTATCCAGGGGTTGAGCAGTACGTCCCACGCCTTGGGCAGGAAGACGAGGAGGCCGGCCAGGCCCGCGCCGACCCCGAGCACATCGGTGAGGTAGTAGAGCAGGAGCAGGCCGGGGACGGTGCCGAAGGTGCCGGTGGCGAAGGAGCCGAGGCCGTAGCCGACGCGCACCTTGACCGGAAGACCTGTTGGGGACATGGCCAGAACTTAGTGATGATCCCCGGGAACGCACCAGGCCCGAAGCAGAACATTGTTCAAGTTCTGCTTCGGGCCTGCGGAGTGCTGTGCGCGCCCTGCGCTACGCCTCGTCGCGGCGGAGCGACGGCTTCAGGTCCTTGAAGCGGGCCAGAAGACCGTTGATGAACGCCGGGGAGTCGTCCGTGGAGAACTCCTTGGCCAGCGAGACGGCCTCGTCGAGGACGACGGCGTCCGGAGTCCCGTCGACCCAGATCAGCTCGTAGGCGCCGAGCCGCAGGATGTTGCGGTCGACGACGGGCATCCGGTCGAGGGTCCAGTCGACGGCGTACTGCGCGATCAGCTCGTCGATGCGGCGGGCCTTGGGGGCATACCCCTCGACCAGCTCCATCGTGTACTCGCTGACGGGCGGCTGCTGCGGGTCGCTGTGCGAGTTCTTGACCCAGTCCGCGAGGACCGTCACGACGTCTGCGCCGCGCTGGTCCGCCTCGAAGAGGATCTGGAAGGCTCGCTTGCGGGCCGTGTTACGGGCGGCCACGGTTAGCTGTTCACCCGGCCGAGGTAGCTGCTGTCACGGGTGTCGACCTTGATCTTCTCACCGGTGGTGATGAAGAGCGGGACCTGGATCTGGTGGTCGGTCTCCAGCGTGGCGGGCTTGGTGCCACCGGTCGAGCGGTCACCCTGGACGCCCGGCTCGGTCTCCTTGACGACGAGCTCGACGGCGGCCGGCAGCTCGACAAAGAGCACCTCGCCCTCGTGCTGCGCCACGGTGGCGGTGAAGCCCTCGATGAGGAAGTTGGCGGCGTCGCCGACGGCCTTGCGGTCGACGTGCAGCTGGTCGTAGGTCTCCATGTCCATGAAGACGAAGTAGTCGCCGTCCATGTAAGAGAACTGCATGTCGCGCTTGTCGATCGTGGCCGTCTCGACCTTGACGCCGGCGTTGAACGTCTTGTCGACGACCTTGCCGGAGAGCACGTTCTTCAGCTTGGTGCGCACGAAGGCCGGGCCCTTGCCGGGCTTGACGTGCTGGAACTCGACGACGGACCAGAGCTGGCCCCCGTCGAGCTTGAGCACCAGGCCGTTCTTGAGGTCGTTCGTGGAAGCCACGGTTGCGGAATCTCCTGGACTGACGTGGACGACCCCGGGGCACAGCGCGTAGCCGACGGCTACAGCGCGAGCAGCTCCTTGGTCGTGATGGTGAGTAGCTCGGGTCCGCCGTCCGCCTCGGGGCGAACGACGAGCGTGTCATCGATCCGGACGCCGCCCCGGCCCGGGAGGTGGACCCCCGGTTCGACGGTGACCGGCACACAAGCGTCCAGTTTACCCATGGCGGCGGGGGCCAACTGCGGGTCCTCGTCGATTTCGAGTCCCACTCCGTGTCCGGTCAGCTGTGCGAGCCCGTCACCATACCCCGCCGCGTCCAGTACGTGCCGGGCGGCCCGGTCCACTTCGCGGCACTCGGCGCCGGGCACCAGACTCTCCCGTCCGGCCCGCTGAGCGGCGAAGACGAGGTCGTACAGCTCGATCTGCCAGTCCGCGGGCGAGGTCCCGATGACGAAGGTGCGGCCGATCTCGCAGCGGTAGCCGCGGTACGTCGCGCCCAGGCAGACGGAGAGGAAATCACCTTCCTCGACCCGGCGGTCGCTGGGCCGGTGGCCGCCGCGCCCCGAGTTCGGGCCGGTGCCCACGGAGGTCGCGAAGGCCGGCCCGTCGGCACCGTGGTCGACAAGTCGACGTTCCAGCTCCAGGGCCAGGTGCCGTTCGGTACGGCCGACGAGGATCGACTCCAGGAGCTCACCGAGCGCCTGGTCGGCGATCTCGGCCGCGATCCGCAGACAGGAGATCTCCTCCTCGTCCTTGACGAACCTGAGCTGCTCGACGGCCCGGTTCAGATCGGTCAGCCGGAGCCGCGGGGCGACCGAGCCGAGCGCCCGGTGCCGGGCCACGGTCAGGTGGTGCTCCTCGACCGCGAGGGAGTCGGCGCCGTGGGCGGCGGCCACGTCGGCGGCCGCGACGGCCGGATCGCCGGCGGGCGCGGCCAGGATCTGCACCCGCAGGTCCTCGTCGGCCCGGCCCTCCCCGGTCTGGCCGCTCGGCGGCCGCGCACAGAGCAGTACGTCGCCGCTGCCGCCGGTCTCGCCGCCCAGCAGGAGCACCGCGCCGTGCGGCGCCGCTCCGGCGAGATAGCGGATGTTGGCGGGCCGCGACACGAGGGCAGCCGCGCTGCCGCCCGCCGTCGCGCGCTCTCTCAGCCGGTCCCGTCGGGCCCCGTACACCTCTGCCATGAGGCCGAGCGTACGAGCGCGGGCGACGGGCGGCCGGTTCAGCGCGTCCGGACGGGCGTCGGGCCTTACCGGCCCGGGGGCGGCGTCACCACTGGGGCGGGCTGGCGATGGCCCGGGCGAGGACCTCGTCCAGGACCTGCGCCGTGCCGGGCACGTCCAGCTGCGAGTTGTCGATGATCGGCAGGCCCGAGCCGTACCAGCCCGCCATGCGGCCGTGGATCCGGGCGACTTCCTCGTCGGTCAGCCGGCGGTTCCCGCTGCGCTGTGCGTTGCGCTCGAGGACGATCTCGAGGCCCGGCAGCAGCACGACGGGCAGCAGGCCGGGGCCCACGTGCCGCTTCCAGCCGCCGAGCCCGACGACCGGCCGGTCGGGGAAGACGGCGTCGTCGAGGATGCAGGAGATCCCGTTCGCCAGGAAGTTCCGGGCGGCGAAGCCGCAGGTGCGACGGGCCAGCCGGTACTGCGCCTCGCTGTTGTCGTTCCAGCCGGTCTGCGGGTCGGCGAAGCCGGAGCGGACCCACTCGCGCACGTCGTCGAGGCTGATGTGGGCCGTCGGGACGCGGCGGCGCTCCGCCCAGTGCTTGGCGACGCTCGTCTTGCCCGCGCCCGCGGGGCCGATGAGCAGCACCGCGAGCGTGGTCGCGGCCGGATCGACCGGGGCCTGCGCGGGCGGCGGGCTCGGCACGGCGACGGGTCCGCCGGGCGGGAGCTGGACGTGGCCGGTGGTGTCGCGCACCGGCGGTACGGGATGGGGGTGCGGCGGAACCGGCGGATGGTGCGGGGCGCCGGTGAATCCGGGCACGCCCGGAGGCTGCTGCGCCTGGTGCGCCGCGGGCGCCGTCCACTGCGGGGCGGATCCGTGCCCGGGCCGATGGGGCGGTGGCAGCGGAGACCCCACTGCGTGCTGCATCCGGTGCCACTCCGTCTCGTACAACCGTCAATGGGGCCCGGCGAACAGGGCGCTACCGAACGGTACCGTCCCCGGCCGCCGTTGTGTGAACGGCCGGGGCGGTCACAAAGTGCCCGTAGCTGAACGAGCGGTGTTATTCGGCCACTTCACCGTAGGCGGCGAGCAGCACGGCCGGGTCCGGGCCCTCCAGGACGGTGGGCTTGCCGAGGCCGTCGAGGACGATGAAGCGCAGCAGGTCGCCGCGGGACTTCTTGTCGACCTTCATGGTCTCCAGGAGCTTGGGCCACTGGTCGTAGCGGTAGCTCAGCGGGAGGCCGACGGACTCCAGGACGGTGCGGTGCCGGTCGGCGGTCGCGTCGTCGAGGCGCCCCGCGAGACGGCCGAGCTCGGCGGCGAAGTGCATGCCGACGGAGACGGCGGCGCCGTGCCGCCACTTGTAGCGCTCGTTCTTCTCGATGGCGTGCGCGAGGGTGTGCCCGTAGTTGAGGATCTCGCGCAGTCCGGCCTCCTTGAGGTCGCCGGAGACCACTTCGGCCTTGACCTTGATGGAGCGCTCGATGAGCTCCGCGGTGTGCGGGCCCTCGGGGCTCCGGGCCGCGCGCGGGTCCTCCTCGATGAGCTCCAGGATCCGCTCGTCGGCGATGAACCCGGCCTTGATGATCTCGGCGAGGCCCGACACGTAGTCGTTGACCGGCAGCGAGTCCAGCGCCGCCAGGTCGCAGAGCACACCGGCCGGCGGGTGGAAGGAACCGACGAGGTTCTTGCCCTCGGCGGTGTTGATCCCGGTCTTGCCGCCGACCGCCGCGTCCACCATGGCGAGCACGGTGGTCGGCACGGCGATCCAGCGCACCCCGCGCAGCCAGGTCGCGGCCACGAACCCGGCGAGGTCCGTGCTGGCGCCGCCGCCGACGCCGACGATGACGTCGGAGCGCGTGAAGTTGGACTGCCCGAGCGCCTTCCAGCAGTACGCGGCGACCTCGGCGGTCTTGGCCTCCTCGGCGTTCGGGATCTGGATCGCGATCGCCTCGTAGCCCTGGTCGGCCAGGTCGGCGCGGAGCGCATCCCCGGTCTCGGCCAGCGCCTCGGGGTGCACGACGGCGACCCGCTTCGCCCGGTCTCCGATCAACGAGCCCAGTTCACCGAGGAGTTGACGACCCACGAGCACCTCGTACGGGTCGGTACCGGCCGTGCCGCCGACCTGAATGCGCGTGATCTGATCCGTCATGCCTGCTTCAACTCCAGTGCGTCGAGGACGGCTTGGGCGACCTCGTCGGGACTACGGCCGTCGGTGGCCACGACCACCCGGGCGACCTCGGTGTACAGATGCCGGCGCGCCTCCATCAACTCCCGCCACTGCTTACGGGGGTTGACGGCGAGCAGCGGCCTGGCCGTGTTCAGACCGGTCCGCTTGACCGCCTCCTCGACGTCCATCGAGAGGTAGACGACGGTGTGCCCGGCGAGCCCCTCGCGGGTGTCGGCGTCGAGGACGGCGCCGCCGCCGAGGGCGAGGACGCCCTCGTGCCCGGCGAGTGCGTCGGCCACGGCCGCCTTCTCCAGCGCCCGGAACCGCTCCTCGCCCTCGTCGACAAAGATGTCCGCGATCGTGCGGCCCTGCGCCTGCACGATGTCGTCGTCGGTGTCCCGGTAGGCGCAGCCGAGCTGCTCGGCGAGCAGCTCGCCCACCGTCGACTTGCCGACCCCCATCGGGCCGACGAGGACGACCTTCGGGCCGCTCACCGGATCTGGAGGTTGTCGAGGTACGACGTCACGTTGCGCCGGGTCTCCGGCACGCTGTCGCCGCCGAACTTCTCGGCGACCGCGTCCGCGAGCACCAGGGCGACCATGGCCTCGGCCACGATCCCGGCGGCGGGCACCGCGGAGACGTCGGAGCGCTGGTGGTGGGCCTGCGTGGCCTCACCGGTCGTGACGTCGACGGTCTTCAGGGCGCGCGGCACGGTCGCGATCGGCTTCATCGCGGCGCGCACGCGCAGCAGCTCACCGGTGGACAGGCCGCCCTCGGTGCCGCCCGCGTGCCCGGAGACGCGGCGGATGCCCTCGGGGGTGTTCACGATCTCGTCGTGGGCCTTCGAGCCCGGCACCCGGGCCAGCTCGAAGCCGTCGCCGATCTCGACGCCCTTGATGGCCTGGATGCCCATGAGGGCGCCGGCCAGGCGGGCGTCGAGCTTGCGGTCCCAGTGCACGTGCGAGCCGAGGCCCACCGGCACGCCGTAGGCGAGGACCTCGACGACGCCGCCGAGGGTGTCACCGTCCTTGTGGGCCTGGTCGACCTCGGCCACCATCTGCTTCGACGCGTCCGCGTCCAGGCAGCGCAGCGGGTCGGCGTCCAGCTTGTCGACGTCGGCCGGCGTCGGGTACACGCCCTGCGGCGCCTTCACGGAGCAGAGCTCGACGACGTGCGAGACGATCTCGATCCCGGCCGTCTCCTTCAGGTACGACCGGGCGATCGCACCGAGGGCCACACGCGCGGCCGTCTCACGGGCCGAGGCGCGCTCCAGGATCGGCCGCGCCTCGTCGAAGCCGTACTTCTGCATGCCCGCGAGGTCGGCGTGACCGGGCCGCGGCCGGGTCAGCGGAGCGTTCCTCGCCAGGTCCTTGAGGATCTCGGGGTCGACCGGGTCGGCGGCCATGACCTGCTCCCACTTCGGCCACTCGGTGTTGCCCACCATGACCGCGACCGGGGAACCGAGGCTGAGCCCGTGCCGGACGCCGCCCAGGAAGGTGACCTCGTCCCGCTCGAACTTCATCCGCGCCCCGCGGCCATAGCCGAGGCGCCGTCGTGCCAGGTGGTCCGCCACCATCTCCGTGGTGATCGGAACGCCGGCGGGAAGTCCCTCCAGCGTCGCGACAAGTGCGGGTCCGTGCGACTCCCCCGCGGTCAGCCAGCGCAACCTGCTCAACGGTGCTCCTCATGCTCGCGCTCGGTACGGCTCGGCGGGCGGCTACGGGTGCGCGGCCCGGCCCACCGTGTATCCCCTGATCCTCCCATGCCGCGCTGACGGGCCGGTGCAGTGTCCGCCTTGCGGACGGCCGGTGAGACGGGGAACACGCACGTGGGGCCGCACGGAGGAGATCCGTGCGGCCCCGTCGCGCAGGTGTACGCGGGTCAGCCCAGCGCCTTCAGCCCCGCCGCCCGCATCGCGGCGAGCACCGGCCGGGTGTCCCCGGTGAACTGCTCGAACTGGGACACGGCCTGGTGCACGAGCAGGTCGAGCCCGCTGAGCACCGGGGCGCCCCGGTCCTGCCAGGCCGCGGCGAGGCGCGTCGGCCACGGGTCGTAGACGACGTCGAACAGCGTGCCCACGCGCGCGGGCACCGCGCCGACCAGGTGGTCCGTGCCGCCCTTGGGGGTCGTGGAGATCACCAGCGGCGCCTCGAACGCGCCGGCCGCGTCCGCCCAGTCCGCGGTGCGGACCCGCACCCCGAGCCGGTCGCCCCAGCCCCGCATCTCCGCGGCGCGCTGCTCACTGCGCACGTACGCGACGACCTCGCCCGAGCAGATCCGGGAGAGGGCCGCGAGCGCGGAGGACGCGGTGGCGCCGGCGCCGAGGATCGCGGCCGAGTCGACCTTCTCGACGCCCTGTTCGTGCAGTGCGGCCACGAGCCCCGGGATGTCGGTGTTGTCGCCGCTCCTCCGTCCGTCGGCGTGGAACACCACGGTGTTCACGGCCTCGACGGACGCCGCGGTGTCCGTGATCTCGTCGAGCAGCGGAATCACGGCCCGCTTGAGCGGCATGGTCAGCGACAGCCCGGCCCACTCCGGCCCGAGCCCCGCGAGGAACCCGGGCAGCGCCGCCTCGTCGACGTCGAACCGGTCGTACGACCAGTCGCCGTCCATGCCCAGCGCCGCGTACGCCGCGTTGTGCAGGTGCGGCGACAGGGAGTGGGCGATGGGCGAACCGAGAACCGCCGCCCTGTGCTGTGCTGCCATCAGTCGTTGTTCCTCGACGCGTTCCACTCGTCGACCAGCTTCTGGTGCTCGGCGTTGGTCTTGGTGAACTTACTGGTCTTGCCGTCCATGGAGATGAAGTAGTACCAGCCGTCGCTCGTCGGGGAGAGAGCGCCCTTGAGGGCCTCCTCGCCGGGGTTGTCGATGGGACCGGGCGGCAGACCCGTGTCGTGGTACGTGTTGTACGGGTTGTCGTACTTGCGCAGCTCCGCCAGGGACAGGTCGATCTTGCTCTGCCCCTTCACGTAGTTGTACGTGGAGTCGAACTCGAGCCTGCCGTAGGTCTGCGGGTTGCCCGGCTTGAGGCGGTTGTAGACGACCTCGGCCATCTTCCGGAAGTCGTCATGGCTGGTGCCCTCGGCCTGCGCAAGGCTGGCGACGGTCAGCAGCTGCCACGGACCGTCGAGGTCGAGGCTCTTGGCCTTGGCCTCCAGGTCGAGGTCCTCGTACTTGTCGTTGGCCCGCGACACCATGTCCTTCAGGACGTCCTCGGGCTTCATGCCCTTGGCAGCCGCGTACCGGGACGGGTAGAGGAAGCCCTCCAGCGGGTCCTTCACGTTGCGGTGGTTCAGCGCCCAGCCGGGCAGCCCGAGGCTCTTGTACTCCTTCTTCGCGACGGCCGCCGTCGTGCCCTTGGAGACCTTGAGCTTCTCGTCGATCAGCGTGTAGACCGCGGCGTTGCGGGTGCCCTCGGGGATCGTGAGGTTGGCCTGGCTCTTCGGGCTCAGCAGGAGGTCGACCGCACTGGCCGCCGACATCTGCTTCTGCAGGACGTACGCGCCGTCCTGGATGCTCTTCCCGCGGGAGTCCGCCGACTGCGCGGCGACGAAGGCGTCGACGCTCTGGACGACACCGGCCTCCTTGAGCACCTGGCCGATGGCGTAGCCGCCGGCGCCCTTCGGGATGACGACGGTCACCTGCTCGCCGTTGCCCTCGCCCGCGTAGTCCGGCGCCGAGCCGAACCGGTCCTGGTAGAACTGGTAGCCGAAGTAGCCGACACCGCCCACACCGGCCGCGAAGACCACGGTCAGGACGAGGCACGCGCAGCCGCTGCGCCGCTTCTTCGGCTTCTTGCCGCCGCGTCCGCGCCGGCCACCGCGGCCCTCGTCCTCGTAGTCGTCCTCGTCGTCACCGCCGCCGCTGAAGAACGCGTGCTCACCCTGGTCGGGGCCCGCGTCCCACTCCGTCTGCTCCGGCTCCGGCGCACGGCGGCGGCCCGGCGGCTCGGGCGGCGGGTAGGCGCCGGGGGTGTTGTAGTAGTCCGGCTGTTCGGGGTTGTACGCGGCGTTCTGCCCGGTGTTGTACGGGTCCATGGGGTCGGAGCCGTACGGGACCTGGCCGTGCGAACCGGTGTTGTCCCAGCCGCCCTGACCCTGCTGTCCGCCGTACGACTGCTGCCCGTACCCGGGATCCTGCCCGTATCCGGGCTGCTGTCCCGTGCCCCAGTCACCGCCGTAGTTCTGCTGCGGCTGCTGCTGCGGGTCGTACTGCCCCTGGCCGCCGTAGGCAGGCTGGCCGTGCTCGGCCTGCTGCCCCCACCCCTGGTCCCCGTACAGCGGGTCCGCGGGATGCCACGGTTCGGAGCCTTGGCCCCGGCCATACTCAGTCATCGGTCCCCTACAAGCCGCGAGGCGGGGCAGAGCCCGTGTCCGATCGGGAGGGCAACCGTTCCGCCTCTTGATGCTGTGCGGCGGCTGTTCGAACGCCGCCGGTCGCGCGGAACGTTACCGTATCGCGATCAGATGACCACTTCGACGCCCTCGCCGGGAGCTTCGCCTGACGCCCGTTCGGACTCCAGGGCCTGCTGGAGGATGATGACGGCCGCCGCCTGATCGATGACAGACCGGCCCTTTTTGGACTTCACGCCCGACGCGCGCAGACCCTGACTGGCCGTCACTGTGGTCATCCTCTCGTCCAGGAGCCTCACCGGAACGGGTGCGATGCCGCGCGCCAGTTCCTGTGCGAAGCCGCGGACCTTGACGGCCGCCGGGCCCTCGCCCCCCTTGAGGGAGCGAGGGAGTCCGACGACCACCTCGATCGGCTCGTACTCCTCGACGAGCTGCTTCAACCGCCGGTGGGCGGCCGGTACGTCACGTCCCGGCACCGTCTCGACAGGAGTCGCGAGGATCCCGTCGGGGTCGCAGGACGCGACCCCGATCCGGGCGTCCCCGACGTCGATCGCCAAACGGCGGCCTCTGCGCATCAGTTGGCCGTCTCTCCGACCAGGCGCTCGACGGCCTCGACGGCGTCACCGATGGCGGCCGGGTTCTGGCCGCCGCCCTGCGCGACGTCCGGCTTGCCGCCGCCACCGCCGCCGAGGGTCTTGGCGGCCGTGCGGACCAGGTCGCCGGCCTTGAGGCCGCGGTCGCGGGCGGCGTCGTTCGTGGCGATGACCGTGAGCGGCTTGCCGTTGACCGTCGTGAACAGCGCGACCACGGCGGGGCGGCCGCCCTGGATGCGGCCGCGGACGTCGAGGACGAGCTTGCGCAGGTCGTCGGCGGACGTGCCGTCCGGGACCTGACCGGTGACCAGGGCGACACCGCGGACGTCCTTGGCGCCGGCGGCGAGACCGGCGGCGGCCTGGAGGACCTTCTCCGCGCGGAACTTCTCGATCTCCTTCTCGGCGTCCTTGAGCTTGCCGAGCATCGCCGAGATCTTCTCCGGCAGCTCGTCGGCACGGCCCTTGACCAGCTCCTGGAGCTGGGCGACGACGGTGTGCTCCTTGGCGAGGAAGTTGTACGCGTCGACGCCGACGAGGGCCTCGATGCGGCGCACGCCGGAGCCGATCGACGATTCGCCGAGCAGCTTGACCAGGCCGAGCTGCGCGGTGTTGTGCACGTGCGTGCCGCCGCACAGCTCCTTCGAGAAGTCGCCGATGGTGACGACGCGGACGCGCTCGCCGTACTTCTCGCCGAACTCGGCGATGGCGCCCTGCTTCTTGGCGTCGTCGATCGACATGACCTCGGCCTGCACGTCGAGCTCGCGCGCCAGGACCTCGTTGATCTTCTGCTCGACGTCCGTCATCACGGCCGTGGGCACGGCGGACGGCGAACCGAAGTCGAAGCGGAAGCGGCCCGGCTGGTTCTCCGAACCGGCCTGCGCGGCCGTCGGGCCGAGCGCGTCGCGCAGCGCCTGGTGCGTGAGGTGCGTGGCGGAGTGCGCGCGGGCGATGGCCCGGCGGCGCGTCACGTCGATGATCGCCTGCGCCGGGGCGCCGACGGTCACCTCGCCGACCTGCACGACGCCCTTGTGGACGTACACGCCGGGGACGGGCTTCTGGCAGTCGCGGACCTCGACGATCGCGCCGTTGTCCAGCTTGATGCGGCCGGTGTCGCCGATCTGGCCGCCGCCCTCCGCGTAGAAGGGGGTGCGGTCGAGGACGACCTCGACCTCGTCGCCCTCGGTGGCGGCCGGCGACGAGACGCCGTTCACCAGCAGGCCGACGACGGTCGACTCGCCCTCGGTCGACGAGTAGCCGATGAAGTCCGTCGCACCGGCGGCGTCCGCGATCTCGCGGTAGGCGCCGACGTTGGCGTGGCCGGTCTTCTTGGCCTGGGCGTCCGCCTTGGCGCGCTCCCGCTGCTCCTTCATCAGGCGGCGGAAGCCGTCCTCGTCCACGGACAGGCCCTGCTCGGCGGCCATCTCGAGGGTGAGGTCGATCGGGAAGCCCCACGTGTCGTGGAGCAGGAACGCCTTGTCCCCGGCGAGGACCGTCTTGCCGGCGGCCTTCGTCTCGGTGACGGCGGTGTCAAGGATGTTCGTGCCGCCCTTGAGGGCCTTGAGGAACGCGGCCTCCTCGGCGAGCGCGACCTGCTCGATGCGCTTGCGGTCGGTGATCAGCTCCGGGTACTGCTCGCCCATCGTGTCGATGACGACGTCCAGCAGGTCCTGCACGACCGGGCCGGTGGCGCCGAGGATGCGCATGTTGCGGATGGCACGGCGCATGATGCGGCGCAGCACGTAGCCACGGCCCTCGTTGCCCGGCGTGACGCCGTCGCCGATGAGCATCGTGGACGTGCGCATGTGGTCGGCGACGACGCGCAGCGAGACGTCCGACTCGTGCTGGGCGCCGTAGGCGACACCGGTCAGCTCGGTGGCCTTGTCGATGACGACACGGAGGGTGTCCGTCTCGTACATGTTCTGCACGCCCTGCAGGATCATCGCGAGGCGCTCGAGGCCGAGGCCCGTGTCGATGTTCTGCGAAGGCAGGTCGCCGAGGATCTCGAAGTCGTCCTTGCCGGTGCCGGCGCCCCGCTCGTACTGCATGAAGACCAGGTTCCAGATCTCCACGTAGCGCTCGTCGTTGACGGCCGGGCCGCCCTCTTCGCCGAACTCGGGACCACGGTCGTAGTTGATCTCGGAGCACGGGCCGCACGGTCCCGGGACGCCCATGGACCAGAAGTTGTCCTTCTTGCCCAGGCGCTGGATGCGCTCCTTCGGCACGCCGACGACCTCGTGCCAGATGCGCTCGGCCTCGTCGTCGTCGAGGTAGACGGTGATCCAGAGCTTCTCCGGCTCCAGGCCGTAACCACCCTTGTCCTGGGGGCTGGTGAGCAGCTCCCAGGCGTACTTGATGGCGCCTTCCTTGAAGTAGTCGCCGAAGGAGAAGTTGCCGCACATCTGGAAGAACGTGCCGTGGCGGGTGGTCTTGCCGACCTCTTCGATGTCCGGCGTGCGCACGCACTTCTGGACGGAGGTGGCGCGCGGCGCGGGCGGCTTGACCTCGCCCAGGAAGTAGGGCTTGAAGGGGACCATGCCGGCGGGGACGAGCAGCAGAGTCGGGTCGTCCGCGATGAGCGACGCCGAGGGCACGACCTTGTGGCCACGCTCCTCGAAGAAGCTCAGCCAGCGGCGGCGGATTTCAGCCGACTCCATCAGTGGTCCTCATTCCGGTTGTCGATCGAGTACTGCGTGTTCTCGAGGTACTTGGGTTGCTTGGCTTCGAAGGCGTTCTCGATGACCGCGAAGCGGCGCTGCGCGGGCAGTTCGGGATCCACCGGCTCGTTGAGACCCAGCGCGTCGCCGAGCTGGGCCTCGCGCTCGGCCATGTTGTCGCGGATGTCGAGGGCGAAGTCCTTGAGCCTGTGGCCCGCTTCGACCGCCTTGTTGGCGGCCTGCGCGGCGAGGCTCTCCGGAGTCAGCTGCTTGAGCTTGCGGTTGACCTTGGTGGTGGCCCACACGCCGGCTGCGGCGCCCGCGGTGAACCAGAACGTACGGCGGAACATCGCTCGGTCAGTCCCTCTTATTCCGGTTGGCCCGCTTGGCGCGGCGCGATTCCGGGACCGTGCGGCCCACGATCACGGTACGACGGGTCTGCTTGGCGGGCACGTCCTTGCCGCGGCCGCCGATGGCCCGGCGCACGCCGTAGCCGAACGCGGCCACCTTGACCAGCGGGCCGCCGAAGGTGGAGGCCACGGTGGAGGAGAGCGCCGACGCGTTCGACGTGACTTCCTGGACGTCCGAGGCGATGGCGTCGACCCGGTCGATCTGGGTCTGCGCCGAGCGCACCGCGGCGGAGGCGTCGGCCAGCAACGGGACGGCCTGTTCGGTCACGTCCGCGACCAGCTTGGTGGTCGCCCTGAGCGTCTGGGCCAGCCTCACGAGTGCCACCGCGAGGAAGGAGACCAGGATCGCCCAGAAGACAGCCACCAGGATCCCGGCCACCTCTCCACCGGACACTTGGCACCGCTCCCTGTTGTTGCGTGTTCGTTGCGTGTTTGCTGCGTGGTACGGGTCACCGCTGAACATCGAAAAGTCGTCCCCCGAGCCTATCGCGCCCGGCCCCGCGCTTCTTACCGCATTCCGACCGTGCGCGGGCGCGGTTCGACCGGAGCGATTGTACGGACTGCGTACGGATGAGTACGCTCCGTATCCCATGCGACGCTCTCCGCGCCCCGACAACCTTCCGACCGCTCCCCCACGCCCCGGGAACCTCCCGCACGAACTGAACCGCTTCGTCGGCCGGGCCGCCGAACTGGCGGCGCTGCACCGGGATCTGGTGACCGCGCGCCTGGTCACGGTGACCGGCGTCGGGGGCGTCGGCAAGTCCCGGTTCGCCGCGCATGCCGCGGCCCGCGCCCCCGAGGCGGTGCGCCGGGACGGGGTGTGGCGGGTGGAGCTCGCCGCGGTCCGCCGGGCGGAGCTCGTCGAGTACGCGCTGGCCGAGTCGCTGGGCCTGACGGACCACACGGCCCGGCCGCCCCGCCAGGTCCTGGTCGACCATCTCGCGGAGCGCCAACTCGTGCTCGTGGTCGACGGGTTCGAGCACCTCGTCGACGCCTGCGCCACGCTGGTCCGTGACCTGCTGCGCGCGGCGCCGGGTCTGCGGGTGATCGCGGTGGGGCGCCGGCCGCTGGCGCTGGACGGCGAGCGGCTCTTCCCGCTCTCGCCGCTGGCGGCGGCGGACGCGGCGGAGCTCTTCGCGGACCGGGCGTCGGCGCTGCTGCCCGGGTTCAGCCTGCACGGCCACCTGGTCGACGTGCTGGAGATCTGCCGGCGCCTGGACTGTCTGCCGCTGGCGGTGGAGCTGGCGGCGGGGCGGCTGCGGGCCCTGTCGCCCGCGCAGCTGACGGAGCGCCTCGACGACCGGTTCCGGCTGCTGACGGGCGGCGGCCGGGACGCCCTGCCGCGGCACCAGACCCTGCGGACGGCGATCGGCTGGAGCCACGAGCTGTGCACGGCGCAGGAGCGGCTGCTGTGGGCGCGGCTCTCGGTGTTCTCCGGTCCGTTCGACCTGGAGGCGGCCGAGTACATCTGCAGCGGCGACGGGGTGCACGCGGACGCGGTCCTGGACGTGCTGCACGAGCTGCTGGCCCAGTCGGTGGTGACCCGCGAGGAGTCGGCGACCGGTGTGCGCTACCGGATGCTGGACACGGTCCGGGCGTACGGCGCCGAGTGGCTGGACGGCATCGGGGACGGCGCGCGGATACGGCGCAGGCACCGCGACTGGTACATGGGCCTGGCGACCTGGTGCGAGCTGGACTGGTTCTCGCCGCGGCAGTCCGAGGTGGCGGCGCGGATCGAGGCGGAGCTGCCGAACCTGCGGGCGGCCCTGGAGTTCTGCCTCACCGAGCCGGGCGAGACGCATCTGGGCCAGTACCTGGCGGGCACGCTGTGGTTCTACTGGGCGGGCTGCGGCCGGCTCACCGAGGGACGGCACTGGCTGGAGCGGGCGGTCGAGCTGGACAGCGACCCGGCGCACCCGGGTGAGCACGCCGGCTCCAGCGAACACACCGAACACACCGGCCACACCGATCACACGGAGTACGGCGAGTCCCGGCTGAAGGCGCTGTGGGTGCTCGGTTACGTGGCGATCCTCCAGGGCGACACGGTGCCCGCCCTGGCGGCGCTCCACGAGTGCCACGACGAGGCGGAGCGCACGGGCAGTGCGACGGCCCGCGCGTACGCGGTGCACCGCACAGGGTGTCTGGCCCTGGTCACGGACGACCTGGTGCGGGCGGAGCAGCTGCTGCGTGCGGCGCTGTCGAGCTACCGGGAGATCGGCGAGCTGAACAGCAACGTCCTGATGGGGCAGGTCGAGCTGGCGATGGCGGTGGCGTTCCAGGGCGATCTGACGGAGGCCGTGGCGCTGTGCGAGGACGTCCGGCAGGTGTGCGAGGACCACGGGGAGCGCTGGACGCGGGCGTACGCGCTCTATGTGCTGGCCTACGCGGAGTGGTACCAGGGCGGTCTGGTGCGGGCGCGGGCGCTTCTGGAGGAGTGCCTGGCCATCGGTCACGAGTTCCACGACCTGCTCGGCACGGTGCTCGCGGTGGAGCTGCTGGCCCTGGTCACGGCGGTGGAGGGGGACGCGCCGGAGGCGGCGGTGCTGCAGGGCGCGGCGACCCGGATCTGGCCGTCGGTCGGTCTGCCGCTGTTCGGCTCCAGCCACTACAACGGGCCGCACGAGCTGTGCGAGTCACGGGCCAGGTCGGAGCTGGGCGACGTCCGCTTCGGTGAACTGGCGCGGGCGGGCGAGCGGTTGGGGCACGACGAGGCGGTGGCCCGGGCGCTCGGTGGGAGTTCCCGCAAGCGCACGACACCGCTGGTGCCGCGCCCGGCCCGGCCCGCGGATCCGGGCCGTGACATGCGAGAACCCGCCGCCTCCCCCACCCGCAAGGGCGGGGAGACGACGGGCTGAAACGCAGGTGAGACTACGTCCGCTGGTCGGTCAGCGGGCGTAGTACTCGACGACGAGCTGCTCGTCGCAGATCACGGGGATCTCCTTGCGGTTCGGGTCCCGGTCCAGGCGGAAGGCCAGGGCCTTCAGGTTCACCTGGAGGTAACGCGGGGTCTCGCCCTCGGGGGCGAAGCCACCCTCACGCGCGACCTGGAACAGCGGCTTCTCGCGGCTGCGCTCGCGGACCATCACGACGTCGTCGGGACGGACGCGGAACGAGGGCTTGTCGACCTTCTGGCCGTTGACCTCGATGTGGCCGTGGACGACCATCTGGCGCGACTGGTAGATCGTGCGGGCGATGCCCGAACGCAGCAGCAGCGCGTCGAGACGACGCTCCAGCTCGATGACCAGGGCCTCGCCGGTCTTGCCTTCGGCCTTCTTGGCGCGGTCGTAGGCACGGGCCATCTGCTTCTCGCTGATGTCGTACTGCGCGCGCAGACGCTGCTTCTCGAGCAGACGGACCTTGTAGTCCGAGTTCTGCTTGCGGCCGCGGCCGTGCTCGCCCGGCGGGTAGGGGCGGGCCTCGAAGTACTTGACGGCCTTCGGGGTCAGCGCGATGCCGAGGGCACGCGACTTCTTGACCTTGGGGCGGGACTGGTTCGCCATGAACCAAACACCTCATGTTTCTGATGCGAATACGGCTTCACCAGGGTTTGGGAGGTCGCATCCGCAGTCCGGGAAACCCACGTCGTCCGTACGGACGGGCAGGCAGCCGCTCCCAGATCTGGGCACATACGTGCAGCACGCGAGTGGCCCACCGACCGCCGTACCCGGGGTGGTGGGCTGCCCGCGACACCTTCGAAGGTGCGCGACGCTCCTGGACCCCCTGTGCCTTGCGGTTCGGGGGATCCGGCTGAATGTTCCGCTCTGGTGACGCTCGGTCTTCCTTTCGGAACACCGGGCACGGGACACAGCACTTCGAAGGAGTCTACCGGATCTCGGCGGGGCAGGTCGCCAGCAGGTCCTGCAGGGCCAGCTTCTCGGGGGCGGTGACCGTGAGCCGGTACTTGTGCTTGATCCCGGTCCAGCGGCGCCCGTACGCGCACCAGTATCCGTGGTTCGGCGGTTTCCACTTGTCGGGGGTCTTGCTGCTCTTCTCGTAGTTCGTCGTCTTGTCGGTGGCGAGGAGCACGTCCAGGTCGTTGGCGTACGTGAGCCGCTCCTTCGGGGTCCAGGCCCAGGCCCCGGCCCGCCAGGCCGCGCCGAGCGCGACGACGTGGTCGGTCTGGATCTGGGAGGCGCGGCGGTAGGAGTACGGCAGGTCCTTGCCGGTGTACGGGTCGTGCAGGGTGCCGGAGAGGACGACGCACGGGTTCCGGTCGCCCTCGCGCAGGTCTGTCAGGTCGCGGCGCAGGACGTCGTCACGGGTGTCGCAGCCGTTGCGCCCGCCCGGGGCGTCGACGTCGTCGCTCCAGCCGTCCCCGAACTCGCTCCGTTCGTACGTCTCCCAGTTCTTGCCCCAGGCGACGGTGAGCCCGGCGAGCTGGGTGCGGGCCCGGGCGGCGTCGGGCGGGAAGCCCTTGCTCGCCAGGGTCCGGGGGGTGGCCGTGGGGCTCGTCCGGTGCTCGGCCCGGTCGAGCTGCGGCGGCGTACAGGCAGCGGCGGCACCCACGACGAGCAGCGCCCCTACGGCCCCGCACCGAAGTGACCTGCGCATACGCCCGACCTTAAGCGGATCGCCCGGAAGGGGCGCGGGGAACCGCGCGGCCGGCCGGCCACCATCCGCACCGGGCCCCGCACGCCCGGAGGGCTCCCGCTCAGCCGCCCGATTCGCCGCGCAGCCTCTCCCGGACCCGCTCCACCACGTCCGCGTACCGGGCCTCCGCCCCGTACCGCGTGGGCTGGTAGTACGCGCGGCCGGCGATGGCGTCGGGCGCGTACTGCTGCGCGGCGATCCCGCCCGGCACGTCGTGCGGGTACACGTACCCCTGCGCGTGGCCGAGCTTGGCCGCGCCCTTGTAGTGCCCGTCGCGCAGATGTGGCGGCACCGGGCCGGCCAGGCCCTTGCGGACGTCCTCCATGGCGGCGCCGATCGCCGTCGTCGCCGCATTCGACTTCGGGGCCAGGGCCAGGGCGATCGTGGCGTGGCTCAGGGTGAGGGCCGCCTCGGGGAAGCCGATCATGGCGACGGCCTGGGCGGCGGCGACCGCCGTGGGCAGGGCCGTGGGGTCGGCGAGGCCGATGTCCTCGCTGGCCGAGATCATCAGGCGCCGGGCGATGAAGCGCGGGTCCTCGCCCGCCTCGATCATGCGGGCCAGATAGTGCAGCGCCGCGTCCACGTCCGAGCCGCGGATGGACTTGATGAGGGCGCTGGCGACGTCGTAGTGCTGGTCGCCGTCCCGGTCGTACTTCACCGCCGCGCGGTTGACCGTCTCCTCGACGCTTTCGAGGGTGATGGCCTTCTCGCCCTTGGCCAGGGCGGCACCGGCCGCGGCCTCCAGGGCGGTGAGCGCGCGCCGCGCGTCACCACCGGCCACGCGCAGCAGGTGCTCCTCCGCGTCCTCGGCGAGCGTCACCGCACCGCCGAGCCCGCGCTCCTCGGTCAGGGCCCGCTGGAGCAGTCCGCGCAGGTCGTCGTCCGTCAGCGGCTCCAGGGTGAGGAGCAGGGAGCGGGACAGGAGCGGGGAGATCACCGAGAAGTACGGGTTCTCCGTGGTCGCCGCGATCAGCGTCACCCAGCGGTTCTCCACGGCGGGCAGCAGGGAGTCCTGCTGGGCCTTGCTGAAGCGGTGGATCTCGTCGAGGAAGAGGACGGTGTCCTTGCCGTGGCCGCCGAGCGCGCGCCGGGCGCCCTCGATGACGGCCCGGACCTCCTTGACGCCCGCGGTGATCGCGGACAGCTCCACGAACCGCTTGTTCGTCGCCTTGGAGACGACGTACGCGAGGGTCGTCTTGCCGATGCCCGGCGGTCCCCACAGGATCACGGACGAGGCGCCCGCCGGCCCCCCGTCACCCTCCCCGACCAGGCGGCGCAGCGGCGAACCCGGCTTCAGCAGGTGCTGCTGGCCGACGACTTCGTCGAGGGTGCGGGGGCGCATCCGGACGGCCAGGGGGCTCGCTGACGGGTCCTTCTCCTGGCGGTCTTCGGCTGCGGCGGTGAAGAGGTCGGGTTCCACGGTCAAAACCCTAAGTCACGGCAGTGACAACGCCGCGCCCGCCGGTCAGGCCCAGAGCTGGGAGCCCCAGCGCGTGAAGATCAGCACGGCGATGATGCCGACGTGCACGACCGGCAGCGCCCAGGTGAAGTCCTCGAAGAACGTCTTGAGCCAGCGCGGCGCCGGCAGGAATCCGCTGCGGACGTTGGACGACGTGACGTACCAGAACATCAGGATCGTGGCGACCCAGGCCAGGCAGCACCACAGGCACAGCGCGTTGATCCGGTACAGGGACTGGAACTGCAGCCAGGTGACGAATCCGACGCCGAACAGCGTGCCCGCGTTGAACGTCAGCCAGTACCAGCGCGGGAAGCGGGCCCCCGTCAGCAGGCTCATGCCGACGCAGATCACGATGCCGTACGTGACGAGACCGAGCATCGGGTTCGGGAAGCCGAAGACCGCGGCCTGGTCGCTCTTCATGATGCTGCCGCAGGAGATGACCGGGTTGATGGAGCAGCCCGGCGTGAAGTTCGGGTCCTCGAGCAGCTTGAACTTGTCGAGCGTGATGACCCAGGAGGCGAGCACCCCGGCCGCTCCGGTGATCACCAGGAGCAGCGCGAAGGCGCGGCTGCCTCCTACGGAGCGCGGGGCGTCCCCGTCGTCGGCCGTGTGGGAGACGCTGTCGCTTGCTGTGGTCGTCCTGCTCATCACGCCGATCCGTCTGTGAGTGAGTGAATGGTGTGGCCTGCGGGCACAGCCATTCTGCCGTACCCGGGCGCCCGTCCACCGTTCGATGCACATAAGGATGTACGGGCGCGGGCCCCGGAACGCTCGATGTGCGCGGACCCGGTGAGGGGCCGGCCGATGCGGCCCCTCACCGGGTCCCGTGGCCTAGGACAGCTTGGCCTTCAGGGTGGCGACGACCTCGTCCACCGCGACCGCTTCCTGCTCGCCGGACTCCATGTCCTTGAGCTGCACGACGCCCTCGGCGAGATCCCGCTCGCCCGCGACGAGCGTGAAGCGCGCCCCGCTGCGGTTGGCGTTCTTCATCGCGCCCTTGAGGCCCTTGCCGCCGAACGAGAAGTCCGCGGAGATCCCGGCCCGGCGCAGCTCGGTCACCTTGGAGAACAGCACGCGCCGCGCCTCGTCGCCGAGAGGCACCGCGAACACACTGGTGGTGGACGGGAGTTGGAGCTCCACGCCCTCCGCCTCCAGGGCGAGGACCGTGCGGTCGACGCCGAGCGCCCAGCCGACGGACGGCAGCGAGGGGCCGCCGATCATCTCGGACAGGCCGTCGTAGCGGCCGCCGCCGCCCACCGCGGACTGCGAGCCGAGACCGTCGTGGACGAACTCGAACGTCGTGCGCGTGTAGTAGTCGAGGCCGCGGACGAGCTTCTCGTCGTCCTCGAAGGCGACGCCCTCGGCGACGAGCAGCTCACGCACCTGCTCGTGGTACGCCTTGCACGCGTCGCACAGGTAGTCGCGCAGCGAGGGCGCGCCGACGAGCTGCTTCTGGACGTCGGGACGCTTGTCGTCGAGGACGCGCAGCGGGTTGATGTCCGCGCGGCGCAGCGTCTCCTCGTCGAGGTCGAGACCGCGCAGGAAGTCCTGGAGGGCGGCCCGGTAGACAGGACGGCACTCCTTGTCGCCCAGCGAGTTCAGCAGGATGCGGAAGTTCCGCAGGCCCAGCGAGCGGTACGCCTGGTCGGCCAGGATGATCAGCTCGGCGTCCAGGGCCGGGTCCTCGGCACCGATCGCCTCGGCGCCGACCTGGGAGAAGTGGCGGTAGCGGCCCTTCTGCGGGCGCTCGTAGCGGTAGTACGAGCCCGAGTACCAGAGCTTGACCGGGAGGTTGCCGGCCTTGTGGAGATTGGCCTCCAGAGCGGCGCGCAGCACGGACGCGGTGCCCTCGGGGCGCAGCGCCAGCCTGTCACCGCCCTTGGTCTCGAAGGCGTACATCTCCTTGGTGACGATGTCGGTGGACTCGCCCACGCCGCGGGCGAACAGCTCGACGTTCTCGAAGCCGGGCGTCTCGATGTAGCCGTAGCCGGAGTTGCGCAGCGGCGTGGAGATCGCGTCGCGCACCGCGAGGTACTTCGCGGAGTCCGGCGGCAGCAGGTCGTAGGTGCCCTTGGGGGCCTGGAAGGTACTCACGGGAGGTTTCTCGTCACATTCCTCGTCGGGGAGCCTCGGTCGAGGGTCCCTGGCCGGCGGCCACCTGCCGCAGGTACGGGTTGGTGGCGCGCTCCTGGCCGATGGTCGTCTGGGAGCCGTGTCCGGAGAGCACCACGGTCGAGTCGTCGAGCGGCAGGCACACGCGGGCCAGCGATTCGAGCATGTCGTCCATGGAGCCACCGGGAAGGTCGGTGCGTCCGATGGAGCCGGCGAAGAGCAGATCGCCCGCGAAGAACACGGAGGGGACCTCCGCGGTCT
Source organism: Streptomyces longispororuber (assembly GCF_024448165.1). Lineage (GTDB taxonomy): Bacteria > Actinomycetota > Actinomycetes > Streptomycetales > Streptomycetaceae > Streptomyces > Streptomyces longispororuber_A. Next base: position 71,115 of record NZ_JAMOLN010000015.1, read on the forward strand.
CGGGCATCTGGAAGGCCACCGACCCCTTGGTATGGCCGGGCGCATGGGCGACGGAGAAGTCGAGTCCGGCCAGCTTGAGCCGTGCGCCGTCGGACAGCTCCCGCACGTCGTCGGGCTCCCCCACGGTGAGCTCGCCCATCAGCGGCATGCCGATGGAGCGGCCGAGCGCCTTCTCCGGGTCGCTCATCATGTACCGGTCGGAGGGGTGGATCCACGCCGGCACGTCGTGCGCCCCGCACACCGGGACGACCGAGGCGACGTGGTCGATGTGCCCGTGCGTGAGGATGACCGCGACCGGCTTGAGCCGGTGCTTCTTCAGTGCGTCCTCGACTCCCTGGGCGGCCTGGTGGCCCGGGTCGATGATCACGCACTCCTCACCCGCGGCGGGGGCAACCAGGTAACAGTTGGTGCCCCAGGCCCCGGCGGGGAACCCGGCAATCAGCACGATCGTCCTTCGTATGTCGTCGTCACAACGGAATGCGGCAGATCAGAGCCTACCGGCGCTGCCGATTCCACAGCGAACCCATATACGGTACGGGGCACAATCAGGAGGCCCCGACAAGGTCACGAGACGTACGAGGAGAACACCCGGTGGTCAGCAAGGATCAGCGGCAGCGTCAGCTCGCCCGGGAGAAGTTCCTGCGCCAGCAGCAGCGGCGCGAGTCCGCCCGACGCAAGGCGCGTACCCGCAACATCGTGATCGCCTCCGTACTCGCGGTGGCCGTCCTCGGTTCAGGCGCCGCGTACGCCGCAGGCGCTTTCAAGAGCGACGACAAGAAGGACACGGCCGGCTCGGAGGCGAGCCCGAGTCCTTCGTCGACCGAGAAGTCCGAGCCGAAGATGGCCGTGGACAAGAAGGCGAAGTACACCTTCACGCTCAAGACGAACCGCGGTGACGTGGGCATCGCCATGGACGCGGCCAAGACGCCGCACACCGTCAACTCGTTCAAGTACCTCGCCGACAAGGGCTTCTTCGACAAGACGAAGTGCCACCGGCTCACCACCGAGGGCATCTTCGTCCTCCAGTGCGGCGACCCGGAGGGCACCGGCGCGGGCGGCCCCGGCTACACGATCCCGGACGAGAACCTGAAGGGGCTCGGCAAGGCCGGCAAGGACGGCGCGGTCACGTACCCTGCGGGCACGGTGGCGATGGCGAACACCGGGCAGCCGCACACCGGTGGCAGCCAGTTCTTCCTGGTCTACAAGGACAGCAAGCTGCCGCCGTCCTACACGCCGTTCGGCACGATGGACGACGCCGGGCTCAAGGCCGTCAAGGACGTCGCGAAGTCCGGTGTCGCCGCGGGCGGCCAGAGCGCGGGCGACGGCGCACCGAAGAAGGGCGTCACCGTCACCACCGCGACGGTGACCAAGAACTGACCTGCCAGCTGCCAAATTTCGGTCGCGCGGGATGCGGACAGCATCCCCGCCGGTCGCCTATGTTGGCCGTGACGAAACTGTGGACGATGCCCGGGGACCCACGAGTCCGCCGCAGGCATCATGTGGAGGAGGCGCTGTGAGCAGCGACCCGTGGGGCCGCGTCGACGAGACGGGGACCGTGTACGTGCGTTCGGCCGACGGCAGCGAGCGAGTGGTCGGTTCGTGGCAGGCAGGATCCCCTGACGAGGCCCTTGCCTACTTCAAGCGCAAGTACGACGGTCTGGTCGTCGAGATCGGGCTCCTCGAGCGCCGGGTGCAGACGACCGACCTGTCGGCCAAGGACGCGACGACCGCGATCGAGCACCTGCGGGAGCAGGTCACGGACGCGCACGCGATCGGTGACCTGGCCGCCCTCGGCACGCGGCTCGACAAGCTGGTCGAGTCCGTCGAGTCGCGTCGCGAGGAGCGCAAGGTCCAGAAGGCCAAGCAGTCCGACGAGGCGCGGCACGCCAAGGAGGCGCTGGTCACCGAGGCCGAGGAGCTGGCCCAGTCCGAGCAGTGGCGGGCGGCCGGCGAGCGGCTGCGCGCCCTGGTCGACACCTGGAAGGGCCTGCCGCGTCTCGACCGCAAGTCGGACGACGAGCTGTGGCACCGCTTCTCGCACGCCCGGTCGGCGTTCTCGAAGCGCCGCAAGGCCCACTTCGCGTCGCTCGACGCGCAGCGCGAGGAGGCCCGCAAGGCCAAGGAGAAGCTGGTCTCCGAGGCCGAGGCGCTGTCGAACTCGCAGGACTGGGGTGCCACGGCGGCCCGGTACCGCGAGCTGATGACGGACTGGAAGGCGGCGGGCCGGGCGCAGCGCGAGCACGAGGACGACCTGTGGAACCGCTTCCGCGGTGCCCAGGACGTGTTCTTCGCGGCGCGCAGTTCGGTCTTCGCGGAGCGTGACGCCGAGCAGGGCGAGAACCTCAAGCTCAAGGAGGAGCTGGCCGCCGAGGCGGAGAAGCTCCTGCCGGTCGGCGACCTCAAGTCGGCGCGCGCCGCGTTCCGCTCGATCAACGAGCGGTGGGAGGCCATCGGCCACGTCCCGCGCGACGCCCGCCCGAAGGTCGAGGGCCGGATGCACGCGGTGGAGCGTGCCATCCAGGAGTCCGAGGAGGCCGAGTGGCGCCGGACGAACCCGGAGGCACGCGCGCGTGCCGCGGGTCTGACCGGTCAGCTGCAGGCCGCGGTCGACAAGCTCAGGGGCCAGATCGAGCAGGCCCGTACGCAGGGCAACAACGCGAAGGCGGACAAGCTCCAGAAGGAGCTCGACGGCCGGCAGGCGCTGCTCGACTCGGCGCTGAAGGGCCTGGAGGAGTTCGGCGGCTGAGCCGCACCCGTCGTCACGACGGCCCGGACCGCGCGTGCGGTCCGGGCCGTCGTGCGTCGGTGACCGGTCCGGTCAGGCGGCGGGCGTCGCGTCGCGTTCGGCGATGTCCAGGGCGTGCTTGAGGACCTCGCAGGCCTCGATGTGGTTGCCGGACTCCTGCAGCAGCTCGGCGAGCCGGCGGCAGACGAGGACCGCCTCGGGCCCGTACATCTTGTGGAGCCGCTGGAAGGCGGACTCCAGCACCTCGATGGCTTCCTTGTTCTGCCCGGTCTCGGCGAGGAGTTCGGACAACTCCAGCTGTACGGCGAGGAGTTCGCCGGGGCCTTCGGTGCTCTGCTCCTCCAGGGCGAGGCGCAGCACGGGCAGTGCGTCCTTGATGGTGCCCTCGGTGCGCAGCAGCCGGGCGAGGTTGAGTCCGGTGGCGACCATGGCGGCCTGTACGTCGGCGGCGAGGACCGGTCCCGCGAGGGCGCTGGGGGCGGCCCTGGCGCGGTTGCGGGCCACCGCGAGGCGGCCGACGCCGTTCTCCTGGGAGCGCTGCGGCAGCGGCCGGTTCTTGGCGCGCAGCCGCTCGTCGAGGGCGCGGTAGAGGGTCTCCAGGTCGATGAGCTCGGGTCCGCCGGGGATGCCGTCGCGCAGGATGCCGAGCAGTTCGCCGGTGAACGCGGTGTGCCGCTCGCCGTCCGGGGCGAGGGCCACGCGGTCGCGCGGCGACGAGGTCAGGACGTACGCGCCGTCGACGGCGGCCTGCGCGGCGAGCACCTCGTCGCCGCCGAGGGCCCGGGCGGCCCGGCCGCTGAAGCAGCAGTCGAGGATGACGATCTTGCGACGGGCCCGGGCGGCGCGCAGGCTCGCGCGCAGGTGCTGGTAGGCGACGGCGGTGTAGCCGCGGTTGTCGCGGGAGTCGCCCAGGGCCAGGTACAGGTCGCTCGACTCGGCGTCCCGCATGCCGTGCCCGGAGTAGTAGACGATCAGGGTGTCGGTCGCCTCGTTGCCCGCCTGGTGCACGGGGTCGAGCATCGCGGGCGCGCTCAGCGGGTCCGCGACGACGGTGCAGTGCCGGTCCGGGAGGCCCCAGACGGTCGCGTCGCCGAGTTCGGCGGCGAGGTCCACCAGGTTCGTGCCGACCGCGGGCAGCTGGTCCAGGTGCCGGTACGAGGCGGTGCCGATGAGGACGGCGCGCGACTGGCTCGGGTCAGGCAGCGCTGCCATCGCTCTCCCCGTCCGCCGCTCTGCCTCCCGGCCCGGTCGGCGCGGGCTGCCGGTCGAGCAGTTCCACGACCCGGCGCAGCGTCTCCGCGTCCCTGGCTCCTTCCGGGGTGACCTCCACCTTGAGCGCGCCCCTGCTGAGGACGAGCGCGGGCGGGCGGTGCCGGGCGAGCTGCCACTGGAGCACGGAGACGGCGAGCGCGGCCGTGGACAGGCCGCTGCCGAGGGCGAGTTGGAGGATGTCGAAGCCGGACGCCCCCATGTGCCCGGCGACCGGCGGCTCGGTGGCGGCGACCTCGACGCGGACCTCTCCGGTGAGCGTCTCGTCCTCGTGCAGCCAGCGCCGCAGGGACCGCAGTGCGTCCTCGCTGTCCGCGTCCTGGCCGTCCGGGGTCACCTGCACGAAGACGTCAGTCACTTGCCGCTCCTCTGCGCCGGTCGACGTACCTGTTCACTCGGGCCAGCAGCTCCAGGGCCTCGCGCCCCGCGTCCAGCCTGGCCAGACAGACAGCTTGCCAGTACTGGCTCGTCAATGTGGTCGGATGGTCGGGTCCGAGGCGGGCGACGCACACCGGCACGACGGCCGCCAACATCCGTGCGGCCGCCTCCAGTTCGCCGCGCTGGACGAGGTTGACGGCCTCACGCTGCCGGGACAGGGCGGTCTCACTGGACATGCTGCCGAGCACCATGCGCCGGGTGTGGTCGCTGAGCGTCGGGGTCTCGCCGCCGCGGGCGTGCGCGGGGCGCGCCTTGACCGGTGCGGGGTCCTCGCCGCGCGGGCCGGGCACGGCGACCTCGTCCCAGGCGTACTCGGGCCCCTTGGTCAGCCGTACGCCCTGCGCGGTCCGGACGGCGTGGTCGCGCTGGAGAGCGGTGAGCCGGTCGGTCACGTACTCCTGCCCGCCGGCGGTGAACGCCTCGAGCGCCTCAGCCACTTCGGCGGCCTCCCGGGGCCGCTCCTCGGGGTCCTGCGCGCACAACCGGTCGACCAGTGCGGCCAGTTCGCCGGGCGGTCCGTCCGCCCGGCCCGACAGGCGGGGCACGCCGGGGCCCAGGGCCCGCTCGACGACGGCTCCGACGTCCACCACGGGGCCGAGCGGGCTCTCACCCGTGAGCATGAAGTACAGGCAGGCGCCGAGGCCGTACAGATCGGCCGACGCCTTCGCGAGGCCGCCCTTGATGGCCTCCGGCGCCATGAACTGCGGGGAGCCGAGCACCACACCGGCGGCCGTGATGGCGCGCTCCCCCGCCAGCCGGGCCAGGCCGAAGTCGTGCAGGACGACGCGGCCGTCGCGGGTGAGGATGACGTTCGAGGGCTTGATGTCGCGGTGCAGCACGCCCGACTGGTGCGCGACGGCGAGGGCCCGGGCCATGCCCTGGGCGATCCAGGACGCGGCGGAGACGGGTAACGCGCCGGTGGCGGCCACGAGGTGGGCGAGGTTGCGGCCGTCGAGGACCTGCATCACCAGGTAGGCGGTGCCCTTGTGCAGCCCGGAGTCGTACAGCGTGACGACGCCGGGGTGCTCGATCCGCGCCATGGCGCGGGCCTCGCGCCGGAACCGCTCCATCGCCTCGCCGTCGGGTTCCATCCCCCCGACGGCGTTCAGCAGTTTGACCGCGACGCGACGCCCGAGCTCCAGGTCCTCGGCCTCGTGGACCTCACCCATGCCACCGCGGCCGAGGAGCGCCACCAACCGGTAGCGCCCGCCGACCCGTTCGCCCCGCGCCATGTCGACTCCCCGTGAACCGTCCCTCGGGACAGGCTAGTTCACGGCCTGCGCGCCGACGTCACGCGATACACGTCGTACACACCCTCAACACCCCTGACGGCCTTGAGCACATGGCCGAGATGCTTCGGGTCGCCCATCTCGAACGTGAAGCGGGACGTGGCCACCCGGTCGCGCGACGTCTGGACGGCCGCGGACAGGATGTTCACGTGCTGGTCCGACAGGACACGGGTCACGTCGGACAGCAGCCGGGAGCGGTCCAGCGCCTCGACCTGGATGGCGACCAGGAAGACGGACGACTGGGTGGGCGCCCACTCGACCTCCAGGATCCGCTCGGGCTCGCGGGACAGCGAGTCGACGTTGACGCAGTCGCTGCGGTGCACGGACACCCCGCTGCCGCGCGTCACGAAGCCGATGATGGGGTCGCCGGGCACCGGCGTGCAGCAGCGCGCCAGCTTCACCCAGACGTCGTCGACGCCCTTGACCACCACGCCCGGGTCCGCGTTCGACCGGCGCTTGGAGCGGCCGCGCGACGGCGGTGCGCTCTCGGCGATGTCCTCGTTGGCCGCTTCCTCGCCGCCCATCGCCTGGACGAGCTTCTGCACGACGGACTGCGCCGTGACGTGGCCCTCGCCGATGGCGGCGTACAGGGACGAGATGTCGGGGTAGCGCATCTCGTGCGCGAGCGTGACGAGCGAGTCCCCGGTGAGGATCCGCTGGATCGGCAGGTTCTGCTTGCGCATCGCGCGCGCGATGGCGTCCTTGCCCTGCTCGATCGCCTCGTCGCGGCGCTCCTTGGAGAACCAGGCGCGGATCTTGTTGCGGGCGCGTGGCGACTTGACGAAGCCGAGCCAGTCGCGGGACGGGCCCGCGCCGTCGGCCTTGGAGGTGAAGACCTCCACCAGGTCGCCGTTGTCCAGGGTCGATTCCAGGGGCACGAGGCGTCCGTTGACGCGTGCTCCTATGGTCCGGTGGCCGACCTCCGTGTGCACGGCGTACGAGAAGTCCACCGGTGTCGCCCCCGCCGGGAGCGCTATGACGTCGCCCTTCGGGGTGAACACGAAGACCTCGTTGCGCGACAGGTCGAAGCGGAGGGACTCCAGGAACTCGCCCGGGTCCTCGGTCTCCTTCTGCCAGTCGAGCAGCTGGCGCAGCCACGCCATGTCGTTGAGGTGGTCGTCCTTGCCGGTGGTCCGCGGCTGGTCGGAGCGCACCTTGGAGGCGCCGGCGACGGCCTCCTGCTTGTACTTCCAGTGCGCGGCGATGCCGTACTCGGCGCGGCGGTGCATGTCGAACGTGCGGATCTGCAGCTCGACGGGCTTGCCGTTGGGGCCGATCACCGTCGTGTGCAGCGACTGGTACATGTTGAACTTGGGCATCGCGATGTAGTCCTTGAACCGCCCCGGAACCGGGTTCCAGCGGGCGTGGACGGTGCCCAGTGCCGCGTAGCAGTCGCGGACCGTGTCGACGAGGACGCGGATGCCCACCAGGTCGTAGATCTCCGCGAAGTCACGGCCTCGGACGATCATCTTCTGGTAGACGCTGTAGTAGTGCTTCGGGCGGCCGGTGACGGTGGCCTTGATACGGGCCGCGCGCAGGTCGGACTGCACCTCGTCGGTCACTATGGCCAGGTACTCGTCGCGCTTGGGCGCGCGCTCGGCCACGAGCCGCACGATCTCGTCGTACATCTTGGGGTAGAGGATCGCGAACGCGAGGTCCTCCAGCTCCCACTTGATGGTGTTCATGCCCAGGCGGTGGGCGAGCGGCGCGTAGATCTCCAGGGTCTCGCGCGCCTTCTTCTCCTGCTTCTCGCGCTTGAGGTACCGCATCGTGCGCATGTTGTGCAGGCGGTCGGCGAGCTTGATCACCAGGACGCGCGGGTCCTTGGCCATGGCGACGACCATCTTGCGGACGGTCTCGGCCTGCGCGGCCTCGCCGAACTTGACCTTGTCCAGCTTGGTCACGCCGTCGACGAGCAGGGCGACCTGGTCGCCGAAGTCGCGCTTGAGGGTGTCCAGGCCGTACTCGGTGTCCTCGACGGTGTCGTGCAGCAGACCCGCCATGAGCGTCGCCGGGTCCATGCCGAGCTCGGCGAGGATGGTCGTGACGGCGAGCGGGTGCGTGATGTACGGGTCGCCGCTCTTGCGCTTCTGGCCGCGGTGCCAGCGCTCGGCGACCTGGTAGGCGCGCTCGATCTGGCGGAGCGTGGACGTCTCGATCTTGGGATCGTTGCTGCGCACTATCCGCAGCAGGGGCTCCAGGACCGGGTTGTACGGGTTCGAGCGCTGCACGCCGAGGCGGGCCAGGCGGGCGCGGA
>NZ_JAMOLN010000150.1 GCF_024448165.1 Streptomyces longispororuber
CTCGACCTCGTACACCGGCCGGCAGCCCAACCAGCCGGCGGCGCCGGTCGCCCTGGAAGTCGGCCAGACGCCACCCCAGTTCGTGATCTTCTCCTGGGACGGCGCGGGCGAGGTCGGCAACGGCCTCTTCCCCCGGTTCCTGGAACTGGCCCGCGAGCACGACGCCCACATGACCTTCTTCCTCTCCGGCCTCTACCTGCTGCCCGAGTCGAAGAAGCGCCTCTACCGCCCGCCGAACAACCCCGTCGGCGCCTCCGACATCGGCTACCTGACCGACGGACACGTCAAGGAGACCCTGAAGTACGTCCACCAGGCGTGGCTGGATGGCCACGAGATCGGCACGCACTTCAACGGGCACTTCTGCGGCGGCCCCGGCTCCGTCGGCAACTGGAGCGCCGCGCACTGGCGCAGCGAGATCGAACAGGCCAGGTCCTTCGTCAAGTCCTGGCGCAGCAACACCGGTTGGCACGACCACCCGTCGCTGCCCTTCGACTACGACCAGGAACTCATCGGCGGCCGCACCCCGTGCCTGCTGGGCCAGGACAACCTGCTGCCCGTCGCCCGCGAGCTCGGCTGGCGCTACGACGCGTCCTCGCCCGGCGGCCTCCAGCGCTGGCCGGACAAGAAGCAGGGCGTGTGGGACCTGCCGCTGCAGGGCATCCCGTTCCCCGGCCACCGCTTCGAGGTGCTGTCGATGGACTACAACATCCTGGCGAACCAGTCGAAGAACTCCACCCGGGCGCCGTCCTCCAACTACCCGGGCTGGCGCACCCAGGCCACCCAGTCCTACCTGGCCGGATTCCGGCGCGCCTACGAGACGAACCGGGCGCCGTTCTTCATCGGCAACCACTTCGAGGAGTGGAACGGCGGCATCTACATGGACGCCGTCGAGGAGAGCCTGAAGCGGATCGCCGACCACAAGGACGTACGGCTCGTCTCCTTCCGGCAGTTCGTCGACTGGCTCGACGCGCAGGACCCCGCGGTTCTGGCCAAGTTGCGCGGCCTGGAAGTGGGGGAGCGGCCGCCGGGTGGCTGGTCCGCGTACCTGCGACCGGAGAAGCGGCCGAAGGCCGGTGCCGGCGGAGCGGCGAAATAGGGCAAGATCGAAGACAGCAGACGAAACAGTGCAGCCGACGGACCTGGAGGCAGTGGCATGACCCGGCCGATCACCGCGGGAGTGGACGGATCACCCGAGAGCGCGGCGGCGGCCGCATGGGCGGCGCGCGAGGCGGTGCGCAGGGACCTGCCGCTGCGCCTGGTGCACGTGGGGCAGCGGCTGCCCGAGACGCTGGTGCTCGCCGCCCTGGAGGACACCCAGGACCGCCAGGACCGCTGGGCCGGCGACCTCCTCGCCGAGACCGAGCAGGAGATCGCCGAGCGCCACCCGGGGCTCGCGGTCACCACGGACGTCCTCGGCGAGGACGGTGCCGCGTCGCCCCTGGTGGCCGCGGCGGGCGACGCCGAACTCCTCGCCCTCGGTTCGCGCGGGCACGGCGCCCTGGTCGGGTTCCTGCTCGGCTCGGTGGGCCAGCAGGTGATCGCGGGCGCGGAGCGTCCCGTGGTGCTGGTCCGCGAGGGCGACGAGGCGAGCTCCGAGGCCGCCGGGCGGGACGTGATCGTGGGACAGGAGGGCGACCCGGAGGACAGCGCCGCGGCCCTGGAGTTCGCGTTCACCACCGCGGCGGCGCGGGGCGCGGGCGTACGGGCGGTGCGCGCGTGGAGCCTGCCGCCCGTCTTCGCCTACAGCCCCGCGTCCCTCGCCCTCCTCGACGAGTCCGGCGGCATGGAACCCCACGAGAAGAAGGCCCTCGCTGCGGCCCTCGCGCCCTGGCGGGAGCGGTTCCCCGACGTGCCCGTCACCGAGCACGTCGAGATCGGCAGCGCAGGACAGGTCCTCCTGTCGGTGGCGCCCCAGGCCCAGCTGCTCGTCGTCGGGCGCCGCGCCCGGCGCACCGCCGTCGGCGCCCGCATCGGCTCCGTCGCCCACGCGGTGCTGCACCACGCGCCGTGCCCGGTCGCCGTGGTGCCGCCCGCCTGAGCGCCGGCCGTCAGGTCCCGGTGAGCGACACCGCGCTCACCGGGCAGGCCCGTACCGCCTCCTTCACCATCGGGTGCTCCGCGGCGGCCTCGGCGCGGCCGGGGAGCACCTCGCTGAAGCCGTCGTCGTCCTGCGTGAACACGTCCGGCGCGGTCAGCGCGCACATGCCCGCGCCCACGCACCGCTCCTTGTCGACCTCGATCCGCACGGCGCTCACCACGCCACGGGCAGTTCGAGCATGCCCTGGATCGTGTCGCCCGGCTTGTGGGGGATCTCCTCGACGGGGGCCGCGAGCCGTAGCCCCGGGAACCGTTCGACGAGGGTGCGCAGGGCGATCTCCAGCTCCGCGCGGGCCAGGTTCTGGCCGAGGCACTGGTGGACCCCGAAGCCGAACGCCAGGTGGTGGCGGGCCGACCGGTCCCAGTCGAGGGTCTCCGGCGCCGCGAACGCGTCGCCGTCCCGGTTGATGAGCGAGGTCGAGAACACGACCCCCTCGCCCGCCCGGATCGTCGAACCGGCCACCTCCACGTCCTCCTTGGCCACCCGCAGCAGCCCGTCCGCGATCGACAGGAAGCGCAGCAGCTCCTCCACGGCCACGGCCGTCGTCGTGTCGCCGGCCCGCAGCGCCGCCAGTTGCCCGGGATGGCGCAGCAGCGTGTACGTACCGAGCGAGATCATGTTCGCCGTCGTCTCGTGCCCGGCCACGAGCAGGATCACCGCGAACGCGATCAGCTCCTCGCGGTCCGGCGGGCCGTCGGGACCGTCCCGGTGGATCAGCTCGTCGAGCAGTCCGTCGCCCGGATCGCGGCGCTTGCGGTCGATCAACGCGCCCAGATACGCGTCGAGTTCGACCCGGGCGCGCTCCACGTCGTCCGCCCCCGGCCCGCGCAGCAGCCGCCGGGAGCACTCCTCGAAGAACTCGTGGTCCGCGTACGGCACCCCGAGCAGCGCACAGATCACCATCGACGGCACGGGCAGGGCGAACGCCGACACGAGCTCGGCCGGCGGGCCCTGCCGCTCCATCGCGTCGAGCAGCCGGTCGACGGTCTCCTGGATGCGGGGCCGCAGGGCGGCGATCCGCTTGAGCGAGAAGCTGGGGATCAGCAGGCGCCGTTGGGCGTTGTGCTCCGGGTCGTCGACGCCGAGGAGCGCGACCCGGCGGGCGCGAACCTTGGCCAGCCGCTCGGTCGGGAACGGGAAGCCGGGACGCTGCCGGTTGCTGGACAGGCGCGGATCGGCGAGCAGGTCACGGGCGAGGGCGTGCCCGGTGACGACCCAGACCGATCGGCCGTCGAAGAACGTGACCCGGCCGAGCGGTCCTGCCGCGCGCAGCGGGGCGTAGGCGGTGGGCGGGTGGTAGGGGCAGCCGCGGTCCTGCGGGAAGGACACGGACGCGGGGTCGGATGCGATCGGGTGGGGGTCCTGGCGGGCCGTTTCCGTAGTGGATTCCGTCATGGAGCGGATCGCCTCGCAGTACTCGATGATGCGCACGGAGCCGGTCGTTCCGCGCTTCTGTCATTGGATGCCCCAGGCATCTACCGGGTCGACGGCAAGACCGGCCAGTTCGTTCGGACGGGGTATCTGGCCGGGGGCTTTCGCTCGCGTTCGAGGGGGACGGCGGTGTGCTCAGCTCGGGCGGGGGCACCGGCGGAGCCGGGAGCACCGGATGCGCGCCCCGTGCGGCCTGAACCGATCGTCACGGCGACCGGAATCGTGCCGTCCGACGGCGCGGCGGGTGCGTCCCGGGCGCGGGACGCGGCGGGTTGAGTCTCCCCTTACGTCAGGCTGCAGGCTGTACGCCGACGAAAGGGCACGGCCATGCACTACTCGATCGGGCAGGTCTCGGACGCCGCCGGGGTGACGGTGCGCACCCTGCACCACTACGACCGCACCGGGCTGCTCTCGCCGAGCGACCGCAGCCCGGCCGGCTACCGCCTGTACAGCGACGCCGACCTCGCCCGGCTCCAGCAGATCCTCTTCTACCGGGAGCTCGGCTTCCCGCTGGAGGAGATCGCCGAGATCCTCGCGGATCCGGCGGCCGATGTGCTGGCACATCTGCGGGCCCGGCAGCGGCAGTTGACCGACCAGATCGAGAAGCTCAGCCATCTCGTCGAGGTCGCCGAGCACGCCATCGAGGTGCAGCAGACCGGGGTGCGACTGACTCCGCGGGAGCGGTTCGAGGTGTTCGGCGAGATCGCCTTCGACCTCAGCTACGCCACCGAGGCCCAGCTGAAGTGGCAGGACTCGGAGGGTCACCGCAAGGCGATGGCCAGGGCCGCCGCCCACACGAAGGACGACTGGCGCACCCTGATGCGCGAGGCCGCGGCCTGGCGCAAGGACCTCCTCGCCGCGTACGACGACGGACACGCCGCCGACAGCGAGGAGGCGATGGACCTCGCCGAGGAACACCGCCGGCACACGGCCCGCTGGTTCACCCCGTGCCCGCCGGACATGCACCGCCGGATCGCCGCCGACTTCCCCCGCGACGCCCGCGCGTTCGCCCTGGTGGTCCCGCCGTCCCAGCAGCGCCCGGGCCTCGCCGCATATCTCCGGGACGCCGTGGACGCCAACGCGCTGCGGGTGCGGCGGGCGGGGGAGGGCGAGTGATCCCCGCTGCCGCCGTACCCGGTCCGCACGCTCGGCCCCGCCCGCCTGCTCGGCCCCGCACACGCCCTCGGCCCCGCCCGCACGACTCGTCCCACACCCACGATCCACCGCACCCTGAGGAGCTCCCGTGCGCATCCTGATCGCCGCCGCCGGATCCCGCGGCGACATCGCCCCGTACACCGGGCTCGGCGCGGGCCTGCGCGGCGCCGGGCACGACGTCGACATCGCCACGCAGGAGGAGTTCGCCCCCCTGGTGCGGGCGGCGGGGCTCGGGTTCCGGGTGCTGGCCACCGGCCCGCGGGACGGTGCGGGGGGCGCGTCCGGGCCACGCGCACTGATGCGGAACGCCGCCGCGTTCACCGCCGGGCTCGGCCGCGGCTTCGCCGACGCGGTCGCGGACGGCCCCGACCTGATGCTGCTGTCCGCGACCACGACGCCGCTCGGCTGGCACGTCACCGAGGCCACCGGCATCCCCGCCATCGGCGCCCACCTCCAACCCAACGCCCCCACCGGGGAGTTCGGCCCGGTCGTGTCCGGCAACCGCTCGCTGGGCCGGTACGGCAACCGCGCCGCGGGCCGGTTCGCACTGCGCATGGTCGACCGGATCTACGCCCCGGCCGTGCGGGAGCTGCGCGAGCGCCTCGACCTGCCGCCGGCCCGCGGCCCCGAGCTGCGCCGCCGCGAGGAGGCCGCCGACCGGCCGGTCCTGCACGGCTTCAGCGAGGTCCTGGTGCCGCGTCCCGCCGACTGGCGCCCTGGCCTGCAGGTGGTCGGCACCTGGTGGCCGCACGTCCCGCAGGACCGGCTCCCGCGCGAGGTCGAGGACTTCCTCGCGGCGGGTCCCCCGCCCGTTCTTGTCGGCTTCGGCAGCATGGCCGCCGGGGAGGGGGAGCGGCTGAGCGCCCTCGTCGTCGACGCGCTGCGCCGGGCCGGGCTGCGCGGCATCCTCCAGTCGGGCGCGGCCGGACTCGCCGCGGAGGCCGACGGCGTCCTCACGGTCGGCGACCTGCCGCACGCACTGCTCATGCCCCGGACGGCCGCGGTCGTCCACCACGCGGGCGCCGGGACTGCGGCGGCCGCCGCCCGGGCCGGGGTGCCGTCGGTCCCGGTGCCGGTCACGGCGGATCAGCCGTTCTGGGCGCACCGCCTCGTCGCGGCGGGCACGGCCACCGGACCGATCCCCTTCGGAGAGCTCACCGCCGTACGCCTCGCGCACGCGCTGCGCACGGTGACGGACGTGCCGGGCAGCCGCGACGTGGCCGCCCGGATCGCCGCGGAGGACGGTGTCGGCACTGCCGTGAAGGCGATCGACCGGCTCGTGCCGTGAGGATCACCCCGTGGGGCTCACGCCGTGAGCGCGACCACGGCCTCGTCCGTGTAGGGCAGGAACGTCAGCGTCTGGTGGAAGTACAGCTCGATGCCGCTCGCGTCGTGCGTCGTGTACCCGATGGCCAGGTCCTCGCCGAGCCGCAGCTCGAAGTCGCCGCCGCGGGTCGACAGGACGAACGCCCCGTTGAGCGCGGGTGCCCAGATCAGCTCGCCGTTGAGGATGCGGCTCAGGTGGTTCGCGATCGGATAGCCGTGGTCCGAGGTCTCGCTGACCGCCGTGTACGCGTCCGCGCCGAGCAGCAGCGAGTACGGGCCGTCGACGCCGGCGAGCCGCAGCGCGGTCAGGGCCCGACTGATCGTGTCCGGGTAGTCGCGGGGCTCCGCGGGCAGGCTCAGGACCGGGTTGGAGGTCCGCGAGCGCAGCCCCTCGATGCCCGCCGCCCCGTACCCGTCGAAGACCGCCTGGTCCTCGGCGAACGCCATGGCCCGCGCGGCGTCCTTCACCGGCTGCCAGTCGGAGTCCAGGGAACCCCGCTCCACGTCGTCGACCGCCTCGCGGCTGACCGTGAACGGCACCCGGAGCTCGACCAGCGGCCGGACCCCGCGCAGCCGTGCCGTCACGCCCGGGGCGGGCGGTGTGATGGCGCTGAGGTGTCCCGTGCCGACGGCCGCGAGCTCCGGGCCGTCGGGCCCGGTCACGTCCACGACGCGGCGCCCCGCCACGTGGCGCTGGAACGTGCGCCGCGCCTCCTCCTCGATCTCCGCCCAGGCGGCGGGCGTGATCGGCGCGAGTTCCCGGTGGAGGTTCGTGCTCATGGTGCTCAGGCTCCTTTGAGGCTGCCGATGCCCAGCGAGCCGTCGACGGCGTCGGCGGCGGTGGGCGGCGGGGCGGGCAGATCGTCGAGGAAGTCGGCGCTCGGCACGTGGAAGAGGCATCCCGTGACCGCCGTCGAGAAGTCGAGGATGCGGTCGTGGTTGCCGGGCGGGTCGCCGAGGAACATGTTGCGCAGCATCCGCTCCGTGACGTCCGGGGTGCGGGAGTAGCCGATGAAGTAGGTGCCGAACTCGCCGCTGCCGACGTGGCCGAACGGCATGTTCTCGCGCAGGATCTGCCGCTCCGTGCCGTCCTCGTCCACGATCGTGTTCAGCGCGACGTGCGAGTTCGCGGGTTTGACGTCGTCGGCCAGTTCGACGTTGGCGGTCTTGGTGCGGCCGATGACCCGCTCCTGCTCGTCGGAGGAGAGCGCCTCCCAGGCCGCCATGTCGTGCACGTACTTCTGCACGATCACGTACGAGCCGCCCTGGAAGTCCGGGTCCTCGTCGCCCACGAGGACGGCCGCGGCCGCCGCCCGTCCCGTCGGGTTCTCGCTGCCGTCGACGAAGCCGAGCAGATCGCGCTCGTCGAAGTACTTGAAGCCGTGCACCTCGTCCACGACGGTGACCGCGGCACCGAGCCGGTCCACGACCAGCCGGGCCAGCTCGAAGCAGAGGTCCATCCGGCGGGCCCGGAAGTGGAGGAGCAGGTCGCCCGCGGTGGCCGGGGCCAGGTGCCGGGGGCCGGCGAGTGCCTGGAAGGGATGCAGTTCGCGGGGCCGGGGCCCGTCGAAGAGCCGGTCCCAGGCCGTGGAGCCGATGCCCACGACACAGGACAGGCCGTCGTCGGGGGAGCGGAAGCCGACGGAGCGGCCGAGCCCGGCCAGATCCTCCAGCGTCGCGCGCACGGCGGCCTCCCCGCCGGGCGCGACCGTGACCACGAGGAAGACGGCGGCCTTCGCGGGCGGCGTGAGGACGGACTGCGGCTCGGCCACGGGGGCTCCCGTCTCGCGGGGCGGCGATTGCTGGCTTCTGTCACTTTATGGGCAGTGGTGGAACGCGGCATGTGCGCCTGTTGGTGCCGTGTGTCCGACCTCACTCGGGCGGATGAGGTGCGCGGTGCGAAGCACGGTTGGTTCGCTGTTAAACTTTGAACCAGGCCCCGACCGTTCTCCCCCGTACGGTCGGGGTCCTTCGTGTTTCCGGGCACCGAACCCCGGCCAATGGCCGCGCGGACAGTCCTGGTCCCCCGACGTTGTCCGGCCGGACAGCCCCGCTCCGCCCCGGCGTGCATAGCCTCCGCAGCACTGTTTCCCCGCTGCCGGAGGTCAGCCGCCCCATGGACGCTCACCCGCACACCGCGGCGCCCGCCGGAGTCCTGCTGCGCCAGCTCGCCCCCACGCTCGCCGGTCACCTCGTGGACCTGCTCGCCGCGCCCCAGGGCCTCGACCGCCCCCTGACCGGCGTCGTCATCGCCGAGCCGGACGACGCACCCCGCCCCGAGCACAAGGACCGCCTCGTCCTGCTCGTCGGCGCCCGCGGCACCGGCGCCCTGCGGGCCCTGATCGCCGCCGGCCACGCGGGTGCCACGGCCGTGGCGCTGCGCACCGGACGCGACGACGAGCGGGAGGCCCTGCGGCAGGCCGCCGTCGAATGCGGCACGGCCTTGTTCGGCGTGCGCGACCAGGCCCGCTGGGAGGACATCGGCACGGTGGCCCGCGCCGCGCTGGATGCCCTCGACCTCGGCCCCGACCTGGCCGGCCGGACCCGACAGGGCGACCTCTTCTCGCTGGCCAGGACCCTCGCGGCACTCAGCGGGGGAGCGGTCTCCGTGGAGGACCCGGCGAACCGCGTGCTCGCCTACTCCCGCTCGGACGACGGCGTCGACGAGGTGCGCCGCCTGTCGATCCTCGGCCACGCCTGCCCGGAGAACTATCTGAAGGTGCTCAGGGAAGCCGGCGTGTACGAGCGGCTGCGCGGCGGCGAGCTGGTCGTCGACGTCCCCGAACGCCCCGACCTGGGCACCCGGCGGCGCCTCGCCATGGGCATCACCGCGGGCGGCAGGTTCCTCGGCACCCTGTGGATCCAGGAGAGCACCGGGCCGCTCGCCCCCCACACCGGGCAGGTGCTGCGCGGCGCCGCCCGGCTGGCCGCCGTCGCGCTCCTGCGTCCCTTCGGCGGCCCCGGCTCCGAGAACGGCCTGCGCGAGGACCTCACCGCGGGACTGCTCTCCGGCCGGTCGCCGGCCGCCGCGCTCGCCGGTCACCTCGGCGTCTCCGTCGACTGCGGCGCCACCGTCGTCGCCGTCGAACCGCACGACCCCGGCCACGGCGACGACCGGGACACCGGGCTGCGCGGCGACCGCTGCGCCGAGATCGTCGCCCTGCACGCCGCGGCCCACCGCCGCACCGCCGTCTCCGCCCGGCTCGACGGCCGCCTCTACGTCCTGGTGCCCGGCGGCACCGCCGACCGCGGCCTCACCGCCTGGACCGCCGACCTGGTCACCACGCTCCGCCGCCACCTGGGCACACCGGTGCAGGCGGCCGTCACCGCCACGGTGCCGCGCCTCGCCGACGCGCCCGCCGCGCGTACGGAGGCCGACCGGATCCTGGCGGTGATCGCCGACGACCCGGGGCGCGAGGTCGCCACGTACGACAGTGTCCGGGCCGCCGTGCTGCTCAACCGGATCCTCGACGTCCTCGGCGACCACCCCGACATCCACGACCCGGCGCTGGACGAGCTCGCCGCGCACGACCGCCGCAACCGCTCGGACCTGTGCGGCTCGCTGCTCCGCTACCTCGACGCGTTCGGCGACGTGAAGACGGTCGCGCGCCGCCTGCACATCCACCCCAACACCCTGCGCCACCGCATCCGGCGAGCGGTCGCCGTCACCGGCATCGACCTCGACGATCCGCAGCAGCGACTCGTCGCCCAGCTGCACCTGCGCGCCGCGCGGACCGGGCGTGCGCACGGCCGGTCCGTGTGACGACCGGAAGAACGGCGTTGTCCCGTGCGACAACGCGCCCCCGCCGAGATCTGCCGTCCGGACAAGCTCCACGCCCCGGTCCGCCGCCTAGGTTTCAGTCACTGCGTCAAGCCCTCCGTGCACCGCCGACCGGCGGCAGTCAGGACGAGGCCGCAGATCAGACCGTGGAGGAACATCCATGCACCGCCTCATCGCCGATGCCCCCGACGCCCGCCCACGCAGCGGACGTTCACGCTCCCTGGCGCTGGCCGCACCGCTGCTCGCGGGCAGCCTGGTGCTGAGCGCGTGCGGCACCCGCGACGACGGCAGCGGCGACGACGGGGGGCAGGAAGCCACCACCGTCACGATCGGCTTCGACGCCCCGCTGTCCAAGGACCTGGCCGCCGTCGGCCTCGGCATGCGCAACTCGGCCCAACTCGCGGTGAAGCAGGCCAACAAGAACGAGCTCGTCCCCGGAGTCACGTTCGAGCTCGCCGCGAAGGACGACCAGGCCACCCCGAACATCGGTCAGCAGAACGCGGCGGCCTTCGTCGCCGACACCAGCGTGATCGGCGTGGTCGGCGCCTACAACTCCTCGGTGTCCGCGGCGATGCAGTCCACCCTGCACGACGCGACGATGGTCCAGGTGTCCGGCGCCAACACCGCCGCGACCCTCACCCAGGGCGCCCGCTACAAGACCGACCCGCAGCGCGAGTACGACAACTACTTCCGCACCATCAGCACCGACGCCGTCGCCGCACCCGTCATGGCCGAGTACTTCTTCAAGGACCTCAGGATCAAGAAGATCGCCACGGTCGACGACAAGAAGACCTACGGCACCGGCATCGTCGAGAACTTCACCGAGGCGTACGAGAAGCTCGGCGGCAAGGTCGCCGTCCACCAGTCCATCAACCCCGACGAGTCCGACTACGCGGCCGTCGTCAACAGCGTCAAGTCGTCCGGTGCGCAAGGGGTGTTCTACGGCGGCGAGTACCCGCAGGCGGGACCGCTGAAGAAGCAGCTCGTGGCCGCCGGGTTCGACGGGCCGATGGGCGGCGGCGACGCCGTCAAGGACGACCAGCTGATCCCGCTCGCCGGCGGGAAGTCCGCCGACGGCGTGTGCGCGCACTCCGACGGCGCGCCCGTCGACTCCCTCGACTCCGCCAAGTCCTTCGTCGCCGACTACAAGGCAGCCGGCTACTCCGAGGGCTACGGCGTCTTCGGCGCGTACGTCTACGACGCGACGACCGCGCTCATGAAGGCGGTAGGAGCGGCCGTCGAGGCCAACGACGGCAAGGTCGGCGACATCGCGCAACTGCGCCCGAAGGTCGTCGACGCCATGCAGAAGGTCGCCTTCGACGGCGCCACCGGCAAGGTCGGCTTCGACGCGTACGGCGACAGCGTCAACCAGGTCATCAGCGTCAACTGCGTGCAGGACGGGGCCTGGAAGAACGGCGTCAAGATCGTGACGGTCAAGTGACCGCGACCGACGTCCTGCAACTCCTCGCCGACGGGCTCGTCCTCGGCACCATGTACGGCCTGATAGCCGTCGGATACACGATGGTCTACGGCATCCTCCAGATCATCAACTTCGCGCACGGCGAGATCTACATGCTCGGCGGCTTCGGTGCCCTGTTCGTCTACGCCTGGGTGCCGGGGCTGCGTGCGGTCTCGCTATGGCTCGCCCTGCCCGTCCTGCTCGTCGCCGCCGTCGTGGTGTCCGTCGCCGCGGCGGTGGCCGCCGAACGGTTCGCCTACCGTCCGCTGCGGGGAGCCCCGCGTCTCGCCCCGCTGATCACCGCGATCGGACTCTCGCTCTTCCTCCAGCAGGTGGTGTTCAACTTCTTCACCCTGCCGGGCGGATCCGTCGGCGTCACCGCGCCCGTCCCCTTCCCCCAACTCCCCGGCGAGCCCCTGCACCTGGGCGGTGTCACCCTCTCCCACGCCGCCCTGCTCACCCTCGTCGTCGCGGCGCTCGCCATGGTCGTCCTCACCTGGTTCGTGGCGCGCACCCGCACCGGACGCGCGATGCAGGCCACGGCGCAGGACCCGAAGACGGCCCGGCTCATGGGCATCGACACCGACCGGGTCATCGTCGTCGCCTTCGCCATCGGCGCGCTCCTGGCCGCCGTCGCGTGCGTCACCCAGGGGCTCAGGCTCGGCACCATCTCGTACAACATGGGCTTCATCGCGGGTCTGAAGGGCTTCACCGCCGCCGTGCTCGGCGGCATCGGCAACATCAAGGGCGCCATGCTCGGCGGTGTCGTCCTCGGCGTCGCCGAGGCCCTCGCCTCCGGTCTGCTGCCGCACCTGCCGGCGCTGCACATGTTCGGCGGCTCGGTCTGGAAGGACGTATGGGCCTTCGTGATCCTCATCGTCGTCCTGCTGATCAGACCCCAGGGGCTGCTCGGCGAACGCATCGCGGACAGGGCGTGACCTCCATGATTCCCAAGACCAGCACTCCGGCGGCCCGGGCCCTCGTCGTCTGCGGCGCCGCCCTCTCCCTCGTCTCGCCGTTCCTCGCGTGGACCTGGACCTCCCGCTATCCCGGCAACCTCACCGTCTACGGATACCCGGGCGGCAGCCAGCTCCTCACCCTGGCCGGCGCTCTGCTCGCCGCCGTGTTCACGGCCGCCGTGCTCGGTGTCCCGGGCCTGCGCGCCCTCGCCCCGGCCGGCGCCGTGCGGGCGCTGCGGGCGGCGTCGCTCGCGGCGCTGACCGCCACCTGGATCACCGTCGGGGCGATCGCCGTCGACCTGGGCGGCGTCGTCAACGTCGAACCGGGCGGCTGGCTCGCGGCCGGCGCCGTCCTGCTGCTCGCGGCAGGCGCGCACGCCCTGCCCGACGACACCGTCACCGAACCGCCACCGGCGGCACGACTGCCGCGCGCGGCCGAAGGCGCCCTGATCACCGTCGTGTTCCTGGCCGCGATGTACGTCCTGACGTACGGCATCACGACCGACTCGGCACAGGACTTCCTCGCCTTCCTGCCCGCCGCCGGATTCGGGGTGCGCGCGCTCGCCGCCGCCGGACTCACCGCCCGGTTCGGCGCGCTCACCGCCCGGAACCGGATCGCGGTCGCCGTCGCGGCGCTCGCCTCGGCGCTCGTCTTCCCGTTCACCCAGACCGGGGACCAGTACACGGCGATCGCCGACAACATCCTGGTGTTCGCGGCCGTCGCCCTCGGTCTGAACATCGTCGTGGGCCTGGTCGGGCTGCTCGACCTCGGCTACGTGGCCTTCCTCGGCACCGGCGCCTACACGGCGGCCCTCGTCTCCGGCTCGACGTTCTCCACGTTCGACATCGGACCGTGGCCGTTCTGGGCGACCGCCCTGCTCGGCATGGGCGTCAGCCTGGTGGCCGGACTGGTCATCGGCGCACCGACCCTGCGGCTGCACGGCGACTACCTCGCCATCGTCACACTCGGCTTCGGCGAGATCTTCCGCATCACCGTGAACAACCTCGACGGCACCTCGGGACCCCGGCTCACGAACGGCCCCAACGGCATCAACTCCGTGCCGAACCTGACCGTGTTCGGCTTCGACCTCGGCACCCGCCACACCCTCCTCGGCGTCACCTTCGGCCGCTTCGCCAACTACTACCTGCTGCTGCTCGCGGTGATCGCCGTCATCGTCTTCGTGTACGCACGCGCCGGGAACTCGCGGATCGGGCGGGCCTGGATCGCGCTGCGGGAGGACGAGAAGGCCGCGACCGCCATGGGCATCGAGGGCTTCCGGTACAAGCTGCTCGCGTTCGGCCTCGGCGCCTCGCTCGCCGGACTCGCGGGCACCGTCATGGCCCATCTGCAGACCAACGCCGTACCGGAGAACTACAAGTTCGCCGACACGGCGCCGCCCAACTCGGCGTTCCTGCTCGCCGCCGTCGTCCTCGGCGGCATGGGCACCGTCTCGGGCCCGCTGGTCGGGGCGGCGCTGCTGTACCTGATCCCCGCCAAGTTCGCGTTCTTCAGCCAGTACCAGATGATGCTGTTCGGCCTCGCCCTGATCCTCATGATGCGGTTCAGGCCCGAGGGGCTCGTGCCCGACCGCAGGCATCGACTGGAGTTCCATGACGAGCAGGTCGCGGCCGCCGAGGCGCGCCGGACCGCGGCGGAGGCCACCGCATGAGCACCACACCACCCCTGCTCCGGGCGAGCGGCGTCACGATGCGCTTCGGCGGGCTCACCGCCGTCGACGGCGTGGACCTCGCCGTCCGGGAGAACGAGATCGTGGGGCTGATCGGCCCCAACGGCGCGGGCAAGACCACCTTCTTCAACTGCCTGACCGGGCTGTACGTCCCCACGGAGGGTGCCGTCCTGTTCGCGGGCGAGACCCTGCCGCCGAAACCGGCCCGGGTCACCCGCGCCGGAGTGGCCCGCACCTTCCAGAACATCCGGCTGTTCGCCAACATGTCGGCGCTGGAGAACGTGATCGTGGGCCGCCACACCCGCACCCGCGCCGGCCTGCTCTCCGCACTCGCCCACGGCCCGCGCTACCGGCGCGAGGAGCGTGAATCCCGAGAGCGGGCACGGGAGTTGCTGGACTTCGTCGGACTCGGCGGACAGGCGGACCTGCTCGCCCGCAGCCTGTCCTACGGCGCCCAGCGCCGCCTGGAGATCGCCCGCGCCCTGGCGAGCGAACCGCGCCTGCTGCTCCTGGACGAGCCGACGGCCGGGATGAACCCCCAGGAGACCGCGGAGACCGAGGAGCTGGTGCGCTCGGTGCGGGCCAGGGGGGTCGCCGTGCTCGTCATCGAGCACGACATGCGCTTCATCATGAACCTCTGCGACCGGGTGGCGGTCCTGGTCCAGGGGACCAAGCTGACCGAGGGCGCGCCGGGGGAGGTCCAGGCCGACGAACGGGTCGTCGAGGCCTATCTCGGTGCGCCGGACGACGAGGAAGAACCGACGCCGCGCTCGCCGCAGAACCGGGAGAGGACCGCATGACCGCACTCCTCGAAGTCGAGGACCTCCGTGTCGCCTACGGCAAGGTGGAGGCCGTCAAGGGCATCTCCTTCCGCGTCGAGGAGGGCCAGGCCGTCACGCTCATCGGCACCAACGGGGCGGGCAAGACCACCACTCTGCACACCCTCAGCGGACTGCTCGCACCGTCGGCGGGCCGCATCCGGTTCCGCGGGCAGGACCTGGCGGGCGTCCCCGCCCACCAGGTCGTCGCGCTCGGCCTGGCCCACTCACCGGAGGGGCGGCACATCTTTCCGCGGCTGAGCGTCGAGGAGAACCTGCTGCTCGGGGCGTTCCTGCGGAAGGACGCCGACGGCATCGCCGACGACACCGAGCGCGCCTACGTCCTCTTCCCGCGGCTGCGCGAGCGGCGCACCCAGGCCGCGGGCACCCTGTCGGGCGGTGAGCAGCAGATGCTGGCGATGGCCCGGGCCCTGATGTGCCGCCCCCGGCTGCTGATGCTGGACGAACCGTCGATGGGGCTCTCGCCCCTGATGATGAAGAAGATCATGGCGACGGTCCGTGAGCTGAAGGCGGCCGGCACCACCAT
Source organism: Streptomyces longispororuber (assembly GCF_024448165.1). Lineage (GTDB taxonomy): Bacteria > Actinomycetota > Actinomycetes > Streptomycetales > Streptomycetaceae > Streptomyces > Streptomyces longispororuber_A. The sequence goes on from NZ_JAMOLN010000150.1 coordinate 15,263, forward strand.
CCTCCTCGTCGAGCAGAACGCCCGGGCCGCGCTCGCCCTCGCCGACCAGGCCTACGTGATGGAGACCGGCCGCCTCGTGCTGTCGGGCAGCGGCCGCACGCTGCTCGACGACGACAGCGTCCGCAAGGCGTACCTCGGGGAGGCCTGAGCGGCGTCCCGAGCTGATCGCCGCACAGCGCGGACGCGTATCCTCCCGCCATGCATCTGGCGGACCCGGGCGGCTCGGCCGCCGTTCCTGCTGTGTCCCTGCGCCGTGTGGCGGACGAACTCGGCGTCACGGCACAGGATTTGGTCCTGGCCGAGGGCGGCGCGGACGTCACCGGCGTCGTCATCGCGGAGCCCGGGGACGACCTCGGCGACGCGGCCGGGGCGCTCGTGCTGGCCGTCGGGGCGCGCGGCGCCGACGCCGTGGCCGTGGTGGCGGCGGCCGCGAAGGCGGGCGCGAGCGCGGTCGCCGTCCGGCTCGACGCGGGGACGGCGTCCGCGACCGCACCGCTGAGGGCCGCCACCGACGGGACCGGCACCGGTCTGCTCGCGCTCTCCGCAGCCGTGCGCTGGGACCAGGTGCAGGCGGCGGTGCGCGGGCTGCTGGCCGGGGCCCGTGCGGCCGGGCCCTACCGCGGCGGGGGCGGCGACCTGTACTCGCTGGCCCAGACCGTCGCCACGCTCACCCACGGCCTGGTGAGCATCGAGGACGGGGCGCACCAGGTGATGGCGTACGCCGGGCCCGCGGACGAGGCCGACGAACTGCGCCGCCGCTCCATCCTCGGCCGGGCCTGCCCCGAGGAGTACCTGACCCTGCTGCGGCAGTGGGGCGTCCACCGGCGGATCCGCGCCGGGGACGAGGTCGTCGAGGTCGCCGCCCGGCCCGACCGGGGCGTCCGGCGGCGACTGGTGATCGGGATCCGCGCGGGCAGCCGTCCGCTCGGTTCGATCTGGGTACAGGAGGGCGCGGCACCGCTGGCCGACAACACCGAGCGGGCGCTGCGGGGCGCGGCGCGGCTCGCGGCCTCGCAGCTCGTCGACCACTACTACGAAGGGGACGCGGCGGCCCGGCGGCTGTCGCGCTCCGACCTCGCGCACGGACTGCTCACCGGCCGCTTCGACGCCGCCGCACTCGCCCTGCACCTCGGGATACCACCGTCCACCGCGGCGGCCGTGGTCGCCGTGGACCTGCGCGAGGACCCCGCGGCCGGTGAGACGGCCTGGCAGGAGGCGCGGCGGGCGGAGGCGGCCGAGATCATCGCCGTGCACGCCGCCGCGTACCGGCGGCACACCCTGGTGGCGCAGGCCTGCGGGCAGATCTACGCGATGCTGCCCGAGCCGGGCCCGCAGCCTGCCGGGGAGGAGGCGGGTGAGGCGGCTCTGGTGCGCTGGTCGGCCGATCTCGTGGCGCGGCTGCGCCGGCACACCGGGACCCCGGTGCAGGCCGTCCTCGCGGGGACGGCCGCGCGCCTCGACGACATCCCGGCCGTGAAGCTGCGCGGCCACCACGCCCTGCAGATCATGGCCCGCACCCCCGACCGGGCCGTGCACACCCACCGTGGTCTCACCGCGTCGCTGATGGTCCGCGACCTGCTGGGACTGCTCGCCGGGCACGAGGAGATCCGGCATCCGGCCCTCACCGAGCTGACCGAGCGGGACGCGGCGCACGGCACCCGCCTCGCCGACTCGCTGCTGCACTATCTCGATGCCTTCGGCGACGTGCCGAAGGTCGCCAAGGCGCTGAACGTCCACCCCAACACCCTGCGCTACCGCGTCCGCAAGGCCGTGGCCCTCACCGGTCTCGACCTCGACGACCCCGAGCACCGGCTCGCCGCGATGCTCCAGCTGCGGCTCCACAGAGACGGCCGGGACGACCCCCGCGCGCTCGACCGCTGAGACACGCGTCTCGGAGGGACATGTGTCTCATTGGGACATCAAGAGTTACGCTGGAGGCACGGGGGTCGGACGTAAGCGACATAGGAGTCGAGTCATGAAGGCGCTTCAGTACCGCACCGTCGGGTCTGCACCCGAGGTCGTCACCGTTCCCGATCCGGAGCCGGGTCCGGGGCAGGTCCTCCTGAAGGTCACCGCCGCCGGCGTCTGCCACTCCGACATCGCGGTCATGAGCTGGCCCGCCGAGGGCTTCCCCTACGAGCTGCCGCTCACCCTCGGCCACGAGGGCGTCGGCACCGTCGCCGGGCTCGGCGCGGGCGTGACCGGCCTGAAGGAGGGCGACCCCGTCGCCGTCTACGGCCCGTGGGGCTGCGGCACCTGCATCAACTGCGCGCAGGGCAAGGAGAACTACTGCCTGCGCGCCGCCGAGCTCGGCATCAACCCGCCCGGACTCGGCGCTCCCGGCTCCATGGCCGAGTACATGATCGTCGACGACCCGCGCCACCTCGTGCCGATCGACGGCCTCGACCCCGTCGCCACCGTGCCGCTCACCGACGCCGGACTCACCCCGTACCACGCCATCAAGCGCTCGCTGCCCAAGCTCGTGCCCGGCTCGACCGCCGTCGTCATCGGCACCGGCGGCCTCGGCCACGTCGCCATCCAGTTGCTGCGCGCCATGACCGCCGCCCGCGTCATCGCCCTGGACGTCTCCGAGGACAAGCTCGCCCTCGCCCGCACCGTCGGCGCGCACGAGGCGATCCTGTCGAACGCCGAGGCCGCGGCGAAGGTGAAGGAGCTGACCGGCGGGCGCGGCGCCGAGGCCGTCTTCGACTTCGTCGGCGTGCAGCCCACCGTCGAGACGGCGGGCGCCGTCGCCGCCGTCGAGGGCGACGTCACCCTCGTCGGCATCGGCGGCGGAACCCTCCCGGTCGGCTTCGGCGCGACGAACTTCGAGGTCAGTGTCACCGCCCCGTACTGGGGCAGCCGCGGCGAGCTCATCGAGGTGCTCGACCTCGCCCGGGCCGGCGCCGTCTCCGTGCACACCGAGACGTACTCGCTGGACGACGCGCCCAAGGCGTACGAGCGGCTGCACGACGGAAAGGTCAACGGCCGCGCGGTGATCCTGCCCAACGGCTGAGACCGGCCCCGAAAGGGCGATTTTCGGCCACAGGATTGGTGCAGCGCTCAACTGTCGGCGTGGAGGGGTCTGTTCCGGGTGACGGGTGATCAATAACCTGAGGCGGACCGCTCGTCACCCCACTCAGGGAGCTCCATGTCCACCGCGCAGATTCCCGACATCCTCTCGCCGGAGTTCGCCGAGAACCCCTACCCCGCGTACCGCGTGATGCGTGAGTCCGCGCCCCTCATCTGGCATGAGGCGACGCAGAGCTGGATCATCTCGCGGTACGCGGACGTGGAGCGCGTCTTCAAGGACAAGCAGACGCAGTTCACCACGGACAACTACAACTGGCAGATCGAGCCCGTGCACGGCAAGACCATCCTGCAGCTCAGCGGCCGGGAGCACGCCGTGCGCCGGGCGCTGGTCGCCCCCGCCTTCCGCGGCAGCGACCTGCAGGAGAAGTTCCTGCCGGTCATCGAGGCCAACTCCCGTGACCTCATAGACCAGTTCCGTGCCACCGGTTCCGCCGACATCGTCGGGGACTACGCGACCCGCTTCCCGGTCAACGTCATCGCCGACATGCTCGGCCTCGACAAGGCCGACCACGCCCGCTTCCACGGCTGGTACACCGCCGTCATCGCCTTCCTCGGCAACCTGGCGGGCGACCCCGACGTCGCCGCGGCCGGCGAGCGCACCCGCGTCGAGTTCGCCGAGTACATGATCCCGATCATCCAGGCCCGCCGCGAGAACCTGGGCGACGACCTGCTGTCCACCCTGTGCGCCGCCGAGGTCGACGGCGTGCGGATGAACGACGAGGACATCAAGGCGTTCTGCAGCCTGCTGCTCGCCGCCGGCGGCGAGACCACCGACAAGGCGATCGCCAGCATCTTCGCCAACCTGCTGGTGAACCCCGAGCAGCTGGCCGCCGTCCGCGAGGACCGCTCACTGATCGCCCGGGCCTTCGCCGAGACGCTGCGCTTCACCCCGCCCGTCCACATGATCATGCGCCAGTCCGCGGTCGACGTGGAGGTGAGCGGCGGCACCATCCCCGCCGGGGCCACCGTCACCTGCCTCATCGGCGCCGCCAACCGCGACGAGAACCGCTACAAGGACCCCGACCGCTTCGACCTCTTCCGCGACGACCTGACGACCACCACCGCGTTCTCCGCCGCCGCCGACCATCTGGCCTTCGCCCTCGGCCGGCACTTCTGCGTGGGCGCGCTGCTCGCCAAGGCCGAGGTGGAGATCGGGGTGAACCAGCTGCTCGACGCGATGCCGGACCTGCGGCTCGCGGACGGTTTCGACCCGGTCGAGCACGGCGTGTTCACCCGCGGCCCGCAGTCGCTGCCGGTGCGCTTCACTCCCGCCGGTTCCTGACCCGGACCGTTTACGGGTGTACTGTCTCCGTATGCATCGTTCTTCGTGTCTGAGCTGGTGGCGCCTCACTTAGAGGCGGCCACAGTCATGCACGTACAAGGGCCGTCCGCCGGACGGCCCTTGTTGCTTCTCCCCGGAAGCTCTGCCGTCCCGAGGACGCCCGTGAGCTCCGGGAGAGACCATGAGCAGCACCACCACCGACGTCCTCGGCACCTCCGCCGCGCAGTCCCGCAGCCGCGAGCTGGAAGAACTCATCCGCAAGGACCCCGGACAGTTCCGGGTCCTCACCGGTGACCGGCCCACCGGCCGGCTCCATCTCGGGCACTACTTCGGCACCCTGCACAACCGCGTCAGACTCCAGGACCTCGGCGTCGAGACGTTCGTCCTGGTCGCCGACTACCAGGTGCTCACCGACCGCGACGTCGCCGAGAACCTCACCGAGTACGTCGAGGAACTCGTCCTCGACCACCTCGCCATCGGCATCGACCCGGACCGCTCCACGATCTTCACGCACAGCGCCGTGCCCGCCCTCAACCAGCTGCTGCTGCCGTTCCTCAGCCTCGTCTCCGTCGCCGAGCTGAACCGCAACCCCACGGTCAAGGACGAGATCGCCCACTCCCGCCAGTCCGCCGTCAGCGGTCTGATGTTCACCTACCCCGTCCACCAGGCCGCCGACATCCTCTTCTGCCGGGCGAACCTCGTGCCCGTCGGCCAGGACCAGCTGCCCCACCTGGAGATCACCCGCACCGTCGCCCGCCGCTTCAACGACCGCTACGGCCACGGCACACCGGTCTTCCCGCAGCCCGAGGCCCTGCTCTCCACCGCCCCGCTGCTGCTCGGCACCGACGGCACCAAGATGAGCAAGAGCCGCGGCAACGCGGTGTCGCTGTCCGCCGACGCCGACGAGACCGCCCGGCTGATCCGCGGCGCCAGGACGGACGCCGAACGGCACATCACCTACGACCCCGCCACCCGCCCCGAGGTCTCCTCGCTCGTCCTGCTCGCCGCGCTCTGCGAGGAGACCGACCCGGTCCAGGTCGCCGAGGAGGTCGGCGACGGGGGCGGCGCCGCCCTCAAGGGGCGCGTCACCGACTCCGTCAACGCCTACCTCGCCCCGATCCGCGCCCGCCGCGCCGCCTACGCTGAGGACCGCCGGCTCGTCAGGGACGTCCTGCGGGCCGGCAACGAGCGGGCCAACGCCATCGCCGACACCACCCTCAGGGACGTACGGGCCGCCATGAACGCCGACTACTGAAGAGCACCGGGCCGCCCCGCAGGGGGCGGCTCACTGCACGACGGGCGTGAAGCTCACCGGCAGCGACGTCAGACCCCGCATCCAGATCGACGGGCGCCACGTCAGCTCCTCCGGCTCCACGGCCAGGACGAGGTCCGGCAGCCGGTCCAAGAGCGTCTCCACCGCCGTGCGCGCCATGACGTCGGCCAGCAGCGGAGCCGGGTAGGGGCAGCGGTGCTCACCGTTGCTGAACGACAGATGGGCCGCGTTCTCCGCGCCGACGTGCGACTCCGGCCAGATCTGCGGGTCCGTGTTCGCCGCGGCGAGCCCGAGCACCACGCAGTCGCCCGCCCGGATCTGCCGGCCGCCGAGCTGGATGTCGCGCACCGCCCACCGGCCGATGAAGTTCTGCGTCGGCGTGTCCAGCCACAGCACCTCGTTGAGCGCCTCGCCGACGCTGAGCCGGCCGCCCGACACGTTCAGGGCGAAGCGCTCGTCGGTCAGGAGCAGGCGCAGCGTGTTGCAGATCCAGTTCGACGTGGGCTGCTGGGCCGCCGCGATCACCGAGATCAGGTCCTGCACGATCTCCTCGTCGGACAGGCCCGCCGGGTCGTGGATCATGCGCGAGGTGATGTCGGGACCCGGCCGCTCCCGCTTCTCCTTCACCAGGTTCTGCAGCCGCTCCCCGACCCGCACATAGGCGGCGACCGGGTCGTCGCCCTCGGCGGCGTCCAGCGAGATCCGCAGGTCGTCGACGAAGTCCTGGGTGTCGGCGCCCAGGTCGGGCAGCCCGCACAGCTGCACCACGGCCCGCATCGGAAGCGCGCTCACATAGGCGGCCATCAGCTCGGCCTCGCCGCTGCCGGAGAACTCGGAGATCAGCCGGTCGGCGATCTGCGCACAGTCCCTGGCCAGCTCGAACTGGTCGACCTGCCCGAGGGCGTGGGTGATCACCCCGGCCCGCCTGCGGTGCTCCTCGCCCTCCGTGAACAGCACGGACGGCTGGTAGCCGACGAACGGCAGCAGCGGCCAGTCCGCGGGAATGTTCTCCCACTGGTTCCAGCGCCGCGAGTCACGGGCGAAGAGCTCGTCGTGCGCGGTGACGTAACTGAGCTCGGAGTAGCCGAGGACCAGCCACGCGGGCACGTCCCCGTCCAGCAGCACCGGCGCCACCGGACCGTGCTCCCTGCGCAGGGTGCGGTACAGCTGGGACGGCGTCTGCTGGTACTGCAGGCCGCTGAGCGGGACCGCGCCCGCGTGCGCGGGGCAGCCGGGCGGGGGCGTCGTGTTCTGCTCGGTCACGGTGTCGTCTCCTGGGCCATGGCCAGTTCGTAGAGGTGGTCCACCAGGGTGATCAGCACGTCCTTGCCCGACGAGCGGACCCGGGCGTCGCAGTCGACCATCGGGACGTGCGCGGGGAGCGCGAGGGCCTGCCGGATCTCGTCGAGGGAGTGCCGCACCGGCTCGTCGTCGAACCGGTTGACCGCCACCACGAACGGCGTCCCGTGGTGCTCGAGCCGGTCGATCGCGTACCAGGACTCGTCCATGCGACGCGTGTCGACGAGGACGACCGCGCCCAGCGTCCCGGAGAACAGCCGGTCCCACAGGAACCAGAACCGCTCCTGGCCCGGCGCCCCGAACAGGTACAGGACCATCCGGTCGTTGAGGCTGATCCGGCCGAAGTCGAAGGCGACCGTGGTCGTCGTCTTCGCCGCCACCCCCGCCGTCGAGTCGACACCCACGCCGGCCTGCGTCATCACCTCTTCGGTGTTCAGCGGCCGGATCTCGCTGACGGACCGGACGAGCGTGGTCTTGCCGACCCCGAAACCGCCCACCACGACGATCTTCAGGCCGGTGTCCGCGAGCGCGCCGAGCGGTGTGCGCACGGCGGGAAGGTCAGAGGTTGCGGAGCCCATGGAGCACCTCCTTGAGAAGGGCGGAATCGGGGAGCGCGGCGACGGCCGGGGCCGCGCGCGGATGACGGGCGGTGATCTTGCCGCCGGCCAGCAGGTCGCCGAGCAGGATCCGGACGACCGTGATCGGCATCCGCAGTTCGGCGGCGATCTCGACGACGGCCGTCGGCCGCCGGCACAGCTCCAGGATGCGGACGTGCTCGGACTGCATCCCGGCGGCCGGCTCGCACTCGCTCACGATGAGCGTCACCAGGTCGAACGAGGTGTCGTCGACGCGGCTGCGGCCTCCCGTGACCGTGTAGAGCCGGTCCGGGTCGCCGGTGTCGACCGGCCGGCGGGGGGTCACGAGGCGCCGCTCCCGGTGGCGCCCTGGCGCGGTTCGGCGCGCAGGTGCTCACCGATCTGCTCGACCAGCTCCGTCATCTGATGGCCCACCACGCCCGGGTCGGCGTCCTCGTCGGCGACCACCGCGAGGTGTGCGCCCTCGCCGGCGTCCACGATGAACAGCAGGCCGCCGTGGAACTCGGTCATCGAGTGCCGTACGCCGCCGGTCCCGTCGCCGAACTCCACGGACGCGCCCTGGGCGAGCGCCTGGATCCCCGAACAGATCGCCGCGAGCTGGTCGGCCTGGTCGAGCGTCAGGTGCTCGCTCCAGCACAGCTTCAGCCCGTCCCGGGACAGGACCAGGGCGTGCCGCGTGCCGGGGGTGCGCTCGAGGAGACTCTCCAGGAGCCAGGTCAGGCTGGTGTCAGTGGTCTGCATGGCGGGGTCGGGCGGGGGAGAGGTCCGGCGCTGCCGGTCCGCCGCCCGTGCCTCCAATCTCACGGTGTAGAGCGGGGGGTTGAGGTTCCGTCGGGGCGCCGGGGGCTACTCCGGCCGGTCGCCGTCCTTGGCCTTGCGGGCCCGGTGGAAGGCGCCGAAGCGGGCGCCCGCGTCGCGGGCGGGCTTCGGTGCGGGCTCGGCGGCGGGGGTGCCGGGAGCGCGGTCGCGGTCCTTGTCGGCGGCGGCCATGGTGCGGCCCGGCGGACGCACCGGCAGGCCGTTCGGCGTGGCGCCGGCGGGCTCGGCAGGCGGCGCGGCCTGCTGCGGCACCGGCACCGGCACGTCGGCGCGCTCGTGGGTCTCGGCGGGCGCGGTGCGCGGCGCCACGACGGGCTGCGGGACCGCCTCGCGCTGCTGGGCGAGGAGCTGGGGCGGCAGCAGGACGACCACGCCGGTGCCGCCGCGCGAGGAGGGGCGGAAGTTCACGTCGATGCGGTACTTCGCCGCGAGCCGGCCCACCACGGCGAGGCCGAGCCGGGTGCCCTGCAGCGAAGCCAGGTCGGTGACCTGTCCGGACACGGCCTGCTCGGCGTGGCGCATCGCCGCGTCGGCCATCTTCAGGCCGCTGTCCTCGATGGTCACGACGAGGCCCGCGGAGCGCTCCTCGACGTAGACGTGCACCTCGTCGATGGGCGGCGAGAAGTTCGCCGCGTTGTCCATCAGCTCGGCCAGCAGGTGCATCACGCCTTCCGCGGCGAACCCGGCGATCGCCGCACCGGTGGAGCAGTGCAGCCGCACCCGCTGGTAGGCGGCGATGCGGCCGACGGCGCCGCGCAGCACGCTCTCCATCACGATCGGCTTGTTCCAGGCGCGGCTGGAGCGGCCGCCCATCAGGAGCGCCAGCCGGTCGGTCATCAGACCGAGCTGGGACGTGGAGTGGTCCAGGCGCAGCAGGTCGCCGAAGACGTCCTCGCCGTGCCGCTCCTGCATGCCGCGCAGATCGGCCAGCATGCTCACGGACTTGGCCTGCACCCGGCTGAGCGCCTTCGCGGAGGCGGCCTGCGCGGCGGCGCCCCGGCGCTCGCTGAGGGCCAGCTCCCGCAGGAAGGTCTCGGCCGGAACCCTCAACAGGGGGTTGTCCGGCCAGGTCAGTTCGGCGAGCACCGTGTCGGCGGACGCACCGTCGCGCAGCCGTCCCACCGCGGTGGGGAAGGTGACGGCTGTCAGCCGGTCGAGCTCGGTCGCGGCGCGCTCCAGCTCGCCCCGGGCGGCGTCGCGCTCGGCGGCGCTCTGGGCGGCGGTCCGCGCGGAGGCCTCGACGGTCGCCGTGAACTCGTCCAGGATCCGGCGCAGTTGGGGGTCGGACGGCGGTGCGGCGGCGACCGGCGGGGCGCCCGCCGCGTCGTGCAGCCGGTGCGCGACCGCGGGCAGGGTGACATTGACGAGCTGCGCGGCCTCGGCCGCCTGCTGGGTCAACCGGCTCTGGGCCAGGGCGAGTTCGTCGCGTGCCCGGGAGGTTTCCCGGCGGGCCCGGCCGATCGTCACGGTGTGCGCGAGGACGACGGCGGTCAGGCACCCCCACGCGATCACGGCCGTCCACACCGCCCAGGTCCTGGCGGCCGCCGGGGCGACCGCGGCCGCGCCGCCGGCGACGGCCGCCGCGGCCACGAGCACGGTGAGCGCAGCGACCAGCGAGGTGCGCCCCGTTCTGGCTATCGCGTGCGGGCTGGGAGGAGCAGGCACTGACATTCCGCGGTCCCTCGGTCCTTGAGTGCGGGAAGCGACGAGCCGACCGGTCACGTCGGCTGCGGATCCGGGCAGCGGCCGCCGAAGAGGACGCCGATCTTCCGGACCGTACGAGCGTTCATGCTAGCCATGCCGCGCGCCGAGCAGACCGGACAAGCCGGGCAGTCCGCCCGATCGGCCACTTCGTCGTGAACTCGCCGCCCTGATCTTCGGAGCGTGATAAGGCCGAACACCCCGATATTTCACGGAAGATGGAGGTCGGACGGGCCTTCCGGGCGGCAGTCGAGGGGTGTGCGCCGGGCCGTGCGCCGTCCGATCCCACCATCACCTTCTGTGTGAGCGAATGGTTTCGGCCAACGTCAGTCGGCTTCCGCGATCCGCCAGCGGCCCACCTCCTTGTACGCGGAGTCGTAGATCGCCGACCCGTCGCCCGCCGTCAGGGCGTAGTGGTGGAGATTGCCGCCCCAGTACCGAAGGATCCGGCCCAGCTCGCGTGCCGCTGCGCCGCTGTCCGTCGTCTCGTCCATGTCGACCTCGAGAAGGAACTTCATGCCTTCCACCCTGTCATTGAACTCCTTCTTGAGACTTTGACCCGATGAGAGGGCGGCAGCGCGCCGTCGGACGAAGAGGCCGAAAACTGGTGTGCATGGTCCGGCCGATCCCGGGCACCAGCAGAAGGAGACAGCTCAAGCAGCCCCACCCCCCCCGGGCGCTCGAGTCTGTGGCCCCGTCGCCTCACAGGGGGGAGAGGAGGCGG
>NZ_JAMOLN010000151.1 GCF_024448165.1 Streptomyces longispororuber
CCTGGGCGGCGGACGGGACCGGGGCGAATGGGGGAGTTAAGTCCACCGACGTGCCCGAGGAGTTCGCCGGATACTCGTTGCGGTAACGGTCGACAGCCGGAGCGCAGGGGAGTTGGGGGACATGAAGCGGGTGGAGGCGGTCAGGCGGTGCCACCGGTTGTGGTGGCTGTCCGTGGTGGCGCTGCACTGGTCGACGATGGTCCACATCGCGGTGTGGACCCCGGTGCCGGGGCTGCTGCCCCGGGCCGCGGCGGGGATGCGCCGCCTCGTGGACCGCGAGCGGGCCCTCGCGGCCGAGTGGTCGGGCATCACCGTCGAGGCGACGCCCGCGCCGACGGCCGGGAAGGAGCGGGAGGCCCTCGGGCTGCTCGCCCGCTACCGCTGGCTGTTCGGCGACGCGCAGCGGTTCCGCGAGTGGCGCTGGACCACGATGTACTCGTTCGTCGGCGGGCTCATCGCCTGCGTGCCCGGCGCCCTCGTCCTCTACGGCCTGTGGGGCCTCTTCCTCGCCGCCTTCGGCTCGTACCTGGCCGACGACGCGGGCTGGGACGGCCTCTGGTACCTGTTCGTCCACGTCGAGGACGTCCCGACGGGCCTGATGGCGGGCCTGCTCGGCCTGGCCGCCGGCAAGACGGGGCTGTGGCTCGCGCCCGGCACCGTCGACTGCCACGCCCGCTTCGTCCGCGCCACCCTGGCGCCCAGCGAGCAGGAGCTGATGGCCGCCAGGATCGCCCACCTCGCCGCGACCCGCTCCGACGCCGTGGACACCTCGGCCGCCGAACTGCGCCGCATCGAGCGGGACCTGCACGACGGTGCCCAGGCCCGGCTCGTCGCGATGGGCATGACCCTGGACGCCGCCGAGCACCGGCTGAACGACGACCCGGAGGCGGTCCGCGCGCTGCTCGCCGAGGCCCGCGCCTCCTCGTCCGCGGCCCTGAAGGAACTGCGCGACCTGGTCCGCGGCATCCACCCGCCGGTCCTCGCCGACCGCGGACTCGCCGACGCCGTACGGTCGTTGGCACTGCTCAGCCCACTGGCGGCGGAGGTCACCGTCGACCTTCCCGCGCGGCCCGAGGCCCCGGTCGAGTCGGCGGTCTACTTCGCGGTCGCCGAGACGGTCACCAACGCGGCCAAGCACGGGGAGGCCGAGCGCCTCTGGATCGACATCGCGTACGACGCCGGGACCGGGACCCTGCGGGTCTCCGTCACCGACGACGGGCGCGGCGGTGCGGACCCCGCCCGGGGCAGCGGTCTCGCCGGGATCGAGCGGCGGCTCGCCACCTTCGACGGCGTCCTCGCCGTCAACAGCCCCGCCGGCGGGCCGACCCAGATCTCCATGGAGGTGCCGTGCGCGTTGCAGTCGCCGAAGACCACTTCCTGCTGAGGGACGGTCTCGTCCGGCTCCTCGGCGCGTTCGGCCACGAGGTCGTCGCCGCCGTGGACAACGGACCGGAGCTGCACAAGGTCCTGCTCGCCGAGCGGCCGGACGTCGCGATCGTCGACGTGCGGCTGCCGCCGGACTTCAGTGACGAGGGCCTGCGCGCGGCCCTCGCCGCCCGCGCGCAGGTGCCGGGGCTCCCCGTGCTGCTGCTCTCGCAGTACGTGGAGCCCCTGTATGCGCGGGAGTTGCTGGCCGACGGCGCGGGCGCGGTCGGCTACGTGCTGAAGGACCGGGTCACGAACGGCGCCGAGTTCCTGCGCACCATCCAGCAGGTGGCGGGCGGCGGCACGGTGATGGACCCCGAGGTGGTGTCCAAGCTGCTCGCCCGCAAGGTCCGCGACCAGCGGCTCGGCTCGCTGACCGGGCGCGAGCGCGAGGTGCTCGGCCTGCTCGCCCAGGGCCGCTCGAACGCGGGCGTCGCCGAGGCCCTGGTCGTCAGCGAGAAGGCCGTCGCCAAGCACATCGGCAACATCTTCACCAAGCTCGGCCTGTACCCGGGAGAGAGCGACAACCGTCGTGTTCTGGCTGTTCTGGCGTACCTTGAGGGCTGAGGGTCCGCCCCGGCCGGCTACTCCGGCACGGACGTCGCCAGCAACTGCCGCAGCAGATCCGCCAGTTGACCCGACTGCTCGCCGTCCAGAGCGCCGTCGAGAGCCTTCTTCTGCACGTCGAGGCCGGCGCCCACCGCCTCGTCGACGATCGCGAGACCCTCGTCGGTGAGGGTGACCTGAAGACCGCGCCGGTCGTGCGGATCGGGTGAGCGGCGCACCAGGCCCCGCCGCTCCAGCTTGTCGAGGCGCCCCGTCATCCCGCCCGTCGTCAGCATCAGCGTCCCCGACAGCCGGCGCGGCGAGAGCGTGTACGGGGCGCCTGCCCGGCGCAGCGTCGCCAGCACGTCGAACTCGCCGCGCGAGATGCCGATCCGCGCGTACGTCTGCTCGATCCGGTCGCCCATGCCGCGCGCCAGCCGGTAGATCCGCCCGAACACCTCCATGGCGGCGGTGTCCAGGTCGGGCCGGACCGCCGCCCACTGCTCGATGATCGCGTCGACCGCGTCGGGTGCGCCCTTGTCGTTGCTGCCGCTGCTCATGACTCCGAGTATCCGCGCCCAGTCGGTAGGAGGCAAGAAAGTAGCTTGACGAAAAGTAGCTTGCGACTAAGCTACTTTCCATCGAGCTACCTGAGGGGTTCCTATGCACGGCGTGCGGCGCATACCCGGCGAACGGTCCATGACCTTCGCGGCGGCGGTGAACGGCATCGGCAACGGCATGTACGTCCCGTTCACCCTGGTCTTCTTCCACTACGTCACCGGGCTCTCGTTCCCGGTCGTCGGCGCGGTCCTGACCGTGACGGGCCTCGCCGGCATGGCGGCCCTGCCGCTCGCCGGGGCGGCCGTCGACCGGTTCGGGGCGCGCCCGGTCCAGTACGTCCTCTACGCGACCCGCGCCGTCGGCTTCCTGTTCTACCCGGCCGCCCAGTCGCTGCCGGCCTTCGCCGCCGTCGCCTTCCTGACGGCCGCCGCCGACCGCGCCTTCCCCGCCGCCCAGTCCGCGCTCATCGGCGAGGTGGCCCGCGGCGCCGACCGCGACCGGCTGCAGGCCGCCCTGCGCGCGCTCACCAACGGCGGCAGCGGTGCGGGGGCGCTGCTCGCCACCCTGGTCATCGGGGTCGCGGGCCCGGCCGCGTACACGTACGCGGCCTGGGGGAACGCGCTGACGTTCACGGTCGCGGCGCTGCTGCTGCGCCCGCTGCGCCCGCTGCGGCCGGTGCGCACGGCGCCGGGCGCCGCACCGGGCGCGCGCCGCAAGGCGGGCTACCGGATGGTCGCGGCGGACCGCCCCTTCCTGACCCTGACCGCCGCGAACTTCCTCAACGCCCTGTCCTACTCCGCCCTTTCGGTGCTCTTCCCGCTCTTCATCGTGCAGTGGCTGCACGGCCCCGCCGCGCTGACCGGCACCGCCTTCACCATCAACACGGTGCTGTGCGCGGTCGCCGGGATGTTCGTCGCGGGCCGGGTCCGCGGGGCGGGCGCCCGGCGCACCCGGGCGGCGGCGCTCGGCGGGATGCTCTTCGCGGCGTCCTTCGCGGGCCTCGCGGTCCTCGCCGCGGTGCGGCCCGCGGCGGGCTGGGTGATCGGCGCGGCGCTGCTGGCCCTGGTCGTCGTCTACACGGTCGGGGAGCTGGTGCACAGCCCGTCGGCCGAGGTCCTCGCGGTGTCGGCGGCGCCGGAGCCGGTGCGCGGCCGCTACCTGGCGACCTACCAGCTGTCGTGGTCGCTGGCGAAGGCTCTCGCGCCGTCGCTCTTCACCGGACTCCTCGCGGTGGACGGCCGGGTGCCCTGGCTGTTCCTCATCGCGACGTCCGCGGTCGCCGCAGGACTGCTGATCCGGGTCGAGCGCCGGCTGCCGGTGGAGTCGGTCGTCGTGGCCCGCGCCCCGCGCGACCTGGTGGTGGCGTCATGAAGCGGACCGGCACGGTACTGCTCACGGCCCTCGCGCCGGTCTCCTGGGGCTCGACCTACGCGGTGACGACGGAGTTCCTGCCGCCGGACCGCCCGCTGTTCACGGCGGCCATGCGGGCGCTGCCCGCGGGCCTGGTGCTGCTCGCCCTGGCGCGGCGGCTGCCGGCGGGGGAGTGGTGGTGGCGGTCGGCGGTCCTCGGCGCGCTCAACATCGGCGCGTTCTTCCCGCTCCTGTTCCTCTCCGCGTACCGGCTGCCGGGCGGCCTCGCGGCGGTCGTCGGATCGGTGGGGCCGCTGTTCGTGGCGGGCCTCTCGGCGCTCCTCCTGTCCCAACGCCCGTCCCGGCGCACGCTGGTGACGGGTTTCGTGGCCGCGTTCGGGGTGAGCCTGGTGGTGCTGCGGGCGGCCGGCGCGCTGGACGCGCTCGGGGTCGCCGCGGCCGTCGCCTCCACCGCGTCGATGTCGACGGGCACGGTCCTGACGAAGAAGTGGGGCCGCCCGGACGGCGCGGGCCCACTGGCGCTCACCGGCTGGCAGCTCACGGCGGGCGGCCTGCTGATCGCCCCCCTCGCGCTCGCGGTGGAGGGCGCGCCCCCGGCCCTGGACGGCCCGGCGCTCGGCGGCTACGCGTACCTGGCGCTCGCCAACACGGCGGTCGCGTACTGGCTCTGGTTCCGCGGCATCGGCCGGATGAGCGCCACCCAGGTCACCTTCCTCGGGCCGCTCTCGCCGCTGACCGCCGCGGTGATCGGCTGGGCGGCGCTCGGACAGGAGCTCTCGGCGGTCCAGCTGATCGGGATGGGGCTGGCGTTCGGCGCGACGGTCGCGGGCCAGCGCCCCTCTCGATCGTTCAGGAAGACTGAAAGTGTGGAGCGAAAAGTTTCGATGGACGTGACAGGTCCCGTGCTGCGACGGTAGTCGTGCCCTCGGCGGACCGGGGGCGATCCGACGCAGCAGAGAGGGCCCCGATGGCAGTCCTGGACCGTACCCGCACCCCCGTGAAGCCGAGCGCGGCCGCCGGCCGTGCGGCCGGGGGGCTCGGCGCCGGTCTCGCCCTCGCCGCCCTCGCCACCGTCGTCTGGTCCGGCAGCTTCGTCACCGCGCGGGGACTGCACGACAGCGTGCCGCCGGTCCAGCACGCGTTCTGGCGCTGGATCATCGCGATCGTGGCCGTGGCGCCGTTCGGTGTGCGGGCGGCGTGGCGCGAACGGGCCGTCCTCCGCCGCCACTTGGGCTTCGTCACGACGGCGGCGCTGCTCGGCGTCACCGTCTACAACACCCTCGTCAACCAGGCGGGCCTGACCACGTCCGCCGGGAACATGGGCATGGTCATGGCCGCCTCACCGGTCCTCATGGCCCTCTGCGAACGCCTCGGTGGCGCCCGGCTCGGCGCCCGCCGGGTCACCGGAACCCTCGTCGCCTGCACCGGAGTCGTCCTCCTCGTCAGCAGGGGCTCCCTGTCCCCCGACTTCGCGCCGGGCGACCTGTGGGTGGTCGCCGCGGCCGTCTCCTTCGGCTCGTACAGCGCGCTGCTGCGGCGCAGGCCCCGGGAGATCGGCGGCGTGGCGTTCCTGTTCGCGACGTTCGTGCTCGGCGCGCTGATGCTGGCACCGGCGTACGCGGCGAGCGTCGCGCTGCAGGGCGGCTTCGAGGTGCGGGCGGGCACGGTGGGGCCGCTGCTGTACGTGGGCGTGGTGTCGTCGGCGCTCGCCTTCTTCGCCTGGAACAAGGCGATCGCGCTGATCGGCGCGGCCCGCGCGGGCGTCGTCTACTACCTCCAGCCGGTGTGCGTGGCGCTCCTGTCGTACGCGGTGCTCGGCGAGGCGATGGGCCCGCTGCAAGGGGTGTGCCTGGCCCTGATCCTCGGCGGCGTCGTGCTCGCCTCCCTCGCCCCGCGTTTGCCGGAACGGCAACGGGGCGCGGGTTCCACGGCCCCGTAGCGGAAGGATGAGGACCGAGCCCCTGGTCCGGCCCTGGTCCGGCCCTGGTCCGATCGATCCGATCCGGAGGAAGCGATGCCGTCCACCTCAGCCGAGTCCGTGCCCGCCCCGGTCCACCGACTGGTCCCCTCGCCCGCCGGGCGCAGCCACGTCGTCGAACAGGGGGAGGGCCCGCTCGTCCTCCTCCTGCACGGCTTCCCCGAGTCCTGGTACTCGTGGCGCCGCCAGCTCCCCGCGCTCGCCGCCGCCGGGTACCGGGCCGTCGCCCTCGACGTCCGCGGCTACGGGCGCTCCTCCCGGCCCGCCGCCGTCGACGCCTATCGCATGGAGGAGCTCGTCGAGGACAACGTCGCCGTGGTGCACGCCCTCGGCGAGGACGGCGCCGTCGTGGTCGGCCACGACTGGGGCGCCAACATCGCCGCCGGATCGGCGCTCCTGCGGCCCGACGTCTTCTCCGCCGTGGGCCTGCTCAGCGTCCCGTACGCGCCGCCCGGCGGGCCCCGGCCCAGCGAGGTGTTCGCCGGGATGGCCGCGGGACCCGAGGAGTTCTACGTCTCCTACTTCCAGGAGCCCGGCCGGGCCGAGGCGGAGATCGAGCCCGACGTGCGCGGCTGGCTCGCCGGGTTCTACGCCGCGCTGTCCGCCGACACGATGCCGGGACCCGACGCGCCCGACCCCCACTTCGTCGCCCGCGGCGGCCGGCTGCGCGACCGGTTCCCGGCCGGGACGCTGCCCGCGTGGCTCGACGAGGCCGAACTCGACGTGTACGCGGGCGAGTTCGAGCGCACCGGACTGAGCGGCGCCCTCGCCCGCTACCGGAACATGGACCGGGACTGGGCGGACCTGCGCGCGTACCACGGCGCCGCGATCGCGCAGCCGTCCCTCTTCGTCGGCGGCTCCCGTGACGCGTCCACCACCTGGCTCGCCGAGGCGATCGAGGCGTACCCGAAGACCCTGCCGGGACTCGTCGGTTCGCATGTCCTCGACGGGGCCGGGCACTGGATCCAGCAGGAGCGGGCCGACGACGTCAACCGGCTGCTGGTGGAGTGGCTCGCAGTCGTAGCTCCATGAGGGGCAGGGTCCGGCCGGGGACCGAGCCCGACGGGACCGTGCCGACGTGGCGGCCGCCCATCGCCTCGTAGAAGGGGACCGCGTTGGGGTCGGCCGCCCAGTGCACCGCGGCGAAACCGCCGGCGTCCGCCGCGTCCCGCACGTGCGTGAACAGCAGGCGGCCCACGCCCCGGCCGAGCGCCTCCGGGTCCACGAACATCAGGCCCAACTCGCCCGCCGGCGGCTGCCCTTCGAGCGTCGCCAGGCCCAGCACCCGGCCGTCGGGGTCCTCGGCCACCACCGTGCGCCGCCGCTCCACGTCGGCCGGCAGCAGCGTCAGCTCGTCGACACAGGCCGCCATGAACGCCTCGTCGTAGCCCCAGTGCGCCTTCGAACGCAGCGCCAGCGCGCTCAGCTCCGCCGCCTCCTCCGGGCGGGCCGGCCGGATCCGTGCCTTCTGTGTCCCCTGTGTCTGCCTCGGCTCCGTCATGCCGTCAGCGTAGGGCGCGTTACGTTGTGGCGTATGAGCGAGCGAGTGCCCGGGCCCGACCGGTGGGACGTGAAGAAGCTGGTCGTCCTGCGGACGCTGCGGGAGCGCGGCACGGTGACCGCCACCGCCGCCGCGCTGCTCATGACGCCGTCCGCCGTCTCCCAGCAGCTCACCAACCTGGCGAAACAGCTCGGCGTGCCGCTTCTGGAGGCGCACGGGCGACGGGTGCGGCTCACCGACGCCGCGCATCTCGTACTGCGGCACGCCGAGGCCGTGTTCGCCCAACTGGAGCGCGCCGACGCCGAGTTGGCCTCGTATGTGCAGGGCGAGGTCGGCGTGGTGCGGGTCGCCGCCTTCTCCACCGCCGTGCCCGCCCTCGTGGTGCCCGCCGTACGGGCGCTGCGCGCCGCGCACCCCGGGATCACCGTGCGGGTGCGGGAGGCCGAGGCCGGGGCGGCGTACGAGCTGCTCGCCGCCGGTGACGTGGACCTGGCCCTGTCCCTCGCCGCGCACGCGCCGACCGCCCGCGACCCCAA
The DNA here is from genome assembly GCF_024448165.1 of Streptomyces longispororuber. Lineage (GTDB taxonomy): Bacteria > Actinomycetota > Actinomycetes > Streptomycetales > Streptomycetaceae > Streptomyces > Streptomyces longispororuber_A. The sequence goes on from NZ_JAMOLN010000151.1 coordinate 7,919, forward strand.
GTTCACCCGGGTGCCGCTGCTCGCCGACCCGCTGGACGTGGCCCTGCCCGTCGGGCATCCGCGCGCCGGGGAACCGGGTCTGCGCCTCGCCGACCTCGCCGGGGAGCCGTGGATCTTCGGCGGGTCCGGGCCCTGGTCCGAGATCACCATCGCCGCGTGCGAGGCCGCCGGGTTCGTGCCCGAGCAGGCGCACAGCGCGGCGGGCTGGACGGCGATCCTGGCCATGGTCGAGGCGGGCATGGGCATCGCCCTGGTGCCGCGGATGGCGGCGGCGCGGCGGGACGGCGTCGTGATGTGCCCGCTGGGCGCCGACCGGCCCGTACGGCACGTGGTGGCGGCCGTGCGCCGGGGTGCGGAGGAGCGGGGTGCGGTGCGGCGGTTCCTGGACGTGCTGACGCACTGACGCACTGACGTCCTGACCTGTCCGTCCTATCGTTCAGTAGAACTGAATGGCGACCTCGAAAACTTTCGATGGACCTGAGGGGTCGCGGGGTCGACAGTGAAGGCATGACGACGAACTCCCTGCCGGACGACCCGCACGCCAACGACGCCGCCCCCTACGGCGGCGGCGACCCGTACGCCGACTACCGCGTCTTCGGTGACGCGGCCGCCTTCACCGACCTCGTCGACCTCGCCGACCGCCGCCTCGGCGCGGGTGTCATCGCCGCCAACGACGAGTTCTTCGCCGAGCGCGAGAACCTCCTCGTCCGTGAGCGCGCCGTCTTCGACCCGGAGCACTTCGGGCACAAGGGCAAGATCATGGACGGCTGGGAGACCCGCCGCCGGCGCGGTACGGCCGACTCGCCGTTCCCCGCGCCCGAGGACCACGACTGGGCGATCGTGCGGCTCGGCGCGCCCGGCGTGATCCGCGGCGTCGTCGTCGACACCGCCCACTTCCGCGGCAACTACCCGCAGCGCGTCAGCCTCCAGGCCGCCTCCGTGCCCGGCGCCCCCGGACCCGAGGAACTCCTCGCCGACGACGTGAAGTGGGAGGAGATCGTCCCGCGCAGCCAGGTGCGCGGGCACGCCGCCAACGCCTTCACCGTCACCTCCGAGCGCCGCTACACCCACGTCCGCGTCTGCCAGCACCCTGACGGGGGCATCGCGCGGCTGCGCGTGCACGGCGAGGTCGTCCCGGACCCGGAGTGGCTCGGCCTGCTCGGCACGATCGATCTGGTCTCCGTACTCAACGGGGGTGTGTACGAGGACGCGTCCGACAAGTTCTACTCGTCGCCGACGCAGATCATCCTGCCCGGGACCTCGCGGAAGATGGACGACGGCTGGGAGAACCGGCGGCGCCGGGTGCACGGCACCAACGACTGGGTGCGGTTCCGGCTGGTCGCGCAGGGGGCGGTGCGGGCCGTCGAGATCGACACGGCCTATCTGAAGGGGAACTCGGCCGGGTGGATCGCGCTGAGCGGGCGGAACGGGGAGACGGGGGAGTGGTTCGAGATCATTCCGCGCACGAAGCTGCAGCCGGACACCGTGCACCGGTTCCCGTTGGCGGCGCAGGCCGTGGTGACGCACGTCCGTCTTGACGCGTTCCCCGATGGCGGGGTGGCGCGTATGCGGTTGCACGGGGTGCTGACCGAGTCGGGGCGGGCGTCACTCGTGGAGCGCTTCGGCCGCGGCTAGGCGCCACAGTTCGTCTGTGCGGGGCCGGGTGCGGGTCTCGTCGTGGCTGGTCGCGCAGTTCCCCGCGCCCTGTCAGGGGCGCGGGGAACTGCGCGGGCAACCCCCACCGGCCCGCGGACGGAGACGGGTTACGCGTCCGCCGCCTGCGCCTTCAGGGCGCGTTCGACGCCCGCGCGGGACTCCGAGACGAGACGGCGGAGCGCCGCGCTCGGGTTCGCGGCGGAGAGCCACTCGTCCGTGCGCGTCAGCGTCTCCGGCGAGACGTGGATCGACGGGTACAGGCCGACCGCGATCTGCTGCGCCATCTCGTGGGACCGCGAGTCCCACACCCCCTTGACCGCCGCGAAGTACTTCTCCACGTACGGCGCGAGCAGCTCACGCTGATCGGTCTGGACGAAGCCGCCGATGACGGCCTCCTGCACCGCGTTCGGCAGCTTGTCGGAGTCGACGACGGAGGCCCACGCCTCCGCCTTCGCCTCCGGAGTCGGCCGCGCGGCCCGCGCCGTGGCGGCGTGCCGCTCACCCGCGGCGGTCCGGTCCCGCTCGTACTCCGCCCCGATCTCCGCCTCGTCGAACCGCCCGACGGCCGCGAGCCGCTGCACGAACGCCCAGCGCAGCTCGGTGTCGACCGCGAGGCCCTCGATCGTCTGGCCACCCTCCAGCAGGGCCTCCAGCAGATCGAGCTGCTCCGGCGTACGGGCCGTCGCCGCGAACGCGCGGGCCCACGCCAGCTGGTGGTCGCTGCCCGCCTCGGCGGTGCGCAGGTGCGTCAGCGTCGCCTCGGTCCAGCGGGTGAGGAGCGCGTCCCGGTGGGACGGCGCCGCGTACAGGTCGATGGCCAGCTTCACCTGACGGTGCAGCGACTGCACGACGCCGATGTCGGACTCCTTGCCGACACCGCTCAGGACCAGGTCCAGGTACGCGCTCGTGGACAGCTCGGCGTCCCGCGTCATGTCCCAGGCCGACGCCCAGCACAGCGCGCGCGGCAGCGAGGACTCGAAGTCGCCGAGGTGCTCGGTGACGAAGGCGAGGGACTGCTCGTCGAGGCGGACCTTCGCGTACGACAGGTCGTCGTCGTTGAGCAGTACCACGGCCGGGCGGCGCTTGCCGACCAGCTGCGGGACCTGCGTCGACCCGCTCGCCGTGACGTCGAGTTCGATGCGCTCGCCGCGCAGCAGCTTGCCGCTGTCGTCGTCGAGGTCGTACAGGCCGATCGCGATGCGGTGCGGGCGCAGCGTCGGCTCGCCCTTGGCGCCGGCCGGGAGCGCGGGCGCCTCCTGGCGGATCGCGAACGAGGTGATGACGCCGTGCTCGTCCGTCTCGATCTCGGGCCGCAGCACGTTGATGCCGGCCGTCTCCAGCCACGCCTTCGACCACGACTTCAGGTCGCGGCCGCTGGTCTCCTCCAGCGCGCCGAGCAGGTCGGACAGCCGCGTGTTGCCGAACGCGTGGCGCTTGAAGTACGCCTGCACGCCCTGGAAGAACTCGTCCATGCCGACGTACGCGACGAGCTGCTTGAGCACCGAGGCGCCCTTGGCGTACGTGATGCCGTCGAAGTTGACCAGGACGTCGTCGAGGTCGTTGATCTCCGCCATGATCGGGTGCGTGGACGGCAGCTGGTCCTGGCGGTACGCCCACGTCTTCATGGAGTTGGCGAACGTCGTCCACGAGTGCGGCCAGCGGCTGTCCGGCGCGTACGCCTGGCAGGCGATCGAGGTGTACGTGGCGAACGACTCGTTCAGCCAGAGGTCGTTCCACCACTCCATGGTGACCAGGTCGCCGAACCACATGTGGGCCAGCTCGTGCAGGATCGTCTCGGCCCGTACCTCGTACGCGGCGTCGGTCACCTTCGACCGGAACACGTACTGGTCGCGGATGGTCACCGCGCCCGCGTTCTCCATCGCCCCCGCGTTGAACTCCGGCACGAAGAGCTGGTCGTACTTGGCGAACGGGTACGCGTAGTCGAACTTCTCCTGGAACCAGGCGAAGCCCTGCCGCGTCACCTCGAAGATCGCGTCCGAGTCGAGGAACTCGGCGAGCGAGGGCCGGCAGTAGATGCCCAGCGGCACGCTCTGCCCGCCCGGACCCTCGTACGAGGAGTGCACCGAGTGGTAAGGGCCGACGATGAGCGCCGTGATGTACGTCGACATGCGCGGCGTCGGCTCGAAGACCCAGAGGTCGTCCTTGGGCTCCGGGGTGAGCGAGTTCGAGATGACGGTCCAGCCCGTCGGCGCCTTGACCGTGAACTGGAACGTCGCCTTGAGGTCGGGCTGCTCGAAGTTCGCGAACACCCGGCGCGCGTCCGGCACCTCGAACTGTGTGTACAGATAGGCCTGCTGGTCGACCGGGTCGACGAAGCGGTGCAGGCCCTCACCGGTGTTCGTGTACGCGCAGTCGGCGACGACCTTCAGCTCGTTCGGCCCCGCCTCCAGGCGCTTGAGCGCGATCCGGGAGTCACGGAAGACGGCGGCGACGTCCAGCGAGTGCCCGTTCAGGACGACCTCGTGGACCGCGTCGGCGACCAGGTCCACGAACGTCTCGGCGCCCGCCTCCGCGCTGTCGAAGCGCACGGTGGTCACCGACCGGAACGTGCCGCCCTCCTGCGCGCCGGAGAGGTCGAGATCGATCTCGTACGAGTCAACGGTGAGCAGCTTCGCCCGCTGCTGCGCCTCTTCGCGGGTCAGATTGGTGCCAGGCACGCGGTCATCTCCTAGTAGCGGTCTACGTTTGTGACGTTTCCGGTCATCCTTCCACGCCGGATACCGGAAGGCGATGTCCGTTTTCCGCCGGTGAACACGCGCGCGCGGGGCCAGCCTGGAGTCATGACCAGGTACACCGCACTTCCCATCGACGCGACGGCCCTCAAGGAACTCAGGACCACAGACGACGCGGGCCGCCCCTGCGTCCCGTACACCGCGACCGGCGACGACGCGGGCTCCCCGCTGCGCTGCTGCCTCAAGCCCGTCGAGGAGGGCGAGCGGATCGCCCTCGTCTCCTACGCGCCGCTGCGCCGCTGGGCCGCGGCGACGGGCGCGCGGCCCGGCGCGTACGACGAGCAGGGCCCGGTCTTCCTCCACGCCGAGCCCTGCGACGGCCCCGCCGCCGACCCGGACGGCTACCCCTTCGACCGGCCCGGCGCGCTGCGCACGCTGCGCCGCTACGACGCCCGCGGGCACATCGCGGGCGGCCGCCTCCTGGAGATCCCCGAGGACGCGACGGCCGGCTTCGACGCGGCGCTCGACGAGGCGTTCGCCGACCCGGACGTCGTCCTCGTGCACGTCAGGGCGGTGGAGTACGGCTGTCTGCACTTCGCGGTCGGCCGGCCGTCGACTCGCTGACCGCCCGGGCGAACGCCCGCACCCGCTCCGTCTCGGCGTCCCGCTGCCACACCACGCCGAGCACGGAGTCCGGCAGCCCGGCGACCGGCACGTGCACCACGTCGCGGCGCCCGTGGTACTCCGCCGTGGGCCGGCACAGCAGCATCGTGCCGCGCCCCGCCGCGACCAGCGTCAGCCCCTCCTGGAGCGTGCGCACGGCGGGGCCGGGCGCGGTCGTCGGGGCGTGCGCCGCGCGCCAGTACGCGGGAGCGGGCGCCGTCGCCGGGATCAGCGCGGCCGCCGCCAGGTCGGCGGCGGTCACCTCGGCGCGGGCCGCGAACGGATGCCGTACGGACACGGCCACGTTCTGCCGCTCGCGGGAGAACGTCGGGCCCAGCACCAGATCCGGCTCCTGGACCGGCAGCAGCACGATCGCGACGTCCACGTCGCCGTGCCGCACCGCGCCGAACGGATCCGCGAACGGCACCTCCACGATCTCCGTCACGCACCCCGGATGCCGCTCCTGGAAGAGCGCGATCGCCGCCATCAGCCGGTGGCCGGCCGTCCCCTGGAACCCGATCCGCAGCCGCCCCTCCACCCCGCGCGCCGACTCCCGGGCCCGCGCCACGACCGCCCCCAACTCCTCGTAGGCGGGCCGCAGTTCTGCCGCGAACCGGTCCCCGAGCGGAGTGAGCCGCACCCGTCTGCTGGTCCGCTCCACGAGCCGCGCGCCCACCCGCCGCTCCAGCGCGGCGAGCAGCTGGCTGACCCGGGACTGCGAGACGTGCAGCCGCTCGCCCGCCCGGCCGAAGTGCAGTTCGTCGGCGACGGCGAGGAACGCCTCCAGTTCCCTGACCTCCAGCACGGTCCCCCGCCCTCCATCGATGAGCCCCACTCATGGAAGGGTGAGTGATCCGCCGTTGTTCCCGGGGGCCCGACGGCGAAGGCTTGCCGCATGCACACCCGTACCGAACTCACGCCCCGCACGGGCCCGTTGACCGGTGGCGTGGGTGGCCCCGTGCTCACGCTCGCGGCCGCCACCTTCACCGTCGTCACGAGCGAGATGCTGCCCGTCGGCCTGCTCAGCCCGCTCGCCGACGGGCTCGGCCGCTCCGAGGGCGCCGTCGGGCTCGCCGTCACGCTGCCGGGGATCGTCGCCGCGCTCGCCGCACCGCTGCTGCCGCCCGCCGTGCGGCGCACCGGCCGGCGCGCCGTCCTCGTCACCCTGCTCGTCGTGCTCGGCGCCGCGAACCTGTGCTGCGCGCTCGCCCCGAACCTGCCCGCCCTGCTCGCCGCCCGCGTCCTGGTCGGCGTCTGCATCGGCGGGGTGTGGGCGATCGCGGCCGGGCTCGCGCCACGGCTCGTCCCGGCCGAGCGGGCCGGGCGGGCCACCGCCGTGGTCTTCAGCGGGATCGCCGTCGCGTCGGTCGCCGGCGTACCGGCGGGCACGCTCCTCGGTGAACTCGCGGGCTGGCGCTGGTCGTTCGCCGTCGTCGGCGCCCTCGCGCTGGGCGTCGCCGCGCTGCTGCGCGCCGTGCTGCCGCCGCTCCCCGCCGCACGCGCGGTGCGGCCCGCCGCGCTCCTGGCCCTCCTGCGCGCCCGGCGGGTCCGGCAGGGTCTGGTGGTGGTGCTGCTCCTGGTGACCGGGCACTTCGCCGCGTACACGTACGTGCGGCCGCTCCTGGAACGCGTACCGGACCTGACGCCCGGCCTCGTCAGCGCGCTGCTCCTCGCGTACGGCGTCGCGGGGATCGCCGGGAACTTCCTCGGCGGCACCCTCGCGGTGCGCTCCGCGGGGCTCGGCGGGGTGGTGCTGCTGCTGGTGCCCGCGGGCGGCTCGTTGTTCGCCTCGGCCGTGCTGCTGCCGGCGTGGGGCGTGGCGTACGGGGGTGTCTCCGTCGCCGCGCAGAACTGGCTGGCCGGGGCCGCGCCCACCGCCCGGGAGGCCGTATCCGGCCTGTTCGCCGGAACCTTCAACTGCGCGATCGCGCTGGGCGCGTTCACCGGGGGCCTGGTGGTGGACGCCTCCGGCGCGGGTGCGGTGCTGTGGCTGGGCGGGGCGCTCGCGCTGACGGCCTCCGTCGCGGCGGGACTTCGGCTGCGGCCCGGTGGGGGCCGGCCGCGCCCCGCGGCGGAGCCGCACATCGATGCAGCCCCGCGCCCCTGAGATGGCGCACGGAGTGCGCATCTCAGGGGCGCGGGGAACTGCGCGGCCGGCCACGACGAGACCCGCAGCCGAACACCGGCCTACTTGGCCGAAAGCTCCGCGGCGACCAGCTCAGCGATCTGCACCGCGTTCAGCGCAGCGCCCTTGCGGAGGTTGTCGTTGGAGATGAAGAGCGACAGACCGTTGTCGACGGTCTCGTCGACGCGGATCCGGCCCACGAACGACGCGTCCTTGCCGGCGGCCTGCAGCGGCGTCGGGATCTCGGACAGCTCGACCCCGGCCGCCTCCGCGAGCAGCGCCGTCGCGCGCTCGACGCTGATCGGACGCGCGAAGCGGGCGTTGACCTGGAGCGAGTGCCCGGAGAAGACGGGGACGCGGACACACGTGCCCGAGACCTTCAGACCGGGGATCTCGAGGATCTTGCGGGACTCGTTGCGGAGCTTCTGCTCCTCGTCCGTCTCGTTCAGGCCGTCGTCCACGATGGCACCGGCCAGCGGCAGCACGTTGAAGGCGATGGGGCGCTTGTAGACGTTCGGCTCGGGGAAGTCGACGGCGTCACCGTCGTGCGTCAGCTTGTCCGCGTCCGCGACGACCTTCTGCGCCTGGCCGTGCAGCTCGGCGACGCCCGCGAGACCCGAACCCGACACCGCCTGGTACGTGGCGACGACGAGGGCCTCCAGGCCCGCCTCGTCGTGCAGGGGGCGCAGGACCGGCATCGCGGCCATGGTCGTGCAGTTCGGGTTCGCGATGATGCCCTTGGGCCGGTCCGCGATCGCGTGCGGGTTCACCTCGGAGACGACCAGCGGTACCTCGGGGTCCTTGCGCCAGGCCGACGAGTTGTCGATGACGACAGCGCCCTGGGACGCCACCTTCTCCGCGAGGGCCTTCGACGTGGCGCCGCCCGCCGAGAACAGCACGATGTCCAGACCCGTGAAGTCGGCCGTCGACGCGTCCTCGACCGTCACGCCGTCCACGACCGTCCCGGCGCTGCGCGCCGAGGCGAACAGGCGCAGCTCGTCGATCGGGAAGGCCCGCTCGACCAGGATCTTGCGCATGACCGTGCCGACCTGACCGGTGGCTCCGACGATTCCGACCTTCACAGGGGTTCCTCCGTGCTTCGTGCGGCCATGGGTGCGGCCTGGCGGGTACGTCCATGATGCGTCTGTCCAGACCCGCCTTGTCCAATCGATTGTCCGAGGTACGGGACGCGTGGGGTTCACCACAGGAAGACGGTGCGCCGGGGCGAACGTTTCCGGTCCGTCCTGCGTCATAGGGCACACGCGGGGAGGGGAGGGGCTTTGCTGCGCAGAAAGCCGAGAGGGCGGCCGGACGATCCGCTGGACGCGGCTCAGGAGGACCGGGTGCGCGCCGTGCTGTCCCTGGGCGGGGTGCCGTACGCCGATCTGCCGGACGGCGTGCAGCAGGTGCGGCTGCGGCTGCTGGAGCGGGCCGCGAAGGGGCAGGAGGCGCCGCGCGACGTCTCGGCGTGGGCGGCGGTCGTCGCCTCGAACCTCGCCATGGACTGGCACCGGGCGCGCCGCCGCCAGGAGCGGCTCGGCGAGCGCCTCGCCGCGCTGCGCCAGGAGAACGGCCGGGACGCCGCCGAGACCCGGGTCCTCTCGCTCGCCGTGGCCCAGGGTCTCGACCAGCTCCCGGACCAGCAGCGGCAGGTCGTCGTGCTGCGCTTCTACGCCGATCTGCCGGTGCGGGACATCGCGGTGGAGCTCGGCGTGCCGGAGGGCACCGTGAAGAGCCGGCTGCACACGGCCGTGCGGATGCTCAGGGCCCGGCTGCACGAACAGGAGGTGGTGTGACGTGGAGGAGGACCGTACGCACGAGGACCGGCTCCTGATGCTCGCCGTCACCGGGGAGCCGCTCCCCGACGACGACCCCGGGTCCGCGGCCGTCGCGGCCGACGTCGCCCTGCTGCGGGAGCAGGTGCGGGGCCTGGGCGACGCCCTGGCGTCCCGCCCACCCGCGCCGGCACCGGCACCCGCGCCGGTCCGGATCCCCGTGCGCCGCCGCCGTCCGTTCCGGCTCGCCCTCGGCACCCTCGTCGTGGCGTGCGCCGCCTCGTTCTTCGGCGGACTGTTCTGGCTCGGCGCCCACGCGCCGGGCGACAGCGACACCAGCGCCGGGTCCGACAAGTCGGCGGCCCAGGACAGCAAGGGAAAGTCCGTGTACCCGCCCGCGATGCACATCGCCTGTTCGCGGGTGCTCGTCGAGGGGCGCGTGGTCAGCGTCACACCGCGCGCGGACGGCGACGTGCGCGTCGTCGTCGACGTCAAGCGCTACTACCGCCCCGAGCGCTCCGTCCGGGACCACCCCACGATCGCGCTCACCCTCGACGGGTCGGCCCGCGAGGACCTCAAGGCCGGCACGTACACGCTGATCCGTACGCCGGTGCACCCCCAGGACCGCGAGGACTGGGAGACCGGGTGGGGCGTGGGCGACGCGCGGGGCGACATCCTCGACGCGCTGCCGAGGGCGAAGGGCCTGCACTGCGCGGGGCCCGGCTACTGAACGGCGAAGGGGCGGACGCCGTCGGCGTCCGCCCCTCCCGTGCACGTCAGGTCACCGTTACGGCGTGACCTTCTCGATCTTCACGCTGCCGAGGCCCGAGGCGACGCCCCGCTCGTTCAGCAGCTGCACCTGGCCGAAGAACTCACGGCCCTCCGGCGCGGCGGCCGCGGCCGTGACCTGGGCGGTGACGTCCGTGGACGCACCGGAGGCCAGCGAGACCGTCTTCGAGTCGTCGACCTTCACCGTGCCGAGCGACGGCGAGAAGAAGACGTCGGTGTAGTCGTACGCGGTCGAACCGGACGGCACCGAGTAACCGGCGACCTCCACCGTGTACGTACCGGCGGCCGGCTTCGCGATGCTCACGGCCTCCTCGGAGTCGCCGTCGGCGGACTGCCCGACGACGTTGCCGTCCTTGTCGTAGACCGTGAGGTCCAGGTCGGCGGCCTGGTCGGAGACGTTGCCGATGCTCACGTCGAGCTTCTCGGCACCCGCGGGCACCTCGACCGTGGACGTCGCCGTGGCGCCGTCCGCGAGCGTGGGACGCGCCGACTTCGACGAGCCGAGGGCGCCGCCCTGCAGCTTGCCGCCGTCGATGGCCGCGAAGTTGTTCGTGACCTTCCACGAGACGTCGGCCGGGGTACCGACCTTCGCCTCGGGCAGCGTCTGCACGGCCGGGTCGAAGGAGGCGCCGAGCACGGCGACGTCCAGCGCGTACGGGTTGTCGAGCAGCGGCGACGTACGACGCGCCTCGACCTCGATCTCCCAGACCCCGGCCTGCGGGTCCGCGTACGAACGCAGGTCGGGGCGGCAGGTGTTGGCCGGGTTGTTGTAGTTCGGGTAGCAGCTCGGCGTCGACGTGTCGTCGACCGGGACGCCGTACGGGTGGATGGAGATGAACCGGGTCTGGCTCTTGTCCTTCAGCCCGCTCATCCGCACCTGCAGCGCCTTGGCGCCCCCGGGCACGGTCACGAAGTACGACTTCGTGCTGTTGCGCTGCACCGAACCGGTGGCGGCGAACGTGTGCTTCAGCGGCGTCGAGACGACGACGGTCGCCAGGACCTGCTGGTCCACGCCCTCGGTCTTCGGGTCGTCGACCCGCAGGATCGCGCTGCGCAGACCGGCGGCCGACGGCTTGGCCTGCACCTTGACGGTGACGGCCTTGTTCAGCGGCAGGTACACGTAGGGCGTGCCCACGACGGAGAAGGTGTCACCCGAGTTGTTCTGCAGCGAGACCCGGTGCAGGACCGGCTTCGCGGAACCGGACGTGCGCGTGATCGTCACGTCGTAGGTCTTCTTCTGCCCGGCCTTGAGACCGCTCTCGCGGTCGTAGATGCCGGTGCCGAAGCCCGGGGTCTTCAGGGCGTAGTCGATCGCGGTGTCGACGGGCGCCTTCACGGAGTACGTGTGCGCGCTCGCCCCGTCCTCGATCGAGTCCCAGGCCTTCTCGATGTCGATCAGACCGGAGCCCTCGGCGTACGCCTGCTCACCGCTGATGTGCCGGGCGGTGGAGGTCAGCGCGGTGCGCAGCTTCGCCGGGGTCAGGTCGACGTGCTCGCGCTTGGCGGCGGACAGCAGCAGCGCGGAGGCGCCGGCGGCCTGCGGCGACGCCATCGACGTGCCCTGGAGCATCGAGTAGCCGGCCGGCAGCGCGTAGCCCGCCTCGGCGACCGGCGAACCGGGCAGCCAGGTCTGGGTGGAGTTGATCGCCGCGCCGGGGGCGGTGATGGTCGGCGTGAAGCCGCCGTCCTCGCGCGGGCCGCGGGAGGAGAAGGGCATCATCGCGTACGACTTCTCGACCTGGGAGCCGTAGTTGGCGGCCCAGGTGTCCTTCGAGATCGAGGCGCCGACGGAGAGGACCTTGTCCGCGAGACCGGGGTCGCCGATGGTGTTGGCGCCGGGGCCGGAGTTGCCGGCCGAGATCACGAGCTGGACGCCGTAGTCGTCGATGAGCCGCGTGTAGAGCTCGGAGCGGGCGTTGTTGCCGTCGTTCAGCGCGGGCAGACCGCCGATGGACATGTTGACGATGTCGACACCGCGCTTGGTGACGAGGTCGATCATGCCCTCGGTGAGCGCGACGTTGGTGCAGCCGCCGGTCCAGGTGCAGGCGCGCGAGGAGACGAGCTTCGCGCCGGGCGCCGCACCGTTCATGTTCTTGTTGCCGAACAGCGAGTTGGCCGCGGTGATGCCCGCGACGTGCGTGCCGTGCTCGGACTCGATGACGCCGATGTTGACGAAGTCGCGCTTCTGGCCGACCCAGTCCCCGCCGTACGGGTCCATGGGGACGTCCTTGCGGATCTCCACCACGAAGGGCTGCCGCTCGACGACGTCGGTGGCCGGGTCGTCCTTGCCGAAGTAGCCGACCTGGTACCCGTCCTTGTACGGCTTCATCGGGGTGTCGTCGGTGAAGTCGCCGTTGTCGTTGAGGTCGACGGTGACGGTGCCCGCGGCGGCGTCGTACAGGACGCCCCACTTGTCGGTGGTGTCGCCGTCCCGGTTCGCGTCGCCCTTGGCGTCGCCGCCCGCGGTCGCCGCCTCCGAGAAGACGCTGACGCCGTAGGAGCCCGAAGGGGCCTTCCAGGTGCGGCCGCTGTACGTGAACGTCGGGCCGGTCACCGAGGTGACCATCGGCCGCCACGTGCCGTCGCTGTCCACGATCGGGTCGGTCGCCGTGACCCAGTCGACGATCTTGCGCTCGCCGGTGGTGGTCTTCTGCAGCGCGGGGTGACCGAGGTCGACGCCCGAGTCGAGGATGCCGATGGTGACGCCGCGGCCGTCCGCCTTCGGGTTGTCCTTCATGAAGTCGACGGCGCCCGTCTCGAAGGACGGGTTGTACGGGTTCTTGGCCGGCGTGTTCTTGCCGGGACCGCTGTACGTGCCGGTCGCCGCGCCCTTCGACCCCTTGGCGGAGTCGGCGGCGGGCGTCGGGTCGTCGAGCTGGATCTCCTGGCGCAGGTCGATGCCGTGCACGGAGTCGAGCTTCTCGGCGGCCTTGATGGCGGCCTCGGCCCGGCCGGTCGGCAGGGTGGCCCGCACATAGCCGAGCTTGTCGTAGGTGCGCCCGACGGAGCCGCCCTTGACGGCGTCGAGCTGCGAGGCGACCTCCTCCGTCTTTCCGGGGGCGGTCGCGACCATCACGGTCACGTTCTTGGCGCCGTCTGCCTGGGCATCGGCGAGCAGTTCGGCGTCATGGGCGCCGAGCTTCTCGCCCGCGGACTTGACGGCGGGGTCGGCGGCCGGAGTGGAACCGGACTCCGCCGCGAGGGCCATGGGTATCGGCCCGGTCGCGGTGAGCGCTGCCACGAGGCCTGCGGCGGCCGCGAGCCGGGCCGCGCGTCTCGCACCGGATATCGGTGCGCGCTGGGGATCGGGGGTCATCAGCATCCCTGTACGTAAAGGTGAGACAACATGGGGTTGATCGAAAGGGATCCGGATTTCGGTGCCGGATGACCGCTCAGCTTTACGTAAGTGACCACGGTTTGGGGAGAGTTGCCCGGGGCGGGATGAGGCCATGGCGTACTTCCGCCATACGCCATCCGGCGCAAACGGGACCAAGCCGCCTGTACCGCGAAGTTCCCCGTGCTCCCGGACGGGTGGACCCGCGGTCACATCCCCCTGCGCGCCGGGCCGGATGCCTCTAGCGTCGGGGGATGCACAAAGAGCTGAGGGTGGCGGCGTACGCCGTGTGCGTGCGGGACGGACAGGTGCTCCTCGCCCGCTGGGTCGCCGGTGACGGCAGCAGGCGCTGGACCCTGCCCGGCGGCGGCATGGACCACGGCGAGGACCCGTACGACACGGTGATCCGCGAGGTCGACGAGGAGACCGGATACGTCCTCGACCCCGTCGCCCTGCTCGGCGTGCACTCCGTACTGCGCCGTTACCCCCGCAAGCTCGGCAAGATCGCCGACTTCCATGGTCTGCGCATCGTCTACGAGGGCGAGATCACCGGCGGCGCCCTGCGGTTCGAGCGGGACGGCTCCACCGACATGGCGGCCTGGCACGACCTCGACGCCGTCCCCGAACTGCCCCGCGTGGAGCTCGTCGACGTCGGCCTCGACCTCTGGCGCGACCGGCCCGCGGCCGGGCACACCCTTCCCCGCGAGATGAACGCAGAGTAGCCGGAAGCGTTCCGTCCGCCCTCCCGCACATGACAAGACGAGGGCCCCGGCACCCCGCGCCGCCGCACGGAGATCCACGTACCGTGATCGGTGTCGCGCGTTGCGTCACCGTTAACGCGCAGGCCACCCCCGATGTCAACGATCCAGTACGAGCGGGCTGTTCGGATCCCCGAACCGCCCGCCGTCACTGTCGACGCGTTCGCACTCGGGGAGACGCGCCATGCCGCGCACACGCTCTGTCACCAATGTCGCCGCCGCACTCGACCGCCGTACCTTCCTGGCCGCCACCGGCGCGGTGACGCTGAGCGCCGGCGTCGGCTACGCCCTCGGCCCCGGTGGCGGCGAGGCCGCCGCGGGCCCCGCCACCCCGGTGCGGGCCGCCTCCCGGCAGGCCCCCGCCGCGCCCCTCGCCCCGTACACCCGCGGCACGACCCTCGCCTCGGTCGCGGCCGCCCCCGGCGGCACCGGCTACCGCCGCCTCGGCGACGGCCCCGCCTGGCAGCGGGTCACCCGCGAGGACCTCACCGGCGCCAAGGACGGCCGCGCGGCCCGCCGCACCGCGCTCGCCGCGTTCGTCCAGTTCACCGACCTGCACCTGGTCGACGTCCAGCACCCGCTGCGCTACGAGTACTTGAGGTCGCAGACCGCCAGCGCCTGGCGCCCGCAGGAGGCGCTCTCCGTGGCCGGCGCGGTCGCGCTCGTCGAGCGGGTCAACGCCCTGCGCGGCGCCCCCGTCACCGCGGCGCCCCTGCACTTCGTGATGACGACGGGCGACAACACCGACAACAACGCCCGCTCCGAACTCGACTGGTTCCTCACGACGATGAGCGGCAGCCGCGGCGGGCGCATCACCCCCAACACCGGCGACCCGCGCCACTACGAGGGCGTCCAGAACAGCGGCGTCCCGCTCTACTGGCACCCGGACGCGGCCCTGCGCGACACGGACAAGCGCGACCACCGCTTCCCCCGCATCCACGGCTTCCTCGACGCCGCGATCGCCGAACTGCGCAGCCCGGGCCTGAACCTCCCCTGGTACTCGACGGTCGGCAACCACGACGCGCTGCCGGGCGGCTGCTACGCCCCCGGCGACCCGTTCTTCGCCGAGTTCGCCGTCGGCGGCAAGAAGCTGATGGAGCTGCCGGCCTCCGCGGGCAAGGCGATCTGGGACAACGTGAAGCAGGGCGGCGACCCCAAGGGCACGGCGTTCAAGGAACTGCTGCGCGCCCAGGCCCGCCACATGCGCTCCGTCACCCCGGACGAGTCCCGGGCCCCCTTCACCCCGGCCGAGTACCTCGCGGCCCACCTCGACCCCGCGCACACCGGCCCCGGCCCGCACGGCCACGGCTACACGCAGGCCAACCTCGCCGCCACCACCCAGTACTACGCGTTCCGGGTCTCCGACGACGTCGTCGGCCTCAGCCTCGACACCACCGACCCGGGCGGCCACTACGAGGGCTCGATCAGCCACAGTCAACTCACCTGGCTGGAGCGGCAGTTGACGAAGGCGGCCCGCGACAAGGACCACGTCGTGGTCTTCTCGCACCACACCAGCAGGACGATGCGCAACCTCCGCGAGGACCCGCACCACCCCGGCGAGCGGCGCCACGGCGGCAAGGAACTCGCCGCCCTCCTCGGCCGCCACCGCCCGGTCCTGGCCTGGGTCAACGGCCACAGCCACAAGAACGCCATCACCGCGCACGCTGGGGAGAGCGGGTCCGGCGGCTACTGGGAGATCTCGACCGCCTCGCACGTCGACTTCCCGCAGCTCGCCCGCATCATCGAGATCGCCGACAACCACGACGGCACGCTCTCCCTCTTCACCACCCTCATCGAGTCCTCGGCCCCGCACCGCACGGACTTCACCGACCTCACCCAGACCGGCCTGGCCGCGCTCTACCGCGAACTGTCCTTCAACGCCCCCGGCTCCCGCGCCACGCTCTCCGGCACCCCGGGCGACCGCAACACCGAACTGGTCCTGCGAAAGGGCTGATTCCCGCTCAACCGTCCCGGCCCGCTCAACCCGCACCCCCGCCCCCGGGGTCCCTCCGGCCGATCGACGACACCCGCGACGGAGGGACACACATGCTCAAGCGCACGGGGGCGGGCCTGCTGGGAGCCGCGACCGCACTGGTGATCACGGCCGGCGCACTCGCCGCCCCGGCGGTGGCCGCCCGCGACGACCACCGCGCCACGCAGCGGGCGCTGGACGAGGCCGTGACCGAAGGGGTGCCCGGCGTCACGGCCCGGGCCTCGGCCGACGGCCGCTCCTGGCAGGGGACGTCGGGCCGGCGCGGCGCCCGCGACCACTACCGGGTCGGCAGCCTCACCAAGACGTTCGTCGCCACGGTCGTGCTCCAGCTGGAGGCGGAGGGCCGGCTCGACCTCGACGACACGGTCGGCCACTGGCTGCCCGGCCTCGTCGAGGGCCACGGGTACGAACCCGACCGCATCACGCTGCGCCACCTCCTCGGCCACACCAGCGGCATCCACGACTACCTGGAGGACCCGCAGTTCGCGCAGACCTACCTCACGAAGAACTTCCTCGACCACCGCTTCGACACCTTCACCCCCGAGCAGCTCGTCGGCTTCGGCGTACGCAACGAGCCGCGCTTCGCCCCCGGCGCCCGCTGGGACTACTCGAACACCAACTACGCGCTCGCCGCCCTGATCGTCGAGAAGGCCACCGGCCACGCCTACGGGGACGAGATCGAACGCCGCATCACCGGCCCCCTGAAGCTGCGCGCCACGAGCGTGCCCGGCACCGACCCGAGGCTCCCGCGGCCCCGCTCCCGCGCGTACTCCAAGCTGGGCGACCCCACCGGGGACACCTACGACGTCACCGAGTACAACCCGAGCGGGGCGTACGGCTCCGGCGAGATGATCTCCGACTCCGCCGACCTGAACCGCTTCTACGCCGCGCTGCTCCGCGGCGAACTGCTGCCGCCCGCCCAGCTGGCCGAGATGACGACGACGGTGCCGGTCGGCGCCCGTGACCCGGACTCCGGCTACGGTCTCGGCCTGCAGCGCTGGAAGCTGGCCTGCGGGGTGGTGGTCTGGGGTCACGGCGGCGACATCCACGGTTCCTCGGCGATGGCGCTGACCACCCGCGACGGCCGCCACTCGCTCGCCTTCGACTTCAACGCCGACTGGGCCGGGAGCTGGCGGAAGGTGGCCGTCGCCGAGTACTGCTGACAGGTGAAGGGGCGGGACCCGCCCTCGGGATCCCGCCCCTTCACTCCCCTCCTGGCAACCGCCCCGGTCCGTCACTACCGGGGCAGCACCACGACGTACGCCGCGGGATCACGGTCGCCGGAAGCCATCAGCGCGGTCCGGACGACGGCCGCCTGCTGCTGGATCGACTCCCGCAGCTTCTTCGGCGTGATGTGCACGACCGTGATGCCGAGCCGCTCCAGGTGCTCGCGCTTGCGCGCGTACTCGCTCCAGAGCGCGTCCTCGTCCTGCCGGGGTGCCCGCGTGTCCAGCTCGACGGCGACCGCCTGGTCGGGCCAGTACCCGTCCACGCCGCCGAGATGCGGGCCACCGGGCAGCCGCAGGTCGACGTTCCACAGCGGGTCCGGCAGCCCGTGCTCCCGCACCATCGCGTACAGCCGGTCCTCGGCGATCGCCCGCCCCTCGGCGAGCAGCGAGTCCACCGCGTCCACCACGTGCGGCCGGCTGAGCAGCCGGGCCTGTGTCAGCTCCCGCACGACGGCGGCCGGTTCGCAGTGACCGCCGCGCACGGCCTCGGTCAGCAGCCGCCGCACCGCGCCCGCGTCGGCCAGCTGCGCCACCGCGTCCGCGATCGCCCGCGGCACCGGCGCCACCGGAACTCCCGTGAGCTGTACGGGAGTCGGCATCCCCGTCGTCCGGACGAGCCGGGCGAACTCGGTGGCCCGCAACCGCCGGGTGCGCGGCACCAGGACGTCGATGTGGTCGAGCGAGAGCAGCGGGGGAGCGGACGCGAACCCGTGCAGCGTCAGCGCGGCGAGACCGGTGATCATCGCGTCGGCGTACGGCGCGGCGTGCGCCTCGCCCGCGAGGGGCTGCGCGGGGACGGCGTCGGTGGTCCGCCGCCGCTCCTGGACGGCCCGCCCCGCGTACAACAGCACCGCGTGCAGCCGCTCCTCGCCGGTCGGCGGGCCCGGGTGGAGCAGGAAGACCCCGGGCAGCACCTGCTGCCACGGCCCGCCGGACCGGCACTGCTCGTGCGCCGCCGACGTGGAGACCCCGTGC
>NZ_JAMOLN010000152.1 GCF_024448165.1 Streptomyces longispororuber
GAGTGAGCGGCGGGGATTCGGGCGGTGGCACGGGCGGCGGCGGTGAACTCGCCGAGACCGGTGGCTCCTCCGAGGGAGCCGCGGTGCTCGGCGGGATCGCCGCGGTCACGGTCGCCGCGGGCGCGGCGACCGTCCTCGCGGTGCGCAGGCAGCGGGGCTTCAGCCCTCGCCGATGAAGCGCTCCAGCGCCTCCACGACCAGCGCGTGGTCCTCGATCTGCGGCAGCCCGGAGACCACCACGACGCCGACGACCCCGGCACCGCGCACGGTGATCGGGAAGGCGCCGCCGTGGGCCGCGTACACGTCCGGGTCGAGGCGCGAGGAGTCCTCGAACGTCGTGCCCTTGGCGCGGAAACGGCTGCCGACCAGGTACGAGGAGGCGTGGTAGCGCTCCACCACGCGGCGCTTGCGGGCGATCCACGCGTCGTTGTCCGGGGTCGACCCGGGCAGCGCCGCGTGGAACAGCTGCTGGCCGCCGCGCGTGATGTCGATGGCGACCGGCGCCTGCCGCTCGCGGGACAGCTCGACCAGGAGCGTGCCGAGGCGCCAGGCGTCGTCGTGCGTGAAGGCGGCCAGGGTCAGGCGGCGTTCCTGCTCCTGGAGGGTGGGGATGTCGGGGGCGGCCTTCGGCTCCGTGCTCACAGCGTCACCGTCACACCGTCGCGGGCCGAGCGGCGGGCCGCCTCCAGGACGTCGAGCGCGGCGGCGGCCTGGGTGGCCGGCACCGGGTTCGGGGCGCCGTCGCGCAGGGCGGCGGCCACGGCCGCGTAGTACGCGGGGTAGTCGCCGTCGACCGTCGCGAGCGGGCGGCCGCCGCCGGTCAGCGGGGACTCGCCGGAGCCGACGCGGCCCCACATCGACTCGCCCTCCACGCCCCACGGCTCACCCGCGGCCGGGCGCTTGCCGTCGCGCAGCGCCGCCTCCTGCGGGTCGAGGCCGTACTTGACGTAGCCCGCCTGCGAGCCGAGGACGCGGAAGCGCGGGCCGAGCTGGGCCGTGGTCGCGGAGACGTACAGGTGCGAGCGGACCCCGTTCGCGTGGGTGATCGCGATGAACGTGTCGTCGTCGGCCCCGGCGCCCGGGCGGCGCACGTCCGACTCGGCGTACACGGCGGCGGCGGGGCCGAACAGGACCAGGGCCTGGTCGACGACGTGGCTGCCGAGGTCGTAGAGGAGACCGCCGATCTCCTCCGGGTTCCCGGACTCGCGCCAGCCGCCCTTGGGCTGCGGACGCCACCGCTCGAAGCGCGATTCAAAGCGCCACACGTCGCCCAGCTCGCCGTCGGCCAGGAGCTTCTGGAGGGTCAGGAAGTCGTTGTCCCAGCGGCGGTTCTGGAAGACCGACAGCAGCAGGCCGCGCTCGTCGGCGAGGGCCGCGAGATCCCGGGCCTCGGCCGCCGTGCCCGCCACCGGCTTGTCGACGACCACCGGCAGACCGGCCTTGAGGGCCGCCGTGGCGATCGGCACGTGCGTCTTGTTCGGCGACGCGATGACGATCAGGTCGAGCTCGTCCGCCCGCTGCCAGAGCTCGTCGGGCGACGCGGCGAAGCGCAGGGCGTCGCCGTGCTCGGCGCGCGCCTGGGCCTGCCGCTCCGGGTTCGAGGTGACCACCGTGTCCAGGGCCAGGCCCTCGGTCGCGGCGATCAGCGGGGCGTGGAAGACGGAGCCTGCCAGGCCGTAGCCGACCAGGCCCACACGGAGGGGAGCACTCGTACCAGTCATGACTCCACTTAAGCAACGGTGTTGCCAAAGTGCAAGCGGGAGGGACAATGGGCCGGTGAACAGCCACGTCCCGCCCGCCAGAACCACTGCGGGCTTCAACCTCTCCGCCCTGCGCGGACACAATGCCGCGCTCGTGCTCGACCTGCTGCGCACCGCGGGCGAGGCCGGGATCAGCCGCCTGGAGCTCGCCGAGCGCACGGGGCTGACTCCGCAGGCCGTCAGCAAGATCACCGGCCGGCTGCGGGGCGACGGGCTCGTCGTCGAGGCGGGCCGCCGGGCCTCCACCGGTGGCAAGCCGCGCACCGTCCTGCGCCTGGTCGCCGGGGCCGGGCACGCGGTCGGCCTGCACCTGGACCGGGACGAGCTGCGCACCGTGCTGACCGATCTGACCGGCGCCGTCGTCGCGTCCCGGCGCGCCCCGCTCGACCTGGGCGCGGGCGCCGACACCGTGCTCGCGGCCGCCGCCCGCGAGGTCGACGCGCTGCTCGGCGACGGCGAGGGCGGCGCTTCCGTGCTCGGCGCCGGCGTCGCCGTGCCGGGGCCGCTCGACCACGCCGACGGAGTCCTGCACCGGGTCACCGGCTTCCCGCAGTGGGACGGCTTCCCGCTGCGCGACGCCCTCGCCGAGCGGCTCGGCCTGCCGGTCGTCGTCGACAAGGACACGAACGCGGCGGCCCTCGGACTCGCCCTCGACGGCGCCGCGGGCGACGGCGAGCGCTCCTTCGCCTACCTCCACCTGGGCACCGGGCTCGGCGCCGGACTCGTCCTGGGCGGCGCCCTGTACCGCGGGGCGCGCACCGGTGCGGGCGAGTTCGGTCACCAGGTCATCCAACTGGACGGCCCCGCCTGCGACTGCGGCAACCGCGGCTGCATCGAGGCGCTCTGCCTCGCCGCGGTCGCCGTCGGCACCGAGCGCGGGACCGACGAGGCGGCACGCGTGCTCGGCGAGGGCGCGGGGAACCTGGTGGGGCTGCTCGACATCGACGCCGTACTGCTCGGCGGCCGTACCGTGTCCGCCGCCGAGGAGCGGTTCGTGCGCGGGGTGGGCCGGGTGCTCGACGCGCGGGCGATGCGCGGCGGAGGCGGCCGGGCGATACCGGTGCGGGCCGCGCCGGGCGGCGCCACGCTCGTCGTCGAAGGGGCCGCGCAGCTGATCCTGGCGCCGCTGTTCGGGCGCGGGGACGCCGCCCTGCCCGCCAACCGGAACGGGGCGAAAGTTATCTGATTGAGCGTTTTTTCCGCGGCCATCGGGCCGTACGAGGGGCGTGGCGTGCCGGTCGGGCCGCGGGCGGGTGGCAGATTCCTCGGCCACCACCGCCGACGCCCGCGGGACCGTGGTCGTCGGCCGACTCCGCGACCAGCAAGGGCCCTTCATGCGACTGCGCCGAACGCTCGCCCTCGGCATCACCGCGACCGCCGTCACCCTCGCCGGCGCGGTCCCCGTCCCCGCGGCGCACCGCGCGTCCGCCTGCCAAGTCGCCCCGGGCAGCGCCGACTTCCCGATCGGCGCCCGGATCCACCCGGGCCGGGACGCGTACCGGGCGGGCGGCGGCCACCAGAACTGGTCGCTGGAGCTGACCAACACGACCGACGAGACCTGCGGCGACATCCACCCGGTGGTCGTCCTCGTCGACCGGCGGCGGACGCTGCGGCCCGCGCAGATCCGGCTGGAGTTCTTCGACGGCACGCGCTGGCGCCCCGTGCCCTTCGAGCGGACCGACCAGGACGAGAACGTGGGCGTCTTCGACGACGGCTTCCGCGGCTTCTCGGCCGGTCCCGGCCAGACGCTCACCGTCAAGGCGCGGCTCGCGTTCACCTCGGCCGCCCGCCCCGGCCACGTCGTCGCGACCGCCGCCGTCGTGCAGCGCAGGGCCGACGACGGCGACTGGGTGGGGGAGTCCAACGACTACCCGTTCGACATCGCGGGCAGCGAGGACGAGACCGGCGACGGCGACGGTACGGTCCCGGGCCTGCGGGACGAGCTCGCGAAGACGGGCCCCGACGCCCTGCGCGGCCTGGGCGCCGCCGCCTGCGGCCTCCTCCTCTGCGGTGCGGCCCTCGTGGCGGGCTCCCGGAGGATTCGCCCCGGGAGGCGCTGAGGCCGGGCGCCGCGCCGCCCTGCCCCGGACTCCGGGAAGGGGACGGGAAGGGCCTGTTCACCGACGTCTGCGACCATCCCTGCGTGGACTACCCGAACGACCAGGCACCCGGCGCCCCCGTGCGCGACGGCATCCCCGAGCACGGCCGCATCCCGAAGTACTACGCGGTGAAGGCCCAACTCGGTTCTCTCATCGGCGAGTTGGCGGAGGGCGAGACGCTGCCGACCGAGCGCGACCTCGCCGTGCGGTACGCGGTGTCACGGGAGACCGTCCGCCAGGCGCTGCGCGAGCTGCTCCTCGAAGGGCGGCTGAAGCGGCAGGGCCGGGGCACCGTCGCCGCGGGCCCCAAGCTGGAGCAGCCGCTGTCCCTCGCCTCGTACACCGAGGGCGTGCGCCGCCAGGGCCGCAGGCCCGGCCGTAACCTGATCGGCCTCGACCGCTTCCCGTGCCCGCCCGCGCTCGCCGCCGAGATCGGCCTGGAGCGTGGCGAGCCCGTCTGGCACATGGAGCGCGTGCTGCTCGCCGACGACGAGCGGGTCGGCCTGGAGTCCACCTACGTCGCGGTCGAGCGGATGCCGCGCCTCGACGTCGACTTCGACCCGGACTCGTCCTTCTACTCGTACGTCCACGAACGCCTCGGGATCGACTTCGGCTCGGCCGACGAGCGCATCGAGACCGTGCTCGCGACGCCGCGCGAGGCGCTGCTCATCGGCACCCCGCCCGCCCTGCCGATGCTGCTGATCCACCGCGTCTCGTACGACACGGCGGGCCGGCCGACCGAGCGGGTGCGGACGCTTTACCGGGGGGACCGGTTCTCGTTCACCACACGTTTGGGTGGCGACGGGCATTAACCGGGCGTCCCTGCCTGCCGGTTGACCACGACCGACATCCATCGATAACGGAAGCGTAACGGGTCTAGGCCAACCTTGGGTGCGCGTTCACCGTCCCGTTGCCGTCCGGACCGGTACGGGACACCCGTCCCGAGGAGCGTGGTCGCCGTGAGAGAAACGGAACGCAGGGGAGTTGAGGGCTGATGGCGGAACGGAGCAGCGGCATCCGGTTCGACCGGGTGTCCGTCGCGTACGGCGGGGGAGGCGCCCGCACCGTGGCACTCGACTCCCTCGACCTGACCGTCGAGCCGGGAGAGGTGATGGCCCTCCTCGGCCCGTCCGGATCCGGCAAGACCACCGCACTGCGCGCGGTCGCCGGATTCGTCCGGCCCACGTCCGGGCGCGTCCTCATCGGTGAGCGCGACGTCACCGACCTGCCGCCGCACAAGCGCGGCATCGGCATGGTCGTGCAGCAGTACGCGCTCTTCCCGCACATGCGGGTCGAGGACAACGTCGCCTTCGGGATGAAGGCCCAGAAGGTCCCCAAGGGCGAGATACCCGGCCGGGTCGCCGAGGCCCTCGAACTGACCGGCATGGCCGCCTACGCCAAGCGCTACCCGCGCGAGCTCTCCGGCGGCCAGCAGCAGCGCGTCGCGATCGCCCGCGCCCTCGCCATCCGGCCGGGCGTGCTCCTCCTCGACGAGCCGCTGTCCGCGCTCGACGCGCAGCTCCGCTCCGGCATGCTCGCCGAACTGGCGCGCCTGCACCGCGAGTTGCCCGACGTCTCCATCCTCTACGTCACCCACGACCAGGTCGAGGCGCTGACCCTGGCCGACCGGATCACCGTCATGGACCGGGCCCGGCTCCAGGACGTCGGCACGCCGCAGGACCTGTACCGCAGGCCGCGCACCGAGTTCACCGCGTCGTTCGTCGGCAACGCCAACCTCCTTCCGGTGACGGTGGGTTCGGGCGAGAAGGGCACGGTCTCCTTCGGGCAGGCCGAGCTGAAGGTGCCCACCCAGGACGTCGCGGCCGGGGCCACCGCCACGCTGTGCGTCCGCCCGCACCTGGTCGGGCTCGGCGACGGGCCCAACTCCCTCACCGGCGAGGTCGCCGAGGTCCAGTGGCGCGGCTCGACCCACCGCCTGTTCGTCGACGTGGACGGGCACCGGGTCAAGGCCGACCTCCGCGAACTGCGCGAGCCGCCCGCCCTGGGGGAGCGGGTGACCGTGCACTTCGCGCCGGAGGACGCGGTGCTGCTCGCCGCGGGGGTGGCCGAGGATGGCTAGCACCACGCTGACCGCACCGGTCGAGACGACCGCGAAGACCCGTACGAAGACGCCGAGTTGGGTGTGGTCGCTGCCGCCCGTCGCCGCCCTCGCGGTGGTCTTCCTCTACCCCCTCTACCTCGTCGTCGAGCAGTCGCTGCGCCCCGACACCGGCGGCACCTCGCTCCAGCCGTACGCCGACGTGTTCGCCTCGTCCGCGTTCCGGGAGGCGCTCGGCACGACGGTGTGGCTCGCGGTCGGCTCGACGGCCGGCTGCCTCGTCCTCGGGTTCGTGCTCGCGCTGGTCATCGCGTTCGTGCCGTTCCCCGGCGGGAAGGCCGTCGCCAAGTTCATCGACGTGTTCCTGTCCTTCCCGTCGTTCCTCATCACGCTGGCGCTGCTGTTCGTCTACGGGCAGGTCGGCATGGCCAACGGGCTGTGGACGGACGTCACCGGCGCGGCGAGCGGGCCCTTCCAGTTCCTCGCCACGCCCTGGGGCGTGCTCCTCGCCGAGATCACGTACTTCACGCCGTTCGTGATGCGGCCGCTGCTCGCCGCGTTCTCGCAGGTGGACACGGCCCAGCTGGAGGTCGCCTCGTCGCTGGGGGCGCGGCCCGCGCGGATCGTGCGGCAGGTGATCCTGCCCGAGGCGCTGCCCGCGCTGGCCGCCGGCGGTTCGCTGGTCCTCGTCATGTGCCTCAACGAGTTCGGGATCGTGCTCTTCACCGGGGCCAAGGGCGTCACGACGCTGCCGATGCTCGTGTACGGCAAGGCGATCCTGGAGTCGGACTACCCCGGCGCGTGCGTCGTCGCCGTGGTCAACGTGGCGATCTCCGTGGGGCTCTACGGGCTGTACCGGGTGGTGAGCCGCCGTGTGGGCGCCTGAACCGACACCGGGTGCGCCCCGCGGCGCAGCCGCTGACCGAAACAGCTCCGCGCCCCTGAGCGGCGCGTCGTCCCACCGGGAGGCGAATCCTCGTGCTGGTGCATAGCAAGACGGGCAGGTGGGCCACCTGGGGCGTCTTCTTCGTCCTCTTCCTGCCCCTGTTCGCCCTGCCCCTCCTCGTCATCCTCGCCGCGTCGTTCACCACGAACTGGTCCGGCGCCCTGCCCTCCGGGTTCACCGGGGCCCACTACACCGCGGCCACCAGCGGCGACTCGCTCTCCGCCCTCACCACCAGCCTCGTCACGGCCGTCACCGCGAGCGCGCTCGCCCTGGTCGTGGGTGGCTGGGCCGCGCTGGCGGCCGCGTCCCTGAAGAAGACCGGGCGGCGCCTGATGGACGCGCTGTTCGTCCTGCCGGTCGCCGTGCCGTCCGTGGTCGTCGGGCTCGCCGTGCTCGTCGCGTTCAGCAAGCCGCCGATGCTGCTCAACGGCACCCGCTGGATCGTCATCATCGCGCACACGATTCTTGTCACCGCGTTCGCCTACCAGTCGGTTTCGGCCGCCATCGTGCGTCTCGACCCGGCGTACGAACAGGCCGCGGCGTCACTCGGCGCCCGGCCCTCGTACGTCCTGTGGATGGTGAAGCTGCCGCTGCTGCTGCCGTCGCTGAACGCGGCCGCCGGGCTCTGCTTCGCGCTCTCCATGGGCGAGTTGAGCGCCACGATGATGCTCTACCCGCCGGACTGGATGCCGCTGCCGGTGCAGATCTACGCGATCACCGACCGCGGTTCGCTGTTCACCGGATCCGCGATCGCCGTGGTCCTGATGGCCGCCACGCTGCTGGTGCTGCTCGCCGTGTCGCGGGTCCGCACCAAGGCCTCGTACCGATAAGCCTCCTCGCTGCCTCGCCCCTCCGCATCTCTCCCTCAACGGCCCTGATCCCGCTAGGAGTTCACCTCGCCATGCGCAGAAGCACGCTCACTCCGGTCGCCGCCACCGTCGGCAGCCTCGCCCTCGCCGCGTCCCTGACCGCCTGCGGCGGCAGTTCCGCCGCCTCCGACGAGAAGGTCGTCACCGTCTACAGCGCCGACGGCCTCAAGGGCGAGAACGGCGACGGCTGGTACGACAAGGTCTTCAAGGACTTCACCGCGAAGACCGGCATCAAGGTCAAGTACGTGGAGGGCGGCTCCGGCGAGATGGTGCAGCGCGCCGTCCGTGAGAAGTCCAACACGCAGGCCGACGTCATCGTCACCCTGCCCCCGTTCATCCAGCAGGCCGACGGCAAGGGCCTGCTGGCGAAGTACGCGCCCGAGGGCGCCGACCAGGTCGACGGCGCCGACAAGGCGGCCGACGGCACCTGGACCTCCGTCGTGAACAACTACTTCGGCTTCATCTACAACAAGAAGGAACTGAAGACGGCTCCCCGGACCTGGGAAGAGCTGCTCGACGGGACGTACAAGAACAAGCTCCAGTACTCCACCCCGGGCGTGGCCGGCGACGGCACGGCCGTGGTCGTCAAGGCCATGCACGACTTCGGCGGCAAGCAGCCCGCCATGGACTACCTGAAGAAGCTCCAGGCCAACAACGTCGGCCCGTCCGCCTCCACCGGCAAGCTCGCCCCCAAGGTCGACAAGGGCGAACTCCTCGTCGCCAACGGCGATGTGCAGATGAACTACGCCCAGTCCAAGGACATGCCGAACCTCGGCATCTGGTTCCCGGAGAAGGCCGGTGGCAAGCCCACCTCCTTCGCCCTCCCGTACGCGGCCGGGCTCGTGCGGAACGCCCCGCACACCGCCAACGGCAAGAAGCTCCTCGACTTCATGCTCGCCACCGAGCAGCAGCAGGAGGTCAGCTCGATCGGCGGCGGCTTCGCGGCCCGCAGCGACGTCAAGGCCACCGACGCGAACGCCATCTCGCTCGCCAAGATCATGGACGGCGTCGAGATCATCGAGCCGGACTGGAACGACATCGACAAGAACCTCCAGACGTACGTGGAGGACTGGAAGTCGGCCACCGGCAGCTGACGGCAGCTGAGTCCATCGGGCGGTGACGAATGTCCATGGCCATTCGTCGGCGCGTCACCAAAAGATAACGGGTCTGGTCCAACACTCCGATGAAATCGGGGTGTTGGACCGTTCCGTGCCCCCACACCTCCGGAGGACCGCATGTCGCGCAGCACGTCCGGCGTCTCCCGCCGCTCGCTCCTCATAGGCTCCGCCACCGCCGCACTCGCCCTGGCCGTCCCCACCGCCGCGTCCGCCGCCGCCAGGACCGCCAAGGTCCTGGTCATCGGCCTCGACGGCACGCTCCTCAGCAGAATCAAGGACGCCGACGCGCCCCGCCTCAAGGCCCTGATGGCGGCCGGCCTCACCGCGCCCAGCCCGATCTACGCCGACCCGATGGCGCCCACCATGTCGGGCCCCGGCTGGTCGACGCTGATCACGGGCGTGTGGCCCGACAAGCACAACGTGAAGGACAACAACTTCACCGGCCACAAGTTCGCCCAGTACCCGGACTTCCTCACCCGCGTCGAGACCGCGAAGCCCAACCTGTCGACGTACGCCGTCTCCTCCTGGGCTCCCATCACGGACACCGTCTTCTCCTCGAAGGTCGACACCCGCGTCTCCACCCCGAGCGCCGAGTACGACACGGGCACCACCAGCCGCGCCGTCGCCCAGCTCAGGAGCGCCGATCCCGACGCCGTCTTCGTCCAGCTCGACAACGTCGACCACGCCGGGCACTCCTACGGCGCCGCCAGCCAGCAGTACCTGGACGCCATCCACGGCGTCGACGGCCAGGTCGGGCAACTGGTCGACGCCCTCACGTCCCGCGCCACGTACGGCACTGAGGACTGGCTGATCCTGATCACCGCCGACCACGGGCACACCGACGCCGGCGGCCACGGCGGCTCCAGCTGGCCCGAGCGCCAGACGTTCATGATCGCCGTGGGCGGCACCGCCGCGGCCGGCTCCACCCGGTACGACGTGCGGATGCCGGACGTCGCCGCCTCCGCCCTCGCCCACCTCGGCGTCGCCATCGACCCGGCGTGGGGCCTTGACGGCCGCCCGATCCAGCAGCCGACGCCCGACGACTTCGACACCCTGCGCGCCGAGCTCACCGGCCCGGTCGACGAGACCGGCGTCGGCGCGGGCGTCATCGGCTTCACCCACACCCCGCCCAGCGGCTGGTCCGTCGACAACACGGCGATGGGCACCGGCGGCGTCACCGAGTGGCGCGGCTGGTCGTTCACGACCGACGAGTTCTGGACCAGGGCGGCCCCCGACCAGCAGCGCGAGTCCAACGTCCGCGCCCGGAACGTGTTCGCGGTCGCCGACGGCGACGAATGGTCCGACAAGACCGTGTCCGGGACCTTCGACTCGACCCTCGTCAGCCCCGACTTCCCAGTCACCGGCGGCAGCCGGGCCACCCTCACGTACACGACCTTCTACCGCCAGGAGTCCCCGCAGAAGGGCGAGGTCCTCGTCTCCTACGACGGCGGCACCCCGGTCACCGTGAAGACGTACACGGCCGACGTGCCCTCCCGCACCGAGACCGTGACCCTGTCCGTGCCCAGCGGGGTGACCAGGGCGAAGGTGCGGTTCCGGTACACCGGCGGCAACAACTGGTTCTGGACGATCGACGGGGTCAAGATCAGCCGGTCCTGACGAGGGCCTGCCCGGCGGATCCTGTCGCGGGCGCGGGGTCCGGCACCGCATGCTGACGGCCGGACGGACACGACCTGATCCGCCGGGCAGGCCCTAGGCTGTGGGGCGTCGGCACAGCGTTGTCCCGGCGCCCCGTACAGCTCAGTAGTTACACCGCGGACCGCAGGAGAGCACCCCATGGCAGAGCGCAAGCCCATCGATTCGTGGCTCACCGACATGGACGGCGTGCTCATCCACGAAGGCGTGCCGATCCCCGGCGCCGACGCCTTCATCAAGAAGCTCCGCGAGTCCGGCAAGCCGTTCCTGGTGCTGACGAACAACTCGATCTACACCGCCCGTGACCTCCAGGCCCGCCTCACCCGGATGGGCCTGGAGGTGCCGGTCGGCAACATCTGGACGTCCGCCCTGGCCACCGCCAAGTTCCTGGACGCCCAGCGCCCCGGCGGCACCGCCTACGTCATCGGCGAGGCCGGACTGACCACGGCCCTGCACGACATCGGCTACGTGCTCACCGACCACGACCCCGACTACGTCGTCCTCGGCGAGACCCGCACCTACTCCTTCGAGGCGATGACCAAGGCCGTCCGGCTCATCAACGGCGGCGCCCGCTTCATCTGCACGAACCCCGACGAGACCGGCCCCTCCACCGAGGGCCCGCTGCCCGCCACCGGCGCCGTCGCCGCGCTGATCACCAAGGCCACCGGCAAGCAGCCGTACTTCGCGGGCAAGCCGAACCCGCTGATGATGCGCACCGGCCTGAACGCCATCGGGGCGCACTCCGAGTCCAGCGCCATGATCGGCGACCGGATGGACACCGACGTGCTGGCGGGCCTGGAGGCGGGCATGCAGACGTTCCTCGTGCGCACCGGGCTGACCAGCGACGCGGACATCAAGAAGTACCCGTTCACGCCCTCGCACGTCGTCGACTCCATCGCCGACCTCGTCGATCTGGTCTGACACCGGTCCGGCACTGATCCGCCCCCACCCGGCTGACCTGCGGCCGGGCCGTTCAAGATGCGGAATGCCGCCGCGCGCGTGAACCTGCCAGTACTAGGAGGTTCACGATGCGTGCTGGTCCGCTTGCTCTCCGTGCCGCAGGGGCGGCCGCCGTCCTGATGACCCTGCCGGTCACCGCGGCCCAGGCCGCCGACAGTGGCGGATCCGTCACCGTCTCCCCGTACGCCGTGCCACCGGGCACCGAGGTCGACCTGCGCGTCAGCGGCTGCAAGGGCACGACCGGCCGGGCCTATTCCGACGCCTTCGTCTCGCCCGGCGTGCTCGCGCCCTCCGCGGACCAGCCCACGCTCTTCGCGGAGGCCCGCGTCAAGTCGTCCGTCGCCCCGGGCAACTACGAGATCAAGGTGACCTGCGACGGCATCGACGGCAAGGTCAAGGGCACCGTCCGGGTCCTCGACAACCGTGCGACACCCACCCCGACGCCGACCGCACCGGTGCACGCCGGAGGGGGCGGCGCCGCCGCCGAGCTGGCCGCCGCCCACACCCGCCCCGCCGCCGCGCCCAGCGAGGGCCCCGGCACCCGGCACGCCGTCATCGGCCTGGTCCTCGCCGCGATCGCCGCCGTCGCCGTCGCCTTCCGCAGCGTCCGGCGCCGCCGGTCCTCACCCCAGTAGGCCGACATGGCGAACGGCGACCGACCGCACGGCGCCGGGCGACTGATCACCGGCGTCGCCTGGGCGGTGCTGCTGCTCGGCCTGTGGCTGTGGGGCCGCGGCGTCACCGATGTGAACCTCTCCTCGCCGACGACCGGGGACGCGGCCGCCGTCGGCCGCCCCCTCGGCGTCGAGCTGCCCGCCGCCCACAAGCCCGTGAAGGCCGCGAAACCCCAGCGCATCGACGTCTCCGCGCTCAGCATCCAGGCCCCCGTCGTCGCCCGCGGCCTGGACGGCGGCGGCGCCATCGACCCGCCGCCCTACGACCAGGCCGGCGTCGTCGGCTGGTACGGCCAGGGCACACAGCCGGGGGAGAAGGGCACGTCCCTGTTCGTCGGCCACGTGGACACCGAGACCCGGCCCGCCGTCTTCTACCACCTCAGCGAGGCCAAGCCGGGCGACAGCGTGCGGGTGGTGCGCGACGACGGATCGGTCGCCGAGTTCACCGTCGACGACGTCCAGGTCTTCTCGCGGGAGGCGTTCGACCCGCACAAGGCGTACGGGCCGCACCACTCGGACCGCGCCGAGCTCCGGCTGATCACCTGCGGGGGCACCTTCGACAAGGCGTCCAGGACCTACACGGCGAACGTCGTCGTCTCGGCCTATCTGTCGGGTATCAACGAGGCGCCGAAGAAGGCGAGTTGACCCGGGCTGCCCGGTCCCGGAAGGCACCTGGCCCGGCCGGCGGCCCGCTCCCCCCGGAGCCGCCGGCCGGGCTGGTCCTCGACCGCGGGCGCAAACGGGCTGCGGGAGTAACCCGGCGCCGGCGCGGGAGGTTCTAAGGGTCCGTCCGGTCGAGAAGGCCGAGGTCTTGGGCCTGACACAGACTCTAGAACGGATGGGCGCCGCAGCCTAGAGGGCGTTTGACGCCAAGTACGAGGATGGTGGCACAGCGTGGTCTTCGCAGGTCGGAGCCTGTTTTCAAGCAGGTCCGGACTTGCCCGGGGGTAACTCGCCCTCCGGCAGGACGCGATGGACCACCGCGCGCGCGACCTGGTCGAGGGGGAGTCGTTTGCTGCGCGCGTACTGGCGCAACGTCGTGAACGCGGAGTCCGGTGTGGCCCGCCAGCGCTCGGCGAGCATGCCCTTTGCCTGTTCGATCCGCACACGGCTGGCAAGTGCCGCTCGCAGCTGCCCCGCCAACGTCCTGTACTGGGCGTAAGCGCGATGGTTGAGCAGCCCCACGGCCGCCGCGTCGGCCAGGGTCTGTGCGATCGCCAATCCTCCTGTGCAGGAAGGGGGTTGAGGTGTGAAGACACTGATGGCTCCGAGCAGAACCTCGCGCTGACGCAACGGGACCGCGTAGGTGGTGGTGATGCCGTGGCGGAGGGCGACCGCGGTGAAGACCGGCCAGCGCATCGCCGCCGCCTCGGAGGCCAGGTCGACCGGCGGCACCGGCTTCCCCGTCTTCAGACTGTCGTGCGTCGGACCGGAGTTGCGGCCCGCCTCCAGCAACTCCCGCACGAGCTCCGGGCGTTCCGAACTGTGCGCGGCGGGGACCGGCCGGCCGTCCGGTTCGAGGAGCGTCACGCCGGCGCCCCGCGCGCCGAGGAACTCCACGCAGTGGTCGGCCAGCCGGCTCAGATAGCGCGCCGGATCGAAGTCGTCGAGGAGCGTGTCCGCGGACTCGACCAGGACTGTGGCCAACCGCAACTCATGGGTGTGGTGTGGCATCGTCCACGGCCCCTTCCGTCCCACTGGGCAGCGCTCTCCTGGTCGGCGCCTACCCTCCATCCGAAGCCTGTAACAGCTCTTTGACAAGGGGCGTCCGGCCTCGTGACCCGGCCGGGACGTATGTCACGATTGAGGACCAGACAGTGCACCCAAGGGGGAGTGGATGTACCGGAAACTGAGGACTGGAGCGGTCGTCGTGGGGGCGGCGCTGCTCGTGTCCGCGTGTTCCTCCGGAGGCGACGGCAAGGAAAACTCCTCGGCGTCTCCCGTCGAGCAGCAGCCCAGGAGTACCGACCCGTTCTGGGTCAATCCCGAGAGCAAGGCGGCCAAGGCCGTCGCGGACCTGGAGCAGGACGGCAAGGGCGACGACGCGAAGACGGTCCGCAAGATCGCCGAGCAGCCCAGCGGCGAGTGGATCATCCCGGAGAACGCGGAGGACCAGGCCCGCGGCTACACGGAGGCCGCCAAGAAGGCGAACCGCGACGCCCTGCTCGTCGTCTACAACATCCCGCACCGCGACTGCGGCAACTACTCGCAGGGCGGCGCCGCCGACGGCAACGCGTACCGGGCGTTCATCGACCAGGTCGCCGCGGGCATCGGGGACCGCCCTGCCACGGTGATCCTGGAGCCGGACGCGGTGCAGCACATGGTGGACAACTGCACGCCCGAGCAGTTCCACGAGGAGCGCTACGACCTGCTCAAGGGCGCCATCGCCAAGTTCAAGTCCCTGAAGAACACGACGGTCTACCTGGACGCGGGCAACGCGGGCTGGGGCAAGCCCGACCAGATCTTCCAGCCGCTCCAGTGGTCCGGCATCGACCAGGCCGACGGCTTCTCGGTGAACGTGTCGAACTTCTACTCCACCGAGGAGTCCGTGAAGTACGGCAAGGAGCTCTCGGCGAAGGTGGGCAACAAGCCGTTCGTCGTGGACACCAGCCGGAACGGGAACGGGCCGTACACCGGCGGCAAGGCCGACGAGCGCTGGTGCAACCCGCCCGGCCGGGCCCTCGGCGAGGCGCCCACCACCAAGACGGGCGATCCGCTGGTGAAGGCGTACCTGTGGGTCAAGCGGCCCGGTGAGTCGGACGGGACCTGCAAGGGCGGGCCCAAGGCCGGCGACTGGTGGGGCGAGTACGCGCTGAAGCTGGCGCAAGCCAGCAACTGACCCGGACCGAACGCCGGAGGGCGCGGGGAGTCGATCCGACTCCCCGCGCCCTCCGGCGTTCTGCGGCGTTCTGCGTGGGCTACGGCACGTGCACCCACTGCGCCTTGCTGGGCGTGCCCTGATCGTCCGTCACGAACAGCATGTACCAGCCCGATTCGACCAGCGAGCGGTTCTTCGGGACGGTCACCGTGACCGAGTCGTCCGACTTCTTCAGGTCGAGCGCGATGGACGTCTGGTCGACGTCCGTGACGTGCGTGGACGCGCTGGGCCTGATCAGCCGGGCCGTCTTGATCGACGACGCGTGCTCCGTCTTGTACGTCGCCGACGCGCCCCGCCGGATCGTCCGCTCGCCGCCGTCCAGCGTCGGGCGCGAGTCCCGGTACAGGTACGGCGGCGTGTAGATCTCGATGCGCTGCTCGAACTCGCCGGGCTTGGTGTTCGCCTTGTCCGAGTAGAGCGAGTCGGAGCCGAAGAACAGCACCCGGCCGTCGGGCAGCAGCAGCGAACCCGAGTGGTAGTTGCGGCCCACCAGCGGGTCGGCGACCCGCTTGAACGCGTTCGTCTTCGTGTCGTAGAGCCGCGCCTGGTGGATGTTCGAGTCGCCGCGCCCGCGGTAGTCCTCCGAACCGCCCGAGACCAGCACCGAGTCGTCGGGCAGCACCGAGGCCTGCGGGTAGCGCGTGCCCTTCTCCAGCTGCGGCCCGTCCGTGAACTTCGGCGCCGCGTCCTTCAGATCGACGATCCGGGTCTTCTTGCTGGAGAGCTTGGACTCACCGACACCGCCGCCGCCGATCACCATGTACTTCTGGTCCTGCGCGGGCGGTAGCTCGACCGTGTTGGCCGTCTCCATCATGTTCGCGTCCGAAAGACCCGGGATCTTCTGGAACTTGTTCGTCGTCAGGTCCCAGATGCCGGGCTTGCGGCCGACGTTGTCCGGCCCGTAGCCCGCGTTCGCGCCCGAGTAGAAGATCTTGCCGTTGGCCATCTGGAACAGCGCCGGGTACGTCGGGAACTGGCGGATGTCCTTCAGGTACGTCCACTTCTTCGTCTTCGGGTCGTACACCTCGTTCTTGCCGGGTACCAGCTGCCCGATCTCGTCGAGGCCGGAGACGGAGAGGACCTTGCCGTCCGAGAGCGTGGTCAGCGTCGGGTACCAGCGCGCCTCGTTCATCGGGTCGACCTTGATGTACCGCTCGGCGACCGGGTCGAACTCGTAGGAGTCCTTGATCCCCTGAAAGTCCTTCTTGTCGAGCGCCAGCTTCTGCGCGATGCCGTACACGTTGCGCGCGTCGGCGCCGGTCAGGCCCTGCACCCGGTAGTTGTCCTGGGTGCCCGTCTCGTACTTCGCGCCGGACTTCTGCGCCTCGACGTAGACCCGGCCGATGCCCGGCTCGTTGCGCAGGAACTTGCCGGTGTTCGGGTCGAAGACCTTCTTCGCGCGGTCGACGGTGATGTTGATGTCGGAGACGAACGTCTTGCCGTTCTCCTTGCCGGTGAACTTCGTGCCGGCCTTGATCGTCTTGGGCGCGTCCGGGTCCTCGTTGTGGACGATCATCAGGCCGCCGGCCTTGGTGACGTCGCCCTTGAGCTTCTCGTACTTCTTGGTGCCGCCCGCGATCAGCAGGTTCCCGTTCGCCAGCTGCGTGTGGCCCGTGCAGAACAGGTCACTGGGCGTCGGGATCTTCTTGATGGTCTTCTTCACCGGGTCGTAGAGCCGGGTGTCGAACTTCTTCGCGTCGAAGTTCTTCTGGTTGTTGCCCGAACCGGCCACCAGCAGGATCTTGCCGGTGTGGAGCAGCGCCGCGTGGATCGTGTTGAGGCGCATGTCCTCGGGGAACTCGACGACGTCCCACTTGCCGTTGTCGGCCTTGTACTCCGGTCTGTTGATCTTGTACTCGTGGTACTTGGCCGACCCGAAGCGATACAGCCAGGGTCCGTTCATCCCGGCCAGCGCCAGTACCACCACCGTGCCGATGGCTATGCGCCGGGCACGGCGGCGGCTCGCACCGTCTTTCACTTGTTACGTCCCCCCAGGGAGATCTGCATGGTCTGGTCGTTGCCCCCGTCGCTGCGGCCCGCGGCCCAACTGGGCTTCTGCTGCGGCACGCTGTGCGACGGCGCCACCTGCTGGGGCGGCTGGGGCTGCGACGGTTCACCCGGCTCGGCGGCCGGCGGCTTGGGCTTCTTCTTCTCCTGCCGGAGCATGTAGCGCCAGGCGAACATCGGCAGCGCGGTGATCAGCAGGGCGAAGCAGGCCCAGGTGATCATCGCGGGGTGCGAGTGCCCGTAGACGAATCCGGCGCCGATCGACCCGGCGAAGATGAGGATGAAGTACCAGTGGTAGCGGAAGGTCCCGAACCAGCGGTCGGGGCTCGCCGAGTCGCCCTTGGGGGTCACCACGAACTTGCTCTTGCGGCGCAGCGCGGCGTCGAAGAGCGCCTTCGCGTACAGCGGCGCCGACAGCGCGGACATCACCATGCCGGCCACACCGCCGGAGCCCTCGGGCTCGTGCGGCGAGACGTTGTGCCGGCGGTTCCAGATGTAGAGGCCGATCTGCAGCGCCGACGCGTTGCCGTACAGCATCAGCCAGATCGTCGGGTCGATGTTCACACCCGAGGCGCCCAGACCCAGGAACAGGGCACAACTCAGCGCCGCCAGGATCCAGTTGAGGGCCGACATCGGGTAAAAGATGATCATCATCGTGTAGTTGAAGAGCTTGCTCGGCGGAAGCGAGAACCAGCCCTTCCAGTACTGCTTGAGGATCGTCTCGTACGTGCCGCGGGACCAGCGCATCTGCTGCGTGAAGAAGTCCGTCCAGGCGCTCGGGCCCTCACCGACGGCCAGCACGTCCGGCGTGTACACGGAGCGCCACTTCTTGCCCGTGGCCGGGTTCTTGTGGCGGTGGATCTCGAAGCCGGTCGCCATGTCCTCGGTGATCGAGTCGTACAGACCGCCGATCTGCTTGAGGGCCTTGATGCGCACGGCGTTCGACGTGCCGACGAACATCGGCGCGCCGTAGCGGTTGCCCGCGCGCTGGATCAGCGCGTGGAAGAGGAACTGCTGCGACTCGGCGGCCTTGGTGACGAAGTTGTCGTAGTTGCCGTAGACCTGCGGGCCGATCACGAAGCCGACGTTCGGGTCGCGGAAGAAGCCGAGCATCCGCTCCAGGTAGTTCGGCAGCGGCACGTGGTCGGTGTCGACCGAGGCGAAGTAGTCGTAGTCGTCGCCGTGCGCGTCCAGCCAGGCGTTGTAGTTGCCGTGCTTGGTCTTGGCGCGGTGCGGGCCCTTCGGCTGGTTCCACTTCGCGACGCCCTTGCGGGAGAAGTGGTGCACGCCGAGCCGCTCGCAGACCGCCTTGACCTCGGGGTCGTCGCCCTCGTCGAGGAGCCAGATGTGCAGCAGCCCCCGGTGGCGCAGCTTGACCGCCGCCTCCAGGGTCTTCGTGACCATCTCGATCGGCTCCTTGCCGGGCACGAACGAGGTGAGGAAGGCGACTCTCGTGCCGGTCTCGGGCACCACCGGGATCGGGTCGCGGGCGACCAGCGTGGCGTGCGCGTTCGACAGCACGTTCATGCAGCGGAAGAACTCGATCAGACCGATCGACACCAGCATCACGATGTCGAGCGTGGGCAGGAAGTCGTACTCCACGTAGTCGCGTTCGGTCCAGTGCTCGGGCTGGAGCAGCCAGAACAGCAGGACGAGCGAGAGCAGCGGTGCGGCGCCCAGCATCAGCGCGGCCCGTATCCGGTGCGGCTCCTGGGAGAGCAGGGAGCGGTACTGCACCTCGTACGGCTTGTTCGGATCGGGCTGGGTGAGGGGTCCTGCGAGTCGGCTGTAGTGCTCGTAGTCGTACCGCGGCAGCGTCTTCTTGATCCGCCGGAAGCCGCCGGTGCGGTGCGGTGGCACCCGCAGCTGGGTCGTCTGGGACGGGTCGAAGCCCTCGCGGGCGCCCGTCGGCGTCGACGTCATGATGAGTCATCCCCCCGCACGCGAGTCACCGCGTGGTCGTCGGTCCTCGTCAGGGTCCGGTCCCCCTCGACCTTTCCCTGACGTATCAGTGGCAGGCCACCGTCCCACCCTCTCTAAGACTGGAACGACAACCTTCCGGTTGCATGATGCCCCCCTCGACATCGCTTCATGAACGGGGCCCCCATCCCCGCGCCGTGCGCAACCGGACCGTGCCGTGTTCCCGCCACGTGCAGGCCCCAACTACCTTGCACCGTAAGCCTCATTGGAGCCAATGGCTCCAGGATAGGGTGCTGCGCCCCGCCTCATGATCGCAAGGGCGATACGCAGCGAAACACGGTGTTTACCGGTCTTGCTGTGGGGTTGCTGTCAATCGGCGCCGAATGTTGGTGAAGTGATCCCTTATGGCCTGTTCTGCCCTGATCGCATCGCCGGATCGTACGGCGTCGAGGATGTCCCGGTGCTGACGGCATGTCACGTGTGGGTCCTGCGGGACGTCCGCGAGGTCCGTGCGCACCCGGTGGAACGCCTCCCAGAACGCTTCCAGCACCTCGCCGAGCAGGGGATTGCCCAGGCCCCGGTAGAGCGTGGCGTGAAATGCCCGGTCGGTGGCCGCCGCGACGGATCCGTCGGGGGAGCCGGCCTCCTTCTCCATCCGCCCCACGAGGGCGTCGAGTTCGGCCAGGTCCTCCTCGGGCACGCGGCCCGCGAGCCGGGCCACGAGGCCGGTCTCGACGGCCTCGCGCAGTTCGAGGAGCTGGCGGAGGCTGTCCTCTCCGCGGTAGTGGGCGGCGACCGTGCGGAAGGCGAGGCCCTCGACCATCGGGGCCATCGACATCGGGCCCACGTACGTGCCGAACCCGTGCCGGATCTCGACGATGCCCATCGCCTGCAGCGCCTTGAGCGCTTCCCGTACGGAGTTGCGGCTGACGCCCAGCAGCTCCATCAACTCGGGTTCGGTGGGCAGGGAGGCGCCGGGCGGTAGCCGCCGCTCCACGATCAGCCTCTTGATCCACTCCTGAAGGTCCCGCTGCGCCATGCGCTCACCGTATCCGGCGGGGGTCCGTTTGTTCGACTGACGGCCGGTGGGGGCTGGTCGCGCAGTTCCCCGCGCCCCTGAAGGGCGCTACGCGAAAGGCCCCCACCGGAGTGGAGGCCTTTCGTTGTCGGTGCGCCGCCAGGGACTCGAACCCCGGACCCGCTGATGCTGTGTCTTCCCGGGGGTAACCCCCGGACCCCCAGCCGTTTCCCGGTGCCGGGGCGGGCCGGTCGGGATACGCGAAAGGCCCCCACCGGAGTGGAGGCCTTTCGTTGTCTGTGCGCCGCCAGGGACTCGAACCCCGGACCCGCTGATTAAGAGTCAGCTGCTCTAACCAACTGAGCTAGCGGCGCCTGCTGACCTGCATAACTTTACCCGACCTCCGGGGGTGCTCCTGACCACTCGACGCGCCGGGGGAGGGGGTGAATTGTGGGGATTTCCATCATTCGGACCGTCAACATGCGATTTGTCCGGACAGTTGAGACGCTTCCTGCGTGCGAGCACGAGGCGAAATAGAGCAGTGGGCGGCACGGGAGTGTGAGGGGAATCGCATGGAGAGTCCGGTATTCGAGGAGATCGAGCCGGCGGACGACTGCGGGTGCGCGGGGTGCGTCCAGTGGCGCAGAGCCGTCCCGCATCCGGTGCGGACGAAGGCCGGCGCCCGGCACGCCCTGGTGATCGCGGCAGCGGCCGGCACCGTCATCGGCGGCCTGCAGACCGCCGCCCCGGCCACCGCGACCGAACACCACGAGGCCAGACCCGGCGACCCGACCCCGCCCCCGGCCGGCGGACCGACGACCCCGCAGGGCGGGACCAGCCCGCTGCACGGCGCGCCGGGCCAGGCCGCCGGCTCGGTCGACCTCGCGCAGCAGAGCGCGCTGCGCACCACGACCCGGGCCGCGATCATCAACCGCGCCAAGACCTGGGTCGAGGCGAAGGTCCCGTACAACATGGACAAGTACTGGAAGGACGGGTACCGGCAGGACTGCTCGGGCTTCGTCTCCATGGCGTGGGACCTGCCGGGCAACGAGTGGACCGGTTCGCTCGCCACGTACGGCACCCGGATCACCAAGGCGCAGCTGCAGCCCGGCGACATCCTGCTCTTCCACAACCCGGCCGACCCGGAGAAGGGGTCGCACGTCACGATCTTCGGCGGGTGGACGGACTACACGCGCACCTACTACATCGCGTACGAGCAGACCCGGCCCGGTACGCGGAAGCAGGCGACGCCCTACGCGTACTGGAGCAACTCCAGCCGCTACCTCGCCTACCGCTACAAGGGCGTGAAGGCGGGCGGCACCTCCGGGTCGGGGGCCTCGACCACCAAGTTCCCGGGAGCCGCCTCCTTCGGGCCCGGCGCCGACAACGCGTACGTCACCCAGCTCGGGCGGCTGCTCGTGGAGCGGGGCGGGAAGCGGTTCTACTCGCAGGGGCCGGGGCCGCGCTGGGGCGACGCCGACCGCAGGGCGACCCAGGCGTTCCAGCGGGCGCAGGGCTGGACCGGGGCGGACGCGGACGGCATTCCCGGCCCGACGACCTGGTCGTACCTGGTCAGCGGGAAGGGGAAGGACATCCCGGGCGGGAGTGCCGGGAGCGGCGGGAGTACCGGGTCCAAGGTCCCGGCCTTCCCGGGTGCCGGTTCGTTCCGGCCCGGCGCGAACAGCGCCGCCGT
Organism: Streptomyces longispororuber; assembly: GCF_024448165.1. Classification (GTDB taxonomy): domain Bacteria; phylum Actinomycetota; class Actinomycetes; order Streptomycetales; family Streptomycetaceae; genus Streptomyces; species Streptomyces longispororuber_A. Next base: position 21,655 of record NZ_JAMOLN010000152.1, read on the forward strand.
CACGCAGCTCGGCAAGCAGCTCGTGAAGAAAGGTTTTGGCAGGTACTACAGCCAGGGTCCGGGACCGCGCTGGGGCGAGGCGGACCGGCGGGCCGTCGAGGCGTTCCAGCGGGCGCAGGGCTGGCGGGGCGCCGCGGCCGACGGCTATCCGGGACCCGAGACCTGGCGACGGCTCTTCTCATGAGCACGGCTTCCTCGCACGAGTGCAGTGATCGCAACGCGGAGGGTTCGATGACCGAAACCGAGAGTGGGGCGCGGGGCGCTCGGCTCATCCACAACGAGGCCACCACCGAGATCCCTGTCCACCTCCTGTTCCGCGACGACCCGGACCCGGTCCCCGTACCGATGAGCCCCGTGGTCGTCGGCACCGGAACCGGGAGCACCGGCGCCGGCCGGCCCGCGGCACGCCGGATGCCGCCGCGCGCGCCCGCCCGGCCGGTGCCCTCCGTCGACCCGGAGATCGGCGAGCGGCCGGGGCGGGTGCTGCCGGGCGCGGTCGGGGTGTTCGGCGGGGCGGTGGGCGCGGCCGGGGCCGCGGCGTCGCTCGGCTGGGCCGGGGCGCTGCCGCGGATCATGACGGAGATCGCCGGGCTGCCCGGGTACGAGGGGGTGGGGCTCGGGCCCGTGCAGTGGGCGGCGGTCGCGGGTTCCGGTGCGCTCGCGCTCTTCGGCTTCGGCGGGCTCGCACGCGGGCGGACCGGGCGGGCCTGGGTGCTCACGCTCTTCGGGCGGTACCGGGGGAGCGTGCGCAGGGCCGGACTGATGTGGGTGAACCCGCTGTTCCTGCGCCGCCGGGTCGACGTACGCCTGCGGCACTGGCGCAGCGAGCCGATGCCCGCGGTCGACGCGAACGGGGTCGCGCTGCGCGTCGTCGTTCTCGTGGTGTGGCGGATCAAGGACACCGCGAAGGCGACGCTCGGGGTGGAGGACCACGAGGAGTACCTGCGCGCGTGCGTGGAGGCGGACATGGCGCGGGTGCTGTCCCAGCTGCCCGCGGACGCCTTCCACGAGGACGCGCCGACGCTGCGCAACGCCGAGGCCGTCGGCGGTCTGCTCACCCGGCGGCTGGCGGCGGACGCCGAGCCGGTCGGCATCGAGGTGTTCTCGGCGCAGCCGACCCGGATCGAGTACGCGCCCGAGGTGGCCGCCGCGATGCAGCGCCGCCGGATCGCCGCGCTCGACGCGCAGCACCGGGACTCGGTCCTGACGTCGGTCGTGGACTCGGTGGAGGACACGGTGACCCGGCTGACCACGCGGGGTCTGGTCGAGCTGGACGACTATGAGCGCAAGGCGCTCGTGAAGGATCTGACGGTGGCGTTCTACACCGGGCGAGGTGAGTGACGCTCCTCGGGACGGGTGGGGCCGGTGGGTTCGGTGGGCCGTGCGGTGCGGCTCCGCTATTGGTATGGACATGTTCAACTTCCGGCAATACATTGGGCGTTGGTCTAGACCTGAACTATCGCTGTGCGCACGGCTACCGGAACTCCCCACACCCCCAGGAGCGGCAGCATGCGAAAGAGGATCTACGCGGGCCTGCTGGGTCTGACCACCGCCGGGGCCTTCGCGCTCTCGGCCGGTGGCGCCAGCGGCCACGGCTACACCGACCTGCCCATCAGCCGGCAGAAACTCTGTGCCAACGGCACGGTCAGTGGCTGCGGCAACATCCAGTGGGAGCCACAGAGCGTCGAGGGGCCCAAGGGCTTCCCGGCCGCGGGTCCCGCCGACGGGCAGATCTGCTCGGCGGGCCACGGCGAGTTCGGCGCGCTGAACGCCGCCAAGCAGCCGAACGGCACCGCCTGGCCCACCACGAAGGTGACGGGCGGTCAGAACTACACGTTCCGCTGGCAGTTCACCGCGCGGCACTCCACCACGGACTTCCGCTACTACGTCACCAAGGACGGCTGGGACGACAGCAAGCCGCTGACCCGGTCGGCCCTGAACACCACCCCCTTCCTCACGGTGCCCTTCAGCGGCCAGCCCCCGGCGACCCTGTCGCACTCCGGTGCGCTGCCGTCCGGCAAGTCGGGGCATCACGTGATCCTTGCGGTGTGGACGATCGCGGACACCGCGAACGCGTTCTACGCCTGCTCGGACGTCACGTTCTGAGGTCCGGGGTCTCTGAGGTTGCCTTGAGGCTCTTCCGGCCCGAACGCGGGTAACTTCCCTGCGCACCACCCCGTTTCGACCGCGGGGCGGTGCGCAGGGTTCGAGCACGGGGGAGTCCCATGGACGTCATCTTCTACGCGGCGCCGGCGTTCATCGCCTGCGTCGCGCTGGCCATCGGCTACGCGGCGCTGCGCCGCACGCTGCAACTGCGTGCGGCCTGGCGCGGCGGGCTCACGGCGGAGGCGCGCTGTCTGCGCGCGTACACGAAGTCGCGCGGCGGCGACCATCCGCGCACGGTGCACCACCACGTCTACGAGTTCACCACCCGCGGAGGCCGCACCGTCCGCTTCGACGAGGTGGGCGGCTCCGCCATGACCGTCGCCGGCGACGTCGTGGTCGTGCACTACACGGACCACCGCCCCGAGCACGCCACGGCCAGGGAGCCGCGACCGGTGGCGAACCTGACGGGAACGGTGTTCCTGCTGGGGTTCCTGGGCCTCGTGGTGGGCTTCTGCGTGTACTTCGTGGCCGATCTGCCCACGGACGGCTTCTGATCCGCCGACCGGCCCTCTCCACTTCTGACGGTACGTCAATTATCGTGCGCCGCCATGGGATCCATGACGCGCACCTTCGCCGAACTCGTCCAGGCGCGGTGGCAGGACCACCGGCCGGGACTCGCGTTCGAGGATCAGGTTCTCAGCCATCACCAGGTCGCCGCGGGGGCGGCCGCCCGCGCCGCGCTGCTCGGTGAGCTGCTGCCCCGCGGCGCCGTCCCGCACATCGGGGTGCTGCTCGACAACACCCCCGAGTTCCCGCAGTGGCTCGGGGCCGCCGCACTCGCCGGGGCGGCCGTCGCCGGGATCAACCCGACCCGGCGCGGCGCCGAGCTCGCCCGCGACATCACCCACACCGAATGCCGCGTCCTGATCACCGAGCGCGCCCATCTGCCGCTCCTCGACGGGCTCCGGCTGCCGGGCGTACGGGTGCTCGTGACGGACACCGGGGCGTACGCGGAGCTGCTCGCCGACTACGCGGGGGCCGAGCCGGAGGCCGATGGGCGGGCCGGTCCCGGCGCGCACATGCTGCTGTACTTCACCTCCGGCTCGACCGGCGCCCCCAAGGCCGCCATCTGCACCCAGGGGCGCCTCGCCGCCGCCGGGCAGTCGCTGGTCGGCCACTTCGGCGTACGGGCCGACGACGTGCACTACATCTGCATGCCGCTCTTCCACGGGAACGCGGTCATCGCCGACTGGGCGCCGGCCATGGCGGCGGGCGCGGGCGTGGCGCTCAGGCGGCGCTTCTCGGCCTCCCGGTTCCTGGGTGACGTAAGGAAGTTCGGGGCGACCTACTTCACGTACGTGGGCCGCGCCGTGCAGTACCTCCTGGCCACGGAGGAGCGGGCCGACGACCGGGACAATCCGCTGCGCGTCGGGTTCGGCACCGAGGCGGGGGCGGTCGACGCCGCGCGGTTCGAGGAGCGGTTCGGGGTGCGGCTCGTGGAGGGGTACGGCTCGTCGGAGGGCGGGGCCGCGGTGCAGCGCACGGCCGACACCCCGCCGGGCGCGATCGGGCGGGCGGTGGCCGGGGACGACCTCGCGGTGCTCGACCCGGTGACGCGGGCCGAGTGCCCCGCCGCCGTGTTCGACGCGGGCGGGCGGCTGCTGAACGGGGCGGCGGCGATCGGGGAGCTGGTGAACCGGGGGCGGTCGCCGTTCGAGGGGTACTGGCGCAATGACGGGGCGTACGCGGAGAGGGTGCGCGAGGACGGCTGGTACTGGACCGGTGACCTGTTCTTCCGGGACGCCGACGGCTTCCTCTACTTCGCCGGGCGCGGTGACGACAAGATCCGGGTCGACAGCGAGAACCTCGCCCCCGCGATGATCGAGAACATCCTCGCCCGGTGGCGGGAGGCGGCCGCCGTCGCGGTGTACGGGGTGCCCGATCCGGTCTCCGGGGACCAGGTGATGGCGACCGTGGCGCTGCGGCCCGGCGTGGGGTTCGACCCGCTGGGCTTCGGCGAGTTCCTGCTGGCGCAGGGGGACCTGGGGACGAAGATGGCGCCCCGGTTCGTGCGGGTGGTCGAGCGGATGCCGGTGACCGCGACGAACAAGGTGCGGCGGGGGGAGTT
>NZ_JAMOLN010000153.1 GCF_024448165.1 Streptomyces longispororuber
GGCGGCGGCGGGTGCGCTGAGGAGGTGGCAGGCCACGGAGCCGTCTGAGCCGTCGGCGTCGGCGATGAGCGCAGGGGCGGCGTGGTCGCAGGGTTCGAAGCGGTGCGGGCAGCGCGGGTGGAACGCGCAGCCGGCGGGCGGGGTGCGCAGCCCCGGCGGGGAGCCGGCGATGCCGGTGATCGCGCGGCGCGGGCCGTGCAGCGGGGGGAACGCGCCGCGCAGGGCCGCGGTGTACGGGTGGCGCGGGTCGGTGTAGAGGCGGCGGGCCGGGCCGGTCTCGACGATCTCCCCCGCGTACATCACGGCGATCCGGTCGGCGATCTCGATGAGGAGTGACAGGTCGTGCGTGATGAACACGACGGAGAACCCCAACTCGGCCTTGAGGCGTGCCACTTGGCGAAGTATCTGGCGCTGCATGACGACGTCGACGGCGGTGGTGGGTTCGTCCATGACGACGAGGTCGGGGTCGCAGGCGAGCGCGAGGGCGATGGTGGCGCGCTGGCGCATGCCGCCGGAGAGTTCGTGGGCGTAGGCGCGCAGCCGGTCCGCGGGGATGCCGACCATGGCGAGGAGTTCGGCGGCGCGTTCCTGGGCGGCCCGCTTCGGGAGGTCGCGGTGGCGGCGCAGCACGTCGGTGAACTGGGCGCCGAGGCGCATCACCGGGTTGAGGGCGTTCATCGCGGACTGGAAGACGACGGCGATCCGCTCCCAGCGCAGGGCGTTCAGTTCGCGGTCGGTGAGGCGCAGGAGGTCGACCGGGTCACCGTCGCGGGGGTGCAGGACGACGCTGCCCGCCGTGGTGACCGCGGGCGGTCGTTGCAGCCGGGTCACAGCGGTGACCAGGGTCGATTTTCCGCAGCCGCTCTCGCCGACGATGCCGAGGGTTTCTCCGCGGTGCAGGGTGAGGTCGACGTCTCGTACGGCGTGGACCGGGGTGACCTGGTCGTAGTAGTCGACGGTGAGGTGGTGGACGGTGAGGAGGGGTGTCATCGGGGCCTCGCCTAAGCGCCGTTGCCGGTCAGGGATTCGTTCGCGGGTGCGGGTTCGTCGTGGCCGGTCGCGCAGTTCCCCGCGCCCCTTGAGCAGCTGCCGCTGCCAAGCGGCGGGCACGCCTGCCCGGACGGCGCATGCGGGGATTGGAGATCTCGTCCATGCCGAAGTTGACGAGGCCGGCCGCCAGGCCGACGAGGGCGATGCACGCGCCCGGTGGGACGAACCACCACCAGGCGCCGCGGGAGAGCGCCGAGCCGTTCTGGGCCCAGTAGAGCATCGAGCCCCAGCTGGTGGTGTTGATGTTGCCGAGGCCGATGAAGGAGAGGCCGGCGTCGGCGAACATCGAGCCGACCACCGCGCCGAGGAAGCTGACGGAGATGATCGGCGCGAGGCTGGGGACGATCTCCCGGGTGATCACGCCCCAGCGGCTCTCGCCGGTCATCTCGGCCGCCGTCACGAAGTCCCGGTGGCGCAGCGACAGGGTCTGGGCGCGCTTCTGGCGGGCGCCCCACGGCCAGGCCGTCAGGCCGATGATGAGGGCGACCGCGAGCCAGCCGCCGCGGCCCTGGGCGTAGCTCGCGATGATGATCAGGAGCGGCATGCCGGGGATGACGAGGCTGACGTTGGTGATCGCGGTGAGGAGGGAGTCGGTGCGGCCGCCGAGGTAGCCGCCGGTGACGCCGACCAGGACCGAGAGCACCGTGGTCACCGTGCCGGCCACCAGGCCGACCAGGAGCGAGATCCGGGCGCCGGCCACGACCTGGGCCAGGACGTCCTCGCCCGTGGCCGTCGTGCCGAGCGGATGCGTCCCGGACGGGCCCTGCATCGCGTCGGTCGTGTGGATGTCCGAGGGGGACAGGCCGAGCAGGCCCTCGACGACGTACGGGCCGAACAGGGCCACGGCGACGAAGAGGGCGAGGACGGCGAGTCCGGCCCGCACCTTGCGGTTCTCCGGGAGCCGGAGGCGCGGCGGCGTCATGAGCGGGTCTCCCTCGCGCGCGGGTCGATGAGTCCGTACACGGAGTCGGCGAGGAAGTTCGCGGCCAGTACGGACAGGGACACGTTCAGGAACAGGGCCTGCATCAGCGGGTAGTCGACGTTCGTGACCGCCTGGTAGAGGAGGTAGCCGACGCCCGGGTAGGCGAAGACGATCTCGACGAGGAGCTGTCCGCTGACGACCGTGCCGATGGTCAGCGCGAATCCGGCGACGCTCGGCAGGACCGCGTTGCGGGCCGCGTACTGGAACATCACCCGGCCCTTGGACAGACCCTTGGCACGGGCCAGCAGCACATAGTCCTCGGAGACCGTCGTCACCATCATGTTGCGCATGCCGACCAGCCAGCCGCCGACCGAGGAGAGCACGACGGTGAGGGCGGGCAGGATGCCGTGGCTGACGACGCTGGCGAGGAACGGGCCGTTGAACGACGGCACCAGGTCGCCGTCGTAGCCGCCGCCGAGCGGCAGCCAGCCGAGCTGGGCGCCGAACGCCATGAGGAGGAGCAGCGCCACCCAGAAGTAGGGCAGCGAGCCGAGGAACATCGCGGCGGGCGTGGCGATCGAGTCGAAGCGGGAGCCGACCCGGCTGCCGCAGACGACTCCGGCGGCCGTGCCGAGCACGAAGGCGAGGACGGCGGTGAGGCCGACGAGCCCGATCGTCCAGGGCAGTCCGGTGCGGATCACCTCCCACACCGGGGTCGGGTAGTAGGCGACGGAGATGCCGAAGTCGAAGTGGAGGACCTGGCCGACGTAGGTGGCGTACTGGTCCCACAACGGTTCGCCCGGTTTGCCGAACAGCCGGTAGATGCCGGCCACCTGCTCGGAGGACAGGGCCTGCTTCTGCTGCATCTGCATGACGAGCGCGGACGCCGGGTCGCCGGGCATCAGGCGTGGGATGAGGAAGTTGAGGGTGAGGGCGACCCAGGTGGCGACGGCGTAGAAGCCGAGGCGTCGCAGGAAGTAGCGGGCGGGGCCGAGGCCGACGCGCCGGCCGGTCTTCGCCACCACGGGTGCGGTGGTGGTCGTCACGGCGGTCATTTCCCGTTCGCCGGGCGGAGGTTGAGCAGGATCGACATGGCGTTGGTGGTGCCGGACCAGGGCGCAGGGTTGGCGTACGGATTCTGCTCGTCGGGCCAGCCGGTCCAGTGCTCGCTGTTGTACTCGGCGGAGGCGCCGATGGTGATGAGGGGCGCGGCGGGCACGTCGTCGACCATGACCTTCTGGAGTTCGGCGGAGGTCTTCTTGATGGTGGCCTCGTCGCCGGAGCCCTCCAGGTCGGCGAGGAGCGCGTCGACCTTCTTGCTCTTGTAGTGGCCGTAGTTGCACCACACGCCGGCGTTCTTGGAGGCGAGCATGTCCTGGAAGAAGCTGAAGGGGGTGTTGCCGTAGACGGCGCCGCCGACGACCACGTCGAACTTGGCCTCGCGCCTGCGCTGGTCGACCTGGCCGCTGGGCAGGGCCTGTACGTCGACCTTGACGCCCGCCTTCTTGAGCTGCTCGGCGAGGACCTTGTCGCGCTGGATGGAGTCGCCGAAGTCGGACACCTCGATGATGGTGAAGGACAGCTGCTTGCCGTCCGGCCCGACGAGCCTGCCGCCCTTCTTCTGGTACCCGGACTTCTCGAACTCCTTGTAGGCGGCGGCCGGTTCGGGCTTCGGCTGGTCGGCGTCGGCGTACTGGGCGTCCACCCACTTGCCCTGGGTCTTGGTGTCGAGGCCGGTCAGGTTGAGGTCGTTGAACATGCCGGGGTTGCCGAGCCGGGCGAGTTCGGAGCGGTCGACGGCGAGCGAGAGGCCCTTGCGGACGTGGACGTCGTCGAAGGGCGCCTTGGTGTGGTTGAAGAACATGAACAGGCCGCCGTAGGTGGGGTACCAGGCGTGGTGGTTCTCCGGGTCGGCGCTCACGTACTGCTTCTTCACGTCGGCGATGGCGCCGCCGCTCCACTGGATGTCGCCGCGCAGCAGCTTGCCGATCTCCGAACTGCCTGCGACGACCGGCGCCTTGACGGTCTTCACCGGGACGTCCTTCTGTTTCCAGTAGTCGTCGCGGGCCTCGAAGGTGAGCTGCTGCGCGCTGTACTGCCGCAGCGTGTAGGCGCCCGAGCCGACCGGGTCCAGGTTGGTGTACGTGGCGCCGTTCTTGCCCTTCCAGAGCTTGGCGGGGACCGGGGTGAGGCCGCCGATGACGTTCAGCTTGGAGTAGGCGGGCTTCGCGAAGGTGATCTCGACCGTGTGGGCGTCGACGGCGGTCGCCTTCTTGTACGCGAAGGTGCCCGAGGACGGCTGGAGCTTCTGGTCGCGGATGTAGTCGACGGTGAACACGACGTCGGCGGCGGTGAGCTTCGAGCCGTCGCTCCAGTTGGCGCGCGGGTCGAGGTGCAGAGTGATCTTCTTGCCGCCGTCGGACCAGTCGTACGCGGTGGCGAGCCAGGGGACGAACTTCCCGCCCTGGAGGATGTTGAAGCCGAACAGCGACTCGTACTGGAACCCGAAGGTGCCCTGGGTGGCCTTGAGGGAGAACGGGTTGAAGTTGCGGTTGATGGTGGTGCCGGCGAATCCGAGGTTCACCGTGAGGGAGTCGCTGCCGCCGCCCTTGGACGCGGTGGGGGTCGCGGAGCAGCCGGTGAGGGCGAGGGCCAGGGCGGCGGTGCCGATGAGGACGGAGCGGGTCAGTGGAGTGCGCGGGGTGCCGGACATGGGGGACGGATACCTCCGGTCGACGGTCGACATCGTTGTCGGATCGTGTGACGTGCCAGGTGGGGGGGCGGCGCGGTTCCGGTGGTGCCGGGCGTGGTGCGGGTGCGGGTTCAGGGGGCGGATGCGGTCGAGCCGCGTTCCAGGAGGTGCGGGAGCGCGTCCTCCACGCGCCGGGCCGGGCCCCCGTCCAGCAGGGCGAACAGTTCCTCGGCGGCGCGGCGGCCGAACGCCGTGGTGTCCCGGACGAGCGCGGTGAGCGCGGGGTGCGTGGAGCGGCACAGCACCGAGTCGTCCCAGGCCACGATGGACAGTGCGACCGGTACGGGGATGCCGCGTTCGGCGGCGACGCCGAGGCCCGCGACGGCGAGGACGTCGTTGTCGTAGACGATCGCCGTCGGCGGCGCCGCGGAGTCGAGGACGCGGCGGGTCGTCCTGACGCCCTCCGTGTCGGAGTAGTCGGTGGTGTGGGAGTGGGCCTCGATGCCGCGCCGTTCGGCCTCCGCGCGCAGCGACGCGATCCGGCGGCGGGTGTGGGCGAGTTCGGGCAGGCCCGCGACGTGCGCGATCCGGCGGTGGCCGAGCGCGTCGAGGTGGTCGACGATGCCGGCCATGGCGCCGGCGTCGTCGGCCCACAGGTTGGCGATGCCGGGGTGGCCGGTGCCGTCGTCGCCGGGCGGCAGCGAGCCGATGACGACGGCGGGCAGGCCCAGCTCGTCGAGGAGCGGGGGGCGGGGGTCGTCGGCGCGCGGGTCGACGACGAGGACCCCGTCGACCCGGTGCTCGGCCCACCAGCGCCGGTACGCGTCGCATTCGGCGTCGAGGTCCTCGACGACCTGGAAGAGCAGGCCGAACCGGCGCAGGGAGAGGACTTCCTGGATGCCGGAGACGAGCTGGAGGAAGAACGACTCGACGCCGAGGGTGCTGGCGGGCCGGGCGAGGACGAGCCCGACCGTGGCGGGGCCCTCGCCGGACAGGGCGCGGGCGGCGGCGCTGGGCCGCCAGCCGAGCCGGTCGGCGACCCGGCGGACCCGGGCGCGGGTGGCCTCGGAGACGCCCGGCCGGCCGTTGAGGGCGAACGAGACGGCGCTCTCGGACACGCCGGACTCGTGGGCGATGTCCTTGATGGTGGGGCGTCCGGCCGGAACACGGCGCACGATCTGCCTCCCGCCGAAACGATGCCTGAAGAATGCCGGAACGGTGCCGGCGTGTGCGCTGAAGCGCTTGAGTGCGGAGCACGCTAAAGCGCTATAGCTGGTTCGGCAAGAGGGCGCGTACACAACGATTTACGTCCGGTGACGCCCTGTTGACGTGGCCCTTCGGTGTGGCTCACGCTCTCCCCTGGCTCACCGCATTTCCGAGGAGCAGGAATTCAACGATGCGTTTCGGCGTCAACTACACCCCCTCCCAGGGCTGGTTCCACCACTGGCTCGACTTCGATCTCGACGCGGTCCGCACCGACCTCGACGCGATCGCGGCGCTCGGCGTCGACCACGTGCGGGTGTTCCCGTTGTGGCCGGTGTTCCAGCCCAACCGTTCGCTGATCCGGCCGCGCGCCGTCGAGCACCTGGTGGCCCTCGCGGACGCGGCGGGTGAGCGCGGGCTCGACGTGAACGTCGACGGCTTGCAGGGCCACCTCTCCAGCTTCGACTTCCTGCCCGCGTGGACGCGGACGTGGCACCGGCGCAATCTGTTCACCGATCCCGACGTGGTGGCGGCGCAGGCCGCGTACCTGCGCACGCTCGCGTCGGCGCTCGCCGACCGGCCGAACTTCATCGGGATGACCATCGGCAACGAGATCGCCCAGTTCGCCGCGGGACCCCCGCACCCCGACCCGGACCGCATCTCCCCCGCGCAGGCCGGGAGCTGGCTGGAGCGGGTGCTCGCCGCGTGCGAGGAGGGGGCGCCGGGCCGGCTGCACCTGCACGCCGAGTACGACGCGTCGTGGTACCAGGACGACCAGCCGTTCACCCCGGCGCACGCGGCCCGGCTCGGCGCGCTGACGGCGGTCCACTCGTGGGTGTTCAACGGCACCGCGCAGCGGCACGGCAAGGACGGGCCCGCGACGTACGGGCACGCGGCGTACCTGGTCGAGCTGTCCAAGGCGTGGGCGGCCGAGCCGCACCGGCCGGTGTGGCTGCAGGAGGTCGGGGCGCCGCAGCCGCTGATCCCGGCGGAGCACGCGGACCGGTTCACGGAGGCGACGATCGAGGCGGTGCTCGACTGCCCGGACCTGTGGGGCGTCACCTGGTGGTGTTCGCACGACGTCTCCCGTGACCTGGCGGACTTCCCCGAACTGGAGTACTCGCTGGGCCTGTTGACCAACGACGGCGCGGTGAAGCCGGCCGGCAAGGCCGTCGCCCGGCTGGCCGGGGAGTGGCGCGGCCGGTCGCCCGAGCCCGCCGTGCGCACGACCGCCCTGGTCGTGGACGTCGGCGACGACGACCTGGCGCCGCGCCGCTCGGTGTGCGCGCCGGGCGGCCCGGTCTTCGACGCGTTCGCCGCGCTGGCCGCCGACGGGGTGCGCCCCACGACGGTGCTGGCGAGCCGCGCGGACGACCGCGAGCATCTCGCGGCGCGCGGGATCACCGAGGTCGTCACTCCTGACAACGTTGCCTGAACCCACCTCACCCGTACGGGAGTTGCCCCATGCATGACGACCGTTCCCTGGTCGAGTCCCGGCTGCGCCGCGTCCTCGGCGAACGCGTCAGGCCCGCCGTGTATCCGCGCTCCGTGCCCCTGGAGGTCACGGTGTGGCACGCGCCGGGCGAGCCGGTGCCGGTCGCGGAGGGGCTCGCCGCACCGCACGCGCCGGTGCGGACGGGTGACCGGTGGGGCGCCCCGTGGGGCACGAGCTGGTTCCGGGTGACCGGGGCGGTGCCGGAGGAGTGGGCGGGCGAGACCGTGGAGGCGCTGCTCGACCTGGGCTTCGACGAGAACATGCCGGGATTCCAGTGCGAGGGCCTCGTGTACCGCCCGGACGGCTCACCGGTGAAGGGCCTCAACCCGCGCAACCAGTGGGTGCGCGTCGCGGACCGCGCCACCGGCGGCGAGCACGTCGACCTGCACGTCGAGGCGGCGTCGAACCCGGTGATCCTCGACTACCACCCCTTCCGGCCCACGCCCCTGGGGGACGTCGGGACGGCCGGGGACACCCCCCAGTACACGCTCGCGCGGATGGAGCTCGCGGTCTTCGACCGGACGGTGTGGGAGCTGGTGCACGACCTGGAGGTGCTCGGCGAGCTGATGGCGGAGCTGCCGGTCGAGTCGGCGCGCCGCTGGGACGTGCTGCGCGCGGTGGAGCGGGCGCTGGACGCGCTGGACCTCCAGGACGTGAACGGCACGGCGCGGGCGGCCAGGACCGAGCTGGTCGACGTGCTGTCCGCGCCGGCGTCGCCGTCGGCGCACCGGATCAGTGCGGTGGGGCACGCGCACATCGACTCGGCGTGGCTGTGGCCGCTGCGCGAGACGGTCCGCAAGGTCGCGCGGACGGCCGCGAACATGACGCAGCTCCTTGACGACGAGCCGGAGTTCGTGTTCGCGATGTCGCAGGCCCAGCAGCTCGCCTGGATCAAGGAGCACCGGCCCGAGGTGTACGCGCGGGTGAAGAAGGCCGTGGCCGAAGGACGGTTCGTGCCGACGGGCGGCATGTGGGTGGAGTCGGACACGAACATGCCGGGCTCGGAGGCGATGGCCCGTCAGTTCGTGCACGGCAAGCGGTTCTTCCTGGAGGAGTTCGGCGTCGAGAACGACGAGGTGTGGCTGCCGGACACCTTCGGGTTCGCGGCGGGCCTGCCCCAGATCATCAAGGCGGCGGGCGCCAAGTGGCTGCTGACGCAGAAGATCTCGTGGTCGCAGACGAACACGTTCCCGCACCACACCTTCCACTGGGAGGGCGTCGACGGCACCCGGATCCTCACGCACTTCCCGCCCGTCGACACCTACAACTGCGCGATGCAGGGCAGCGAACTCGCCCACGCGGCACGCAACTTCAAGGAGAAGGGGCGGGCGAGCCACTCGCTGGCGCCGACCGGGTTCGGTGACGGCGGGGGCGGCACGACGCGCGAGATGGTCGCGAAGGCGGCCCGGCTCCGGTCCCTGGAGGGCTCCCCCACGGTCGACTGGGAGCCGCCCGCCGCGTTCTTCGCGAAGGCCGAGGCCGAGTATCCCGACCCGCCGGTCTGGGTCGGCGAGCTGTACCTGGAGCTGCACCGGGCGACGCTGACGAGCCAGGCGCAGACGAAGCAGGGCAACCGGCGCAGCGAGCACCTGCTGTACGAGGCGGAGCTGTGGGCGGCGACGGCCGCGGTGCGGACCGGGTTCCCCTATCCGTACGAGGAGTTGGACCGGCTGTGGAAGACGGTGCTGCTGCACCAGTTCCACGACATCCTGCCGGGTTCGTCGATCGCCTGGGTGCACCGGGAGGCGCGGGCCACGTATGCGCGGGTGGCCGCGGAGCTGGAGGCCGTCATCGGGGCGGCGCAGCGGGCGCTCGCGGGCGAGGGGACGCGGCCGCTGACCTTCAACGCGGCGCCGCACGCGCGCTCCGGCGTCCCGGCGCTCGGCGCGGACACGCCATCGGTACCGGCACCGGACGGCGGCACGCGGGTGACGGCGCGGCCCGGCGGCGGGTTCCTGCTGGACAACGGGCTGCTGCAGGTGGAGGTCGACGGGCGCGGTCTGCTGGTCTCCGTGTACGACGTCGCGGCGGAGCGGGAGACGGTCCCGGCGGGCGCGCCCGGCAATCTGCTCCAGCTGCACCCGGACTTCCCCAACCAGTGGGACGCCTGGGACGTGGACCGCTTCTACCGCAACACGGGCACGGACCTGACGGACGTGGCCGAACTCGTCCCGGACGGCGACACGGGCATCCGGATCAGCCGCTCGTTCTCCGCCTCCCGGGTCGTCCAGGTCCTCTCCCTCGCGCCGGGCGCCCGCCGCGTCGACATCGCGACGGAGGTCGACTGGCACGAGACGGAGAAGTTCCTGAAGCTGGCGTTCCCGCTGGACGTGCACGCCGAGCGGTACGCGTCGGAGACCCAGTTCGGTCACGTCCACCGGCCGACGCACACCAACACCTCGTGGGACGCCGCCAAGTTCGAGGCGTGCAACCACCGCTTCGTGCACGTCGCCGAGCCCGGTTTCGGTGTCGCGCTGGTCAACGACTCGACGTACGGGCACGACGTGACGCGGACCTCGGACACCACCACGGTCCGGGTGTCGCTGCTGCGGGCGCCGCGCTTCCCCGATCCGGAGACCGACCAGGGCGTGCACCGCTTCCGGCACGCGCTGGTGCCGGGGGCCTCGGTCGGTGACGCGGTGCGCGAGGGCGCGGCGATCAATCTGCCCGCGCGCACGGTGCACGGCGCGGCGTCCGTGGCGCCGCTCGTCACGGTCGACCACGACGCGGTCGCGGTCAGCGCGGTGAAGCTGGCCGACGACGGGTCGGGCGACGTCGTCGTGCGGCTGTACGAGGCGCGCGGCGGACGGGCGAAGGCGCGTGTGACGCCCGGGTTCGCGGTGTCCGGGGTGGTCCGCACCGATCTCCTGGAACGCCCTGTGGAGGAGGGCGACTTGACCCTCTCGCTGAAGCCGTTCGAGTTGGTGACGCTGCGCCTGAGCCGGGCCGCCGAGCGGTGACCGGCCGGCCGTTCATGCACGGCTACGACGCGGCGGCCCTCAAGGGCTGGTCGCCGCGGACGGACCGCTGGGCCCGGTACTTCCGCTCCCGGGTGCCGCTCGCGCCCCGCATCGGGCCGTTCCCCGCGACGCAGGCCCGCCCCGGGCTCACGTACGACGCACGGGTGATGAACCTGTGCAACGACTACGACGGCGCGTTCTGGACGGCCCGCAGGCGGGACGACGTGTTCGCGCGGCGGCTGCTGCGCTTCTGGCAGTACAGCGACTTCCTCGGCTCGTGGCACGGCCTCCCGGTGGACGGCTCTCCCGCCGACGAGCCCGTGCACGGCCTGGTCAACCTCCCCAACCCGGCCTACACGGACGCCGCGCACCGCAACGGCGTACGGAGCCTGGGGTGCTGGTTCTGGCCGCGGACCGGGGACTTCGAGGAGTACCTGGAGGAGCGGCCCGACGGTTCGTTCCCGGTGGCGGACAAGCTGGTCGAGATGGCCGCGTACTTCGGGTTCGACGGCTACTTCGTCAACCACGAGGCGGCGACGCCGCCGGACCAGGCCCGCCGTCTGCTGCGGCTGCTGCGGTACCTGCGCTCCCGTGCCCCCGGGGACTTCCACGTCCAGTGGTACGACACGATCGGCCCCGACGGGCGGCTCGACTACCGCAACGGCCTCGACGGCACGAACGCCGACTGGCTCGAACACGGCGCCGCGGACAGCTTCTTCGCCAACTACTGGATGACCGAGGAGGGCGTCGAACGCTCCCGTACGACCGCTGTCGCCCGGGGACTCGACCCGTACGCGACGGTGTTCCACGGCACGGAGAACGAGCAGTTCGGCTTCGACCCCGAGTACGACCCGCGGCTCGTCTTCCCCGAGGGCGGTCCGGCGCGGACGAGCTGGGCGCTGTTCGGCTCGCACTTCGTGTGGGAGCTGCATCCCGGGCACGCCGATCCCGACGACCAGGAGGCGGTGTTCCGCCGGGAGCGCCAGTACTGGTCTGGTCCGCGGCAGGACCCGAGCCGCACCGGCCGGCTGCTCCCGCACGCGCGCGAGCACCGCGACCGGGACGATCCGCGGGCCTGGGACGGCGTGGCGCACTACGTCGCCGAGCGCTCGGTGGTCGGCGCGTTCCCGTTCGTGACGCGCTTCAACACCGGGCACGGGCGGGCGTTCTTCCTGGCCGGGCGGCGCGTCCACGACGGGGACTGGTGCGACGCGTCGGTCCAGGACGTGCTGCCGACCTGGCAGTTCTGGACGGAGGGCACGGGGTCGGTGACCGTCGGTCTCGACCACGGGGACGCGTACGACGGCGGGGCGTCGCTGCTCCTCTCCGGCGCGCTCGGGCCGGGTGACGCGACGACGGTGCGGCTCTACAAGACGGAGTTGCGGGTGACCGGGGGCGAGCGGCTCGCGGTGACGGCGCGCGGGGTCGGTGCGGCGGAGCTGGCGGTCGGGCTGCTGTTCGCGGACGCGCCGGGGGACGTGGTGTGGCTGGCGGCGGAGCCGTCGGACGGCTGGCGCACCACGGCCCACGGGCTCGGTCCGTTCCGCGGCCGGACCGTCGCCGCGCTGGCCCTGCGGGTCGGGGCGCGGCGGGCGGCGCGGTGCGCGGTCCGGGTGGGTGAGCTGGCCCTGCTCCCCGGCGGTCCGGCCGTACCGCCCGCGGTGCCCGAGGCGTTCGCGGTCGACGCGGTGGATCCGGACGACGGCACGGCGTTCCTGTCGTGGCGGCTCGCGACGAGCGGCGTGTGGCACTACGACCTGCTCGGCGACGACGGGCGGTGGCTGGGGCGGGCGTACGACGACGTGTACTGCCTGCCGGGGTGCGCGCCGGCGACCGGGGCGGTGGGGGTGCGGCTCGTGGCGGTGGCCCCGGACGGGACGCGCGGGGCGGCCGCCCGGGTCACGGTGTTGCGCCCCTGACTGATGAGAAAGTCAGCATCACAATTACCTCTCTCACCTGCTGGTTGTGCACATCCGTGTTGAGTTCTGCTCAACACATGGTTAGGGTCGTGCCCCATGGAATCCGATGCCGCATCCAGCGCCGACACCGCCGCACGCGTCCGTGAGGTCATCGCGGCCGCGGGTGTCAGCCAGCGCGAGTTCGCGCGCCGCATCGTCATGGATCCGTCCAAGCTGTCCCGCTCGCTGAGCGGCACCCGGCGCTTCACCGCGGCGGAGCTGGCCCGGATCGCCGACGAGGGGCGCGTGGACGTGGGCCGGCTGCTCGGTGCGCGCCCCCGAGAGGCGGCGCCGGCCACGGCCGTGCCGGTGGCGGGCGGCCGGCCGTCGCAGATCGTCCGCGAGACGGTCCGCCTCATCGCCGAGCACGGGTTCCACGCGGTGCGGGTCGCGGACATCGCGCACGCCTGCGCCACCAGTACTGCAGCGATCCACTACCACTTCCCCGGCCGCGCCGAGCTCCTCGAAGCCGCCGTGCGCTGGTGCATGGACGAGGACACCGCACGCCGCGCCGCCCGGCTCGCCGAGGCGGACGACGCGGCGGCCGAGCTGCGCCAGCTCGTCGAGCTGCAGACCCCGCGCACCGACCAGCAGCGCCGCCAGTGGGCGGTCTGGCTCGACCTGTGGGCGGAGGCGGCCCGCTCCACGACGGTCGGCCGGCTGCACACCGAGTACTACCGGCAGTGGCGGGAGACCGTCGCCGACGTCGTCCGCAGAGGGGTGGCGCAGGGCGTGTTCCGCCCGGACGCCGACCCCGAGGCGGCGGCGCTCACGCTCACCGCGCTCATCGACGGCCTGGCCACGCAGGTCCTGGCGTCGCCCGGTCCCGAAGGGCCGGAAGCGATGCACGCGGCACTGACCGCCCACGTCCGGGCCACGATCCTGGCCCAATAGCCCCACGTCACGGGGCTCCATCCCGAACCACGCCCCTCGATCGCCCGACGGACTCAATCCTGGGAGGCCCCCACATGCCCGTCACCGAGAACGTCATCGTCACCTGCGCCCTCACCGGCGCGGGCGACACCGTCCGCAAGAGTCCGCACGTGCCGGTCACCCCGGAGCAGATAGCCAGGAACGCGGTCGAGGCCGCCGAAGCGGGCGCCGCCGTGGTCCACATCCACGTGCGCGACCCGGAGACCGGCGCCCCGTCGCGCGACCCGAAGCTGTACCGCGAGGTCGTCGAACGCATCAAGGAGACCGGCACCGACGTCGTCATCAACCTGACCGCGGGCATGGGCGGCGACCTGGTCGTCGACCCGGACCGGCCGCTGGAGGGGTTCCCGCTCCCCGGCTCGGACCTCGTCGGCGGACTCGACCGGCTCCCCCACGTCGAGGAGCTGCTCCCCGACATCTGCACCCTCGACTGCGGCTCCCTCAACTTCGGGGACGGCTCGAACCTCTACGTCTCCACGCCCGACATGCTCCGCGCGGGTGCCCGGCGCATCCAGGAGCTGGGCGTACGGCCCGAGCTGGAGTGCTTCGACACGGGCCACGTGTGGTTCGCGAAGCAGCTGCTCGCCGAAGGTCTGCTCGACGACCCGTCGGTGTTCCAGCTGTGCATGGGCATCCCGTGGGGCGCGCCCGCCGACCCGGGCGTGCTCCAGTCCATGGTCACCATGCTGCCGGACGGCGCCCGTTGGGCGAGCTTCGCGATCGGCCGGATGCAGATGCCGTGGGTCGCCCAGTCGATCCTGCTCGGCGGGCACGTCCGGGTCGGCCTGGAGGACAACCTGTACCTCGGCAAGGGCGACAAGGCCACCAACGCCCGGCTCGTCGAGCGGGCCGTGACCCTCACCGAGTCGATGGGCGCGCGCGTCGCGACCCCGGACGAAGCCCGCGAGATCCTCGGCCTCAGGAAGGCGAACCGCTGATGACCACCCCCTCCCCCACGGCCCCCGAGCACGTCCGCCGGGTCGCCTGCGTCGGCGCCGGAGTCATCGGCGGCGGCTGGGTCGCCCACTTCCTGGCCCGCGGCTACGACGTGACGGCCTGGGACCCGGCGCCCGACGCCGAGCAGCGGCTGCGGCGCCTGGTCGACGCGGCCTGGCCCGCGCTCACCGGGCTCGGCCTCGCCGAGGGCGCGTCCCCCGACCGGCTCACCGTCACCGACACCCTCGAACAGGCCGTCGCCGACGCCGAGTTCGTGCAGGAGAGCGCGCCGGAGAAGCTCGGCCTGAAGCGCGACCTGCTGACCCGTATCGACGCGGCGACGCCGCCCGGCGTGGTCATCGCGTCGTCCACGTCCGGCTATCCGATGACGGACATGCAGACGACGGCCGCGACCCCCGGTCGCCTGGTGGTCGGCCACCCGTTCAACCCGCCGTACCTGATCCCGCTCGTCGAGGTCGTCGGCGGCGACCGCACCGACGACGCGGCGGTCGCCTGGGCGTCCCGCTTCTACGAGGTGGCGGGCAAGTCGGTCATCACCATGAACCGCGAGGTGCCCGGCTTCATCGCGAACCGGCTCCAGGAAGCCCTGTGGCGCGAGGCGTTGCACATGGTCGCCAACGGCGAGGCCACGGTGCGGGAGATCGACGAATCGATCACCGAGGGCCCCGGCCTGCGCTGGGCGTTCATGGGGCCGATGCTGACGTTCGCGCTGGCCGGCGGCGAGGGCGGCATGGCGCACATGCTGGACCACTTCGGGCCGTCCCTGAAGTCGCCGTGGACCCGACTCGAAGCACCCGAGCTCGACAAGGAGTTGTACGACGCCGTGGTCGCGGGCTGCGACGAGGCGGCGGCCGGCCGCTCCATCGCCGAGCTGGTGGCCGAGCGCGACCGGGGCGTCATCGACGTGTTGCGCGCGACGGGCCGGCTCCCCGGTGCGGAGGGCGCCCGATGACGACGCTGCCGCTGCTGCACCGCACGGTCCGCCCCGAGTGGATCGACTACAACGGCCACATGAGCGAGGCCTTCTACGTCCTCGCGTTCGGCCACGCCACGGACGCCCTGATGATCGAGACGGGCCTGCACTCCGGCTACCGCGAGGAGACGGGCTGCTCCCTCTACACGGTCGAGTCGCACATCCGCTATCTGCGGGACGTCCCCGAGGGCGCCCATCTCGCCATCCGCACGCGGATGGTGGGGGCCGCGGCGAAGAAGGCACGGTTCACGCACGAGATGTACGTGGTGGCGGACGACGCGGCGGACCCGGCGCCGGACGCGGAGCCGGTGGCGACCACCGAGCTGCTCGCGGTCCACGTCGACCAGCAGGCGGGCCGGGCGGCGCCGTTCCCGGACGGGATCCGCGCCCGGTTCACCGAGCTCACGGAACCGGCGCCCGCGTGGGCGGGCCGCTCGATCGCCCCCGTGGCCTGACCGGCCCGGACGTGACGTCCGGGCCCTCCCGCTGTCGGGTCGGCCGGGTCAGAGGCCCACGTCCCTGTCGCAGATGTCGCGCAGCGACTCCCTGCGGACCAGCAGCCGCGCGCTGCCCGCCCGCACCGCCACCACCGGCGGCCGGCCCACCATGTTGTAGCCGGACGCCATGGACAGGTGGTAGGCCCCGGCCACCGGGACCGCGAGGAGGTCGCCGGGGCGCAGATCGCCCGGCAGGGGGACGTCGGCGGCCAGCACGTCGCCCGCCTCGCAGTGCCGGCCCACCACCGTCATCGCGCGCGGCGCCGCCGCGGAGGCGCGGCCGACCAGCCGGGGGGCGTAGCGGACGCCGTACAGGGCGGGGCGCGGGTTGTCGCTCATGCCGCCGTCCACGGCGACGTACGCGTGCTGCCCGGACTGTTTGACGGTCAGGACGCGGTAGAGGGCGATGCCTGCGGGTCCGGCGACGGCGCGGCCCGGTTCGACGAGGAGGCGGGGCACGGGCAGGTGGGCCGCGGCGCAGCTCTCGATCAGTTCCGCACGCATCCGGCGGGCGAGCCCGGTGATGTCGAGGGCCTGGTCGCCGGGGCGGTAGGCGATGCCGTGGCCGCCGCCGAGGTCGAGTTCCGGCAGCACGACCCCGTGCGCGTCGCGCACCCGTGCCATCAGGCCGACCATGCGGCGCACGGCGGAGAGGTAGGGCTTGGGCGTGGTGATCTGGGAGCCCAAGTGGCAGTGCAGTCCCGTCAGTTCGAGCTGCGGCTGGTCCAGGACGCGGGCGATGGCGTGCTGGGCGTAGCCGTCGGTGAGGGAGAGGCCGAACTTCTGGTCGTCGGTCCCGGTGCGGATCTTGTCGTGGCCGCCCGCGCTGATCCCTGGGACGACCCGGATCATCACCTTCTGGTGGCCGTCGGTGCCGACGGCGGCGGCGAGCCGGGCGATCTCGGAGGGGCTGTCGATGACGATGCGGCCGACGCCGAGCCGCAGCGCCGCCCGGATGTCCTGCGGGGACTTGGCGTTTCCGTGCAGCACGATCCGGTCCGCGGGGAAGCCCGCGGTGACGGCGAGTTCGAGCTCGCCCGCGGAGCAGACGTCCAGGCCGAGCGCCTCCTCGTCGACCCAGCGCACCATGGCCCGGCACAGGAACGCCTTGGCCGCGTACAGGACGTGGGCCTCGGGGAACGCGTCGCGGTACATCCGGCAGCGGTCGCGGACCTCGTCCTCGTCGAGCACGTAGGCGGGGGTCTGGAAGCGTTCGGCGATCTCGGCGAGGGGGACGCCGCCGACCGTGAGGTCGCCGTCGGGGGCCGGGGCCGTGGAGGCGGGCCACACCGACAGGTCCTCCGGCTCCTCGGTGAGGGGCGCGCCGATGGGGTGCAGGGTCGTCATCGGGCCGCCACCTCCGGGGCCGGGCGGACGAGGGCGGGGTCGACGGCGACGGCCGTCACGCCGAGGGGTTCGGTGAGGGAGCGCAGGGCGGGTTCGGCGAGCCTGATCCAGGCCTGGCCGCCGCCCAGGGTGGCGGTGAGCCGGCGGGCGCTGGTGAAGCCGACGGCAGTGCGGCCGCCGTACGGGGTGCGCAGCAGCAGCGCGGCGCAGCCCGCGGGTCCCGGCCGGACGGGAACGAAGAGGGTGGCGTGTCCGGCCGGGCCGGGTTCGCAGGGTTCGGGGTCGTCGGCGCAGGCGTGGTCTGCCATGGGTTCCTCCTGGAGGATCCTCGGTCGGGTGGTTCCGCCACCGACGTTATGCCCGCTCCCCCGCCCGGATCGCCCTGTCATGACGTCACGTTGACGCCGGACCCGAAGGCCCTGACGCCGCGCTGACACGGCGGTGTCCGTCAGCCGACGATCAGTCGATGACCTTGATCTTCTTCAT
The DNA here is from genome assembly GCF_024448165.1 of Streptomyces longispororuber. Classification (GTDB taxonomy): domain Bacteria; phylum Actinomycetota; class Actinomycetes; order Streptomycetales; family Streptomycetaceae; genus Streptomyces; species Streptomyces longispororuber_A. The sequence goes on from NZ_JAMOLN010000153.1 coordinate 17,474, forward strand.
GGTGGGCTGGGAGACGACGCGGGCGACCCCGGGCAGCCCGATCACCTTCCCGGTCTGGAACGCCTCGTAGGCGTTGTGGTCGGCGACCAGCACGCGCAGCAGGTAGTCGGGGCGTCCGAAGAGCCGGCGGAACTCGACGACCTCCTCGTACCCGGCGATCACCTCTTCGAGGTCGGCGAGGGTCTTCAGGTCGCTGACGGAGACCTCGATGAAGACCATCACCTCCAGGCCGCCGCCGAGCGCCTCGTGGTCGACGGTCGCCCGGTAGCCGGTGATGATCCCGGCCTCCTCCAGGCGCCGGACGCGGCGCAGGCAGGGCGGCGGCGAGAGGCCGACGCGGCGGGCGAGTTCGACGTTGGTCAGCCGGCCGTCGGCGCGGAGGTGACGCAGAATGTCGCGATCAAGGGCATCCAGTTGCGGATCATTGCGTGCGGGGCGTCTGCTGGGACACATTCCGCAACCATATGAGGCGCGTTCCGGCCTAGCGTTGTGCCCATGCGAATGACCTGGTCGAAGGGTGCCGCGGGGGTGGTGACCGCCGTGCGGGACGTCGGGGCGGTCGGGCTCGGCGCGTTCCCGATGGGGATGGCGTTCGGGGTGCTGGTGGTGCACTCGGGGCTCGCCTGGTGGTGGGCGAGCCTGTTCTCCGGGCTGATCTACGCCGGTTCGCTGGAGTTCCTGCTGCTGTCCCTGGTGCTGGTGGCGGCGCCGCTGACGACCGTCGCGGCGACGGCCTTCTTCGTCAACGTCCGGCACGTCTTCTACGCGTTGTCGTTCCCGCTGGACCGGATCACGGGCCGCGCCGGGAAGGCGTACGGGACGTTCGCGCTGTCGGACGAGGCGTGGGTGGTCACCACCCGTACCGGGGCGGCGAGTTGGGCGGGGCGGCGGATCCTGGGGGCGCAGGGCGTCGTGCACGGGTACTGGGCGGGTGGCGCGACGCTCGGGGCGCTGGCCGGCGGCTTGGTGCCCGCCGGGCTCGGCGGTCTGGACTTCGCGGTGACGGCGCTGTTCGTGGCGCTGGCGCTCGACGCGCTGCGGGCGCGGCCCGAACTGTTCACACCGCTCCTGGCCCTCGGCTGCGCCCTGTTCGCCCGCTTCGTCGTCCCCGGTCAACTCCTGCTGGTCGCCTTCGCGTTGTTCACCGCGGGACTGCTGCTGCGCCACGCCTGGAGGGTCCGTGCCTGACGCCCCGTACCTGCTGTCCGCGGTGGGCGTGGCCGCCGCGGTGACCTGGGCGCTGCGCGCCCTGCCGTTCGCGGTGCTCGCCCCGCTGCGCTCCAGCCCCGCGGTGGCGTACCTCAACTCCCACATGCCGGTGGGGGTGTTGACGATCCTCTCGGTCTACGCGCTGCGCGACGTCACGCCCCGCGTGCCCGGCCGGGTGTGGCCGACCGTGCTCGCCCTCGCGGTCACGGTCGGCCTGCACCTGTGGCGGCGCAATCTGCTGCTGTCCGTGCTCGGCGGCACGGCGGCCCATGTGGCCCTGGTCGGCACGGTGTTCACCGGCTGACCGGGCCGTGCGCGCGGGATCAGTACGGGCGGTCGCCCGCGATGGCGACGCGCTCGGCGACCCGCCGGGCGTCGCCGTAGTCGGCCACGGCGTAGTGCTGGGTGGCCCGGTTGTCCCAGAACGCGACGTCACCGGCCTGCCAGCGGAACCGCACCTGGAACTCGGGGACGTGCGCCTGCTGGAACAGCAGGCGCAGCAGCCGGTCGCTCTCGCCCTGCTCCATGCCGAGGATGCGGGTGGTGAACGACGCGTTGACGAAGAGCATGCGGCGCCCGGTCGCCGGGTGCCGCCGCACCACGGGATGGGTCACGGGCGGGAACGACTCCTGCCACCGGGCGAGGCGTTCGGGGCCGTAGAAGCGGCGGAACCCGGGCAGGAAGTCGTGCTCGGCGACGGCTCCGTCGATGCGCTCCGTCACCCACCGCGGCAGGTTGTCGTACGCGGCCGCCATGTCGGCCCACAGGGTGTCGCCGCCGAACGGCGGGACCTCGCGCAGCTGCAACACCGCGCCCATGGCGGGGCGTTCGCGGAAGGTGACGTCCGTGTGCCAGACGTTCTCGAAGCTGGGCGTCCCGCCGGCGCTCTTGTCGAACCGTACGACCTCGTCGCTGTCGCCCCGCTCCAGGAGCGGATTGGTCTCCAACTCGCCCCAGTTGCGGGCGAACGCGCGCTGCCGCTCGGCGGTGAGGTGCTGGCCGCGGAAGAACAGCACCTTCCACTCCAGCAGGGCCCGGTCGAGTTCGGCGCGCAGCCGCGGGGACAGCGGGCGGGCGAGATCGATCCCGCGGATCTCGGCGCCGATGGTCGCCGCCTGCGGGACCACGTGGAACAGTTCGTAGGGCTGCTCCTGCCAGTCGTCGGGGGTGCGGCGCAGCACGCGCCGCCCCTCGTAGAGGCCGTCGTCGGGGATGCGGGCGGGACGCAGCGGCGTCGTCGGCGGGACGTCGGTCACGGTCATGGACACACTCCGGGGCGCGAGGGGACGGGGCGGCGTCGCCCGTCCCGGGAAACGGGAAGGTGCGGGCGGGAGTTGGGGCGTGACCCCGTACGGGGGTGGACCTGTGCGCGGGACGTCGGGGCGGGGCGCGAGGCCCTACCGGTGGCCCGGGTGGCGTACGGAACCGTACGGGGAGAGACGGCGAGGGACGGGAGGCGTCCGCTACAAGCCGCTGCGTGCGCACCCACATCGGTCCGGCACGGGGGCCGCTCCGAGGGCGTGGGCGCGATGGGTGAACATGCCCTCATCCTGCGCCCGGACTGATCATCGGGTCAAGCCCGCACCCGCCCACCACGCGCGAAGGCCGCCCCCGCGACGGTGCGGGGACGGCCTGGGAGCCTGCGGAGCCGGTGGGTCAGACCGCCGGGACCGGAGCGGGGTAGGTCGGGTACTCGACGCCCGACACGTGCTGGACGACGCGGATGACCTGGCACGAGTAGCCGAACTCGTTGTCGTACCAGAGGTAGAGGATCGCGTTGTCGCCGTCGACCTTGGTGGCGCCCGCGTCGACGATCGAGGCGTGCCGGGAGCCGAGGAAGTCGCTGGAGACCGCGTCGGGCGAGTCCGTGAAGTCGATCTGGCGGCGCAGCGGCGAGTTCAGCGAGACGTCGCGCAGGTGGTCGAGGACCTCCTCGCGGCTGGCCTCACGGCCCAGGCGCAGGCTCAGGATCGCGATGGAGACGTCCGGGACGGGGACGCGGATCGAGCTGCCGGTGATCGGCGCCTTGAGGTCCGGCAGCGCCTTGGCGACGGCGGAGGCGGCACCGGTCTCGGTGATGACCATGTTGAGCGGCGCGGAGCGGCCGCGGCGGTCGGCCTTGTGGTAGTTGTCCAGCAGGTTCTGGTCGTTGGTGAACGAGTGGACGGTCTCCACGTGACCCCGCAGCACACCGTACTCGTCGGCCATCGCCTTGAGCGGCGGCACGATCGCGTTCGTGGTGCAGGACGCGCAGGACAGGATCTGCTCGTCCGGCTTGATCGTGTCGTGGTTGACGCCGTGCACGATGTTCGGCACGTCGCCCTTGCCGGGCGCGGTGAGGACGACCTTGTCGATGCCGGGGCGCAGGTGCTGCGAAAGGCCCTCGCGGTCCCGCCACTTGCCGGTGTTGTCGATCAGGATCGCGTCGTTGATGCCGTACGCGGTGTAGTCGATCTCCGACGGGTCGTTCGCGTAGATCACCTTGATGGCGTTGCCGTTGGCGACGATGGTGTTGTTCGCCTCGTCGACGGTGATCGTGCCCTGGAACGGGCCGTGGATGGAGTCGCGGCGCAGCAGCGAGGCCCGCTTCACCAGGTCCTGCTCGCCGCCCCCGCGGACGACCATCGCGCGCAGCCGCAGGCCGTTGCCGGAGCCCGCCTTCTCGATGAGCAGCCGGGCGACGAGACGGCCGATGCGGCCGAAGCCGTACAGGACGACGTCCCGGCCCGCGCCGGCCTCGATCTCGCCGGCGCCGACGGCACCCGCGACGGCCTCGGCGGTGAACTCCTCGACGGACAGACCGCGTTCGTCGCTGCGGTACGTCGCGGCGAGCATGCCGATGTCGATCTGGGAGGGCCCGAGGTCGAGCGTGGCGAGAGCCCGCAGGAACGGCATCGTCTCGGTGACCGAGAGCTCCTCGCCGGCGATCTGGCGGGCGAATCGGTGGGTCTTGAGAATGCTGACCACCGACTTGTTCACCAAGGAGCGGCTGTGCAGCAGGACGTTCACGTCCCGCTCGCGGTGCAGCTTCCCGATGATCGGGATCATCGACTCCGCGGTCTCCTCGCGGTGCTTCCAATTGGTGAACGAGTCGTCATTGACAGTCACAGTTGCATCTTTCGAGCTAGGCGGCGCTCATATGCTAACCCGCCCGCTCAGTGGTTCACCGGCCGCCCCTGGTCAGCGCGGCGCGAACGCCCCGCCGTCCCCGAAGGCGAGCGCGGCGAACCGCTCGCCGATCCGGCGGTGGGTGGCCGCGTCCGGGTGCAGCGCGTCGGGCAGCGGCAGCTCCGCGTGGTCGGCCTCGCCGTACAGTTCGCGGCCGTCGAGGTAGTGCAGGTGCGGGTCGTCGGCGGCACGCTGGGCGACGATGCGGGCCAGCTCGTCCCGGATGACGCCCAGGGCGAGCTTCCCCTGCGCGCGCTCGGCGGGGTCGCCCGTCGCCCGGAAGGTGATCCGCCCGGTGGCCAGGGACCGGGTGTCGGGGGCGCCGGGGCCCGGGGTCTCCTCGTGGATGGGACAGAGGATCGGCGACACGACGAGCAGCGGGGCGGTGGGGTGGCCCTCGCGGAGGGTGTCGAGGAAGCCGTGCACGGCGGGCGTGAAGGCGCGCATCCGCATCAGGTCGTAGTTGACGATGTTGATGCCGATCTTGACGCTGATCAGGTCGGCGGGGGTGTCCCGCATGGCGCGCGCCGTGAACGGGTCGAGCAGGGCGCTGCCGCCGAGCCCGAGGTTGATCAGTTCGGCGCCGCCCGCCGCGGCGGCGAGCGCGGGCCAGGTGGTGGTGGGGCTCGCGGCGTCGGAGCCGTGGCTGATGGAGCTGCCGTGGTGCAGCCAGACCGGGCGGCCGGGGTGCCGGGCGGGTTCGACCGGGGCGTCGGTGCGCAGGGCGACGAGCTCGGTGGTCTCCTGGTGCGGCAGCCAGATCTCGACGTCCTTCACGGCGTCGGACAGGCCGTCGAACCGGACCGTCCCGGGCTGCCCCGGGAGCCGTTCGAAGGTCCCGGCGGCCATGTCGATGGTCAGCGTGTGCCCGCCGGGCACGCTGCCCCGCCCGGCGAGCCGGCCGTCGACGAGCAGGTCGTACACGCCGTCGGGGCGCGGCGGCGCACCGACGTAGACGCGCTTGGTCGGCAGCGCGTCCAGCTCGACGGTGGTGGCGCGGGTGCGGAACACGACGCGCACGCCGGACGGCTGGGACTCGGCCATGGCCAGCTGCCCGTCGACGTTCTGGGCGCGGGCCCTGGCCGGCAGCCGGTGCGGCAGCAGGCCGTGCTCGGTGCGCTCGACGTCGAGGGCGCCGCGCAGGAGGTCCTCGGTGAGCGGGGTGGTGATCAGGACGTTCGGGTCGTGCACGGGGTTCATGGCCTCAACCTGTCGATCAAGTACGGGGGCGGAAGGTCCTACGGGGTCATGCCTCCGGCGCGGGCCAGTTGCGCAGGAGCGCGTCGAGCGCGTCGAGGGTGCGGGTCCAGGTGACGTCCGAGTCGGGCGCGCTGTGGCTGAACCCGCCGCCCATTTCGAGGCTGACGTAGCCGTGGAAGACGCTGCCGAGCAGCCGGACGGCATGCGTCTGGTCCGGTTCGGTGAGGTCGTAGCCGCGCAGCACCGCCCGGGTCATCTGGGCGTGCCGGGCGCCGTCGCTGGCGGCGGCCGCCTCCGGGTCGAGGCGGAACTGGGCGGCCGCGTACCGGCCGGGGTGCTCGCGGGCGTAGTCGCGGTAGACGTTTGCCAGGGCGGTCAGGGCGTCCTTGCCGGCCCGTCCGGCGAGCACGTCCGCGGCCCGGTCGGCGAGTTCGCGCAGGGCGAGCAGGGCGATCCGGGTCTTCAGGTCGTGCGAGTTCCGCACGTGCGAGTAGAGGCTCGCGACCTTGACGTCGAACCGCCGGGCCAGGGCCGAGACCGTGACCTGCTCGAAGCCCACCTCGTCGGCGAGCTCCGCACCGGCCTGCGCCAGCCGCTCCGCGTTGAGCCCCACACGTACCATGACCATCCTCCCTGTAGACCACGTCCATTATGCATTTGCCTAAAACCTTTAGGCAAATTAGCCTCGCTCTTATGAACCCACTGACCGAGCAAGAGATCCGCGCCGCGTTCGTGAACTGCTCCAAGGGGGAGGCCAAGCGCCTGAACATCCCGCACGACCTGGCCGACCGCCCCTGGTCCGACCTGGACTTCTTCGGCTGGCGCGATCCACAGGCGCCGGATCGCGCCTATCTCGTGGCCGAGCTGGACGGCCGGATCCAGGCGCTCGCGCTGCGCAACTCCCCCAGCGGGTCGTGGCAGACCCGCCGCAGCATGTGCTCGCTGTGCGTGACCACGCACACCGGCGGCGTCTCCCTGCTGGTCGCGCCGAAGGCGGGCAAGGCGGGGAAGCAGGGCAACTCGGTGGGGGCGTACATCTGCAGCGACCTGGCCTGCTCGCTGTACGTGCGCGGCAAGAAGGACGCCGGCATCGGCGGACGCCCGCACGAGACCCTCACCGTGGAGGAGAAGATCGAGCGCACGATGGCGAACCTGAGCGCGTTCGTCGCGAAGGTCGTCGCGTAGCCCGCACCACGGGGCCGAGCCTCCATCACCACCTTGACCGGTAACTCCGAACCGTGCCACGATCGTCACCAGTTGAACCTGTGACGCGACGGACCGAAGCGGGCGAGGTGGGTGGCCGGATGACCGGGGCAGGAGACGGAGCGACGGGCGGGGCGGCGGGCGGCGCACGGCACATCGAGGCGATCGTGTGCGACGTCCTCGGCACGATGGTGGACGAGCCGGGCGGGCTGCGCGCGGCCGTCCGGGAGGCGGTCCCCGGCGCCGACGCGGCGACGCGGGACCTGCTGCTCAGCGTGTGGCAGGACCACATCGAGCAGGAGCAGCTCCGTATCGGGCACAAGGAGCGGCCCTACGCGAACAGCGAGGTCCTCGACCGCGAGGCCGCGCGCCGCGTGGCGGACCGCGCCGGGCTCACCGACCCGGCGGCCGTCGAGCGGCTGGCCGGTGCGGGCCGCAGGCTGAGCCCCTGGCCCGACTCCGTCACCGGACTGGCCCGCCTCGCCCGGCACGTCCCGGTCCTCGGTCTGTCCAACGCCTCCCGCACGACGCTGCTCCGGCTGAACGCGTACGCCGGACTCCGCTGGCACCAGGCCCTGTCCGCCGAGGACGCCCGCGCGTACAAGCCCGCCGCCGAGGTCTACCGGCTCGCGCTCGACGCGGCGGGATGCCCGCCGGAGCGGGTCCTGATGGTCGCCGCCCACGCCTGGGACCTGCGCGGCGCACAGGCGGTGGGCATGCGGACCGCGTACGTCCGGCGCCCGGTCGGGGACCCGCCGGTGGGCACCGACTCCTTCGACCTGCACGCCGACGGCCTGGACCACCTGGCCGAACTCGTCGAGCGGGCCGAGCGGTTGGACGCCCCGGCCTGAACGGACCTCACCCCCGGCCCCCGTCAGGAACCGGTGTCGCGGTTCGTCCTGAGCGCGTCCGAATCGGCGAGCTCGTCGAAGAGCAGCGCGGCGTCGCCGGTCTGCCCCGTGCGGTAGGCGACGCGGGCTACCAGGTGCGCGGCGACGGGGCTGGTCAGCAGCTGGAAGAAGACGACGAGGGCCAGGGTGCCCAGGTCGACCCAGGAGCGCAGGCGCAGCGCGACCCCCGCGGTGAGCAGCAGGATGCCCAGGGTCTGCGGGTTGGTGGCGGCGCTGCTGCGGGTCAGCACGTCGGGCAGCCGCAGCAGTCCGATGACGCCGCTCAGACAGACCAGGGCGCCGACGAGCAGCAGGGCGGCCCCGGCCAGATCGGTGACGTGGTGCCACGTGGTCACGGGCCCTCCTCGGGGGTGGGTCCGGGCCCGGCAGTGGACTGGGCGGTGGGCTCCGCGGGCGTCGCCGGGCGGTCGCGCACGGCGATGAAGCGGGCGATGCCGACCGAGCTGGTGAAGCCGAGGAAGGCGATCACGAGCATGATCGACAGGTAGTAGCGGGTCCGGGTGGAGGCCGCCTGTACACCGATGCCGGCCACCATCAGGGCGGCCGCGACATCGACGGCCACGGCGCGGTCGAGCATGGAGGGGCCGCGCCAGACGCGGACCAGCAGCAGCGCGCCCGCGAGCAGGATCACCGCGAGGGCGAGGTCGAGCAGGACGGT
>NZ_JAMOLN010000154.1 GCF_024448165.1 Streptomyces longispororuber
CGCGACCGCGCTGCTGCTCGCCGCCGCCCTGACCGCCGGGCTGCGCGCCCTGGCCCTGCGCACCTCCTTCGGCGTCGACCGGCCCGGCGCCCGCAGGCCCCACGCCCGGCCCACGCCGCACCTCGGCGGGGTGGCCGTGGCGGCGGCGACCGGCGCGGTCTCGGCGACCGGGGCCGCCACCGGGCTCGTGCCGCTCGGCTCCACCACGGGGACGCTGCTGCTCGCGGCCGCCGCGGTCGCCCTGCTCGGCTTCCTCGACGATCTGCGGCCGATGGGGGCGCGGGCCCGGATCATCGTCGAGGCGGGCGCCGCGAGTGTGGTCGTGCACGGCACCCAGCTGGGCTTCGCCGTCGGCGCGCTCGCTGTCCTGTGGGTGGTCTTCGTGACGAACGCCTTCAACCTCCTCGACAACTCCGACGGGGCGATGGGCGTGGTCGGCGTGGTCACCGCGCTGGGCCTGTGCGTGTGCGCCGGGGCGGAGGGGCTCGGTCCGCTCGCGGTCGTCCTGGGGCTGCTCGCCGCCTCGCTCACCGGTTTCCTCATGCACAACTGGCATCCGGCGCGGATCGTCCTCGGCGGCTGCGGATCGCTGTTCACCGGATTCCTGGTGGCCTGCTCCGCGCTGCTGGTGAACGTCGAGCACGAGGCGTCCGCCTCGCTCGCCTCCCTGTTCGCGGTGACCGTCGTGGCGACCGCCGACACGGTCCTGGTCGTCGTCTCGCGGCGCCGGGCCGGGCGCGGACTGCTGCGCGGCGGCACCGACCACATCGCGCACCGGCTGCGCCGGCTCGGCCTGACCGTGCCGGGGGCGGCGGTGGTCCTCGGCGGCGCGGCGGCCGTCGGCACGTCGACGGCCGTGCTGCTGCACCGGGGCGCCGTCGGCGTGCCGGTGGTGTGGGGGCTGGCCGGCGCGGCCGCGGTGGCCGTCGTGCTGCTGCTGCGGGTGCCGGTCTACGGCATCCGCAGACAGGTCAGGGGCGTACGGGCCGCGGCGGCCGCCGAGTCCGTCGATCTGGCGCGGGGCTGATCCGCCGCCGACGCCTGCCGCGCGCACGACCGCGCGCGGCGCCGGGCCGGCTCCCGGCGGACCGCCGCGCAGGAGCCGTACCCGCAAGAGCCGCATTCGCAGGAGCAGTACTCGTAGGGCCGTACTCGTAAGGCCGTACTCGTAAGGGAGCGAGACATGCTGAACTTCGGCCGGACGCGCGCACTGGTGCGTGAACTCACCCGGCACGAGATCGACCTGGTGCTCGCCTCGGGCGCGCACGACGGTGTCTTCGGACGGGCCCTGCGCCGGTCCGGGTACCGCGGACGGATCGTGTCCTTCGAGCCGTTCGGCGGGGTGCGGGCCGGGGTCCGCAGGGCCGCCGCCCGCGACGCGGCCTGGCAGGTGCTGCCGTACGCGCTGGGCGACCGGGACGGCGCCTGGACCCGCCGCCTCGACCAGGTGTGGGAGGACGTCGTGGCGCCCGGCGAGCGGGTGCTGCTCCAGGTGGACCATCCGCCGGAACTGCCCGAGGTCCTCGCGGGAGCGGGTGAGTTCGGGCCCGATCTGGCCCTCGTGCGGTCCGGGGCGGCGTTCGCATGAGGATCGCGCTCGTCCACAGCTTCCACGGCTCGTCGGTGCCCGGCGGCGCGAACGAGTCCGTCCTCGACCAGGCCGCCGCCCTCACCCGCGCGGGCCACGACGTGCACCTCGTCGCCGCCCGCACCGACGACCTCCAGCACGCGCCCTGGTACGCGGCCCGGTGCGCGGTCACCGTGGCCACCGGGCACGGCCGCAGCCCGCTGCCCGTGCTGCGCGCCCTCGCGCCCGACGTGGTGCACGTCCACAACCTGTTCCCCAACTTCGGCCGTGCCTGGACCGCCGAGTGGACCGGACCGCTGGTCGCCACCCTGCACAACTACCGGCCGCTGTGCGCCGCCGCCGTCCTGTACCGGGACGGGGCGCCGTGCACCCGCTGCCTGGACGGCGACCGGTGGGCGGGGCTGCGGCACGGCTGCTACCGGGGCTCGCGGCTCGCGACCCTGCCGCTCGCCTGGTCGTCGCGGGGCGGGGTGCGGGAGAACCCGCTGCTGCGGCGGGCCGACCGGGTGGTGGTCCTGTCGGAGCGGAGCCGGGAGACGTACGTGCGCGCCGGGCTGCCCGAGGAGCGGATCGCGCTGGTCCCCAACTTCGTGCCCGACGTGGAGGGTCCACCGGACGCCGGACCGGATCGGGCGGGTGACGCCTGGGTGTTCGCGGGCCGCCTCACACAGGACGGGGGCATCCTCGACCTGCTGCGCCGCTGGCCCTCGGAACAGCGCCTCGACGTGCTCGGGACCGGTCCCCTGGAGGGCGAGTGCCGGGCGGTGGCGCCGTCGTCCGTGCGGTTCCTCGGGTCCGTCGAGCGGACGGCGCTGCGGCGCTCCCTGCCCGGGTACCGGGGGACGGTCCTCCCGGGCCGCCGCCCGGACGGGGTGCCCCTCGGCTATCCGGAGGCGCTGGCGGCGGGGCTGCCCGTGCTCGCCTTCGAGGGCTCCCTGCTGCCGCGCGTGGTGCGCGCCGAGGGCACCGGCACCGTGACCGGCTGGGACGCCTCGCTGCCCGCCGCGCTGGCCGCCGCCGAGCGGATCTTCCCCACGCTGCGCACGCACTGCCGGGGCGTCTACGCCAAGCGGTACGGCGAGGCGGTGTGGGTCGAGCGGACCACGGCCCTGTACGCATCGCTGGCGCCGGCGCACGGCGCGGAAGGGCTGCTCCATGGCACTGCGTGAACTGCGGCTGCTGCGCAGGAGGCTGTTCGCCCGCCGGTGGGTGCGCCGGAGCGCGCTGGGCGCCGTGGTGCTCCTGGTGACGGCGGTGTGCGCGGGCTCCCTCGCGTACGCCCGGCTGAACGGCAACATCCGCACCGACGAGGCCACCGACCAGGCCCTCGACGCCGACCACGGCAGACGGCCCGCCGCGCTGCGGCCCGGTGCGCAGAACATCCTGATCATGGGCTCGGACATCGAGGCCACCAAGGACAGTCAGCGCTCCGACACGACGATGCTGCTGCACCTGTCCGCCGACCGGAAGCGGGCCGCGCTGGTGAGCGTGCCGCGCGACCTGATGGTCGACATCCCGGACTGCCGGCTGCCCGACGGGGAGCGCAGCGAACCGGAGTACGCGCAGTTCAACTGGGCGTTCGAGCGGGGCGGCGCGGCCTGCGCGATCCGTACCTTCGAGGACCTGACCGACGTCCGCGTCGACCATCACCTCGTGCTGGACTTCACCGGGTTCAAGAAGGTGGTGGACGCGCTCGGCGGCGTCGACGTGAAGGTGCCCGAGCGGATGCGGGTACCGGGCGGCGACCTCGTCCTGGACCGCGGCGAGCAGCACCTCGACGGCGCCCAGGCGCTGGTCTTCGTCCGGGGCAGGACCGGCGTCGGCGACGGCAGCGACCTCCAGCGCATCGAGCGGCAGAAGGCGTTCGTGCGCGATCTGATGGACCGGGTGCGGGACGAGGGCCTGCTCTCGCACACCGCCCGGCTGTATCCGGCCCTGCACGCCGTCACGTCCTCGCTCACCGCCGACAAGGGCCTCGACTCGCTCAGCGAGCTGTACGGCCTCGCGGAGGGCGCGGGCCAGGTCCCCGAGGGCCGCACCGCCATCGTCACCGTGCCGAGCGTCGAGCACCCCGACTACTGGGGCCGGTACATGCCGGTCGAGGACCAGGCGGAGGCGCTGTTCGAGGCGCTGCGCGAGGACGAGCCGCTGCCGAAGCACCTGTACAACGCGTACGACCCGGAGAACGACGAGCTGTGACCGGCCGCCGCGCGCCGCGCCGTCACGGTGCGGCGCGGCTCGCGGCCAGCGCCCGTACGACGGTCGTCACGTACGGCGAGACCATCAGCACCGGCGCCCGTACGCCCGTGTGCCGCCAGCAGTAGACCCACCACGGCCGCACCGGCAGCTCCCGCGGCGACGTCCGGCGCCGCAGCGCCTCGCGCACCCCGATGCCCGGTTCGCGGGAGCCGTGCAGGGCGGCGGCCGGGCCGGCGGGGCAGTCGCCGACGTGCCGCGGGGCGACGTGCGCGGCGACGCCCGCCCGGCGCGCGCGGAACCCGTGGTCGTAGTCGCCCATGCCGTGCCGGAAGACCTTGTCGATGTCGCCGACCCGCTCCCGCACGGCCCAGGGGAGCAGCACCACGTGTCCGTTGTACGTGTCGCAGGGCTCGGGCCTGCCGCTCGGTTCGACCAGGGCGAGGGAGTGCCCGCGCCGGCCGGAGTAGGTGGTGGCGCCGTCGTGCCGCACGGCTCCGACGATCACCGCGCGGTCGGCGAACTTCCGTGAGGTGTCGAGGAGTTGGGCGAGGGCGTCCGGGGCGAGCCGGACCCCGGTGTGCAGCCACAGCTGGTGGCTGGGCTCGGGGCTGCCGGCGGCGCGGCTGTTGCGGCTGGCCAGGCGCATGCCGTGGCCCCAGTAGACGTCGGGTCCGACGACCGTCACCTGGGTGCCGGGGTGGGCGCGGCGGACCGCTTCGGGGGTGCCGTCCGTCGAGCCCGCGTCCACGAGATGGGCGCGCACGCGGGTGCCGGGCGGCAGGCCGCGCTGCGCGGTGAGGGCGTCGAGGGCGGCGAGGGTGTCGGCGCACCGGTTGTGACTGGTCATCAGGACGGCTACCCGGGGTGCTTCCACACGTCCTCCCTACGTTGCGCTTTACGGACATTCAGCGCATAAGTCTCTATTCTCGGCCTGGCGGAACCGCCCAACGACCCGGCCGTCCTCCGTCGGGGCCGGCCATGAATTCCAGGACGCGCCCATGGATCTCCGTCGTATCCCGCTCGGGCTGATCGCCCGGTTCCGGTCAAGGCGCCGGGGGCCCGTCCGCGGGCTCTGCGCTCCCCCGCGAAGCCCGCGCTGTCGTATCTGGCGGGCGATAAGTGACCGTAGGGTCGCGAGGAAACCGCAGCTCAGAGCAGCTTTCCCGGAAGTCTGCCCATAAGCGCAGGATAAAAGTTGAGCGGACGGGACTCAGGTCTGTTGACGGCGAGGGGGGTGGTGTTGCAGTCTTGAGCCAGATCCACTCAAGTAGGCAGCTGGAGGAATTGAAATGGCACGTGCGGTCGGCATCGACCTGGGCACGACTAACTCCGTCGTCAGCGTTCTCGAAGGCGGCGAGCCCACCGTCATCACGAACGCGGAGGGCGCCAGGACCACGCCGTCCGTCGTCGCCTTCGCGAAGAACGGCGAGGTGCTGGTCGGCGAGGTCGCCAAGCGCCAGGCGGTCACGAACGTGGACCGGACCATCCGCTCCGTCAAGCGCCACATGGGCACTGACTGGAAGATCGACCTGGATGGCAAGACCTTCAACCCGCAGCAGATGAGCGCCTTCATCCTGCAGAAGCTGAAGCGCGACGCGGAGTCGTACCTGGGCGAGAAGGTGACCGACGCGGTCATCACCGTCCCCGCGTACTTCAACGACTCGGAGCGCCAGGCGACGAAGGAGGCCGGCGAGATCGCGGGCCTGAACGTCCTGCGCATCGTCAACGAGCCGACCGCCGCCGCCCTGGCGTACGGCCTCGACAAGGACGACCAGACGATCCTCGTCTTCGACCTCGGTGGCGGCACCTTCGACGTGTCCCTCCTGGAGATCGGTGACGGCGTCGTCGAGGTGAAGGCCACCAACGGTGACAACCACCTCGGTGGTGACGACTGGGACCAGCGCGTCGTCGACTACCTGGTCAAGCAGTTCAACAACGGCCACGGCGTGGACCTGGGCAAGGACAAGATGGCGCTCCAGCGCCTGCGCGAGGCGGCCGAGAAGGCCAAGATCGAGCTGTCCTCCTCCACGGAGACCACGATCAACCTGCCCTACATCACGGCGTCCGCCGAGGGCCCGCTGCACCTGGACGAGAAGCTCACGCGCGCCCAGTTCCAGCAGCTCACGTCCGACCTGCTGGAGCGCTGCAAGACGCCGTTCCACAACGTCATCAAGGACGCGGGCATCCAGCTCTCCGAGATCGACCACGTCGTTCTCGTCGGTGGCTCGACCCGCATGCCGGCCGTCGCCGAGCTCGTCAAGGAACTGACGGGCGGCAACGAGGCCAACAAGGGCGTGAACCCGGACGAGGTCGTCGCCATCGGCGCCGCCCTGCAGGCCGGTGTCCTCAAGGGCGAGGTCAAGGACGTCCTGCTGCTCGACGTCACCCCGCTGTCTCTTGGTATCGAGACCAAGGGCGGCATCATGACGAAGCTCATCGAGCGCAACACGACCATCCCGACCAAGCGCTCCGAGATCTTCACGACGGCCGAGGACAACCAGCCGTCCGTGCAGATCCAGGTCTACCAGGGCGAGCGCGAGATCGCGGCGTACAACAAGAAGCTCGGGATGTTCGAGCTGACCGGTCTGCCGCCGGCCCCGCGCGGTGTCCCGCAGATCGAGGTCGCCTTCGACATCGACGCCAACGGCATCATGCACGTGACCGCGAAGGACCTCGGCACGGGCAAGGAGCAGAAGATGACCGTCACCGGTGGCTCCTCGCTGCCGAAGGACGAGGTCAACCGGATGCGCGAAGAGGCCGAGAAGTACGCGGAGGAGGACCACGCCCGCCGCGAGGCCGCCGAGTCCCGCAACCAGGGCGAGCAGCTCGTCTACCAGACGGAGAAGTTCCTCGCGGACAACGCGGACAAGGTCCCCGGCGACGTGAAGACCGAGGTCGAGGAGGCCGTCTCCGAGCTGAAGGAGAAGCTCAAGGGCGACGACTCGGCCGAGATCCGCACCGCCACCGAGAAGGTCGCCGCCGTCTCGCAGAAGCTGGGCCAGGCCATGTACGCCGACGCCCAGGGCGCGCAGGCCGCCGGTGGCGCCGAGGGTGCCGCCCCGCAGGGCGACGCCAAGGCCGCTGACGACGATGTCGTCGACGCCGAGATCGTCGACGAGGACCGCAAGGACGGTGCCGCGTGACGGAGGAGACCCCGGGCTTCAGCGAGAGCGAAGAGCCTGACGTCCCCTCCGGCGCCACCTCCGACGACGCCGAGCCGAAGACCGCCGCCTCCCCCGAGAAGGGGGAGGGGGCGGCCCCGGCCGGGGACTCAGCAGCCTCCGCCCAGTCCGCATCGGACATTGCCCTGACGGCACAGCTGGACCAGGTGCGCACGGCACTCAGCGAGCGCACCACGGACCTCCAGCGCCTGCAGGCCGAGTACCAGAACTACCGGCGCCGGGTGGAGCGGGACCGTGTCACGGTCAAGGAGATCGCCGTCGCGAACCTCCTGACCGAGCTGCTCCCGGTCCTCGACGACATCGGCCGTGCCCGTGAGCACGGCGAGCTCGTCGGCGGCTTCAAGTCGGTGGCCGAATCCCTGGAGACGGTCGCCGCGAAGATGGGCCTGCAGCAGTTCGGCAAGGAGGGCGAGCCCTTCGACCCGACCGTGCACGAGGCCCTGATGCACAGCTACGCGCCGGACGTCACCGAGACGACCTGCGTGGCGATCCTGCAGCCGGGTTACCGGATCGGCGAGCGCACCATCCGCCCCGCGCGGGTGGCGGTCGCCGAGCCGCAGCCGGGTGCGCAGACCGTCAAGCCGGAGACCGCCGCCGAGTCGGCCGACACCGAGGCCGACGAGAAGGAGAGCGGTGGCCCGGACGAGGGCTGACATCGCAGACGCGGCAACTGATGTGAGTGAGGAGGGACGTCGAGGCCGATGAGCACCAAGGACTTCATCGAGAAGGACTACTACAAGGTCCTCGGCGTCCCCAAGGACGCCACCGACGCAGAGATCAAGAAGGCGTACCGCAAGCTCGCCCGGGAGAACCACCCCGACGCCAACAAGGGCAACCCCAAGGCGGAGGAGCGCTTCAAGGAGATCTCCGAGGCGAACGACGTCCTCGGCGACCCCAAGAAGCGCAAGGAGTACGACGAGGCGCGCGCGCTCTTCGGGAACGGCGGCTTCCGCCCCGGTCCCGGCGGCGCGGGCGGCGGCTCGTTCAACTTCGACCTGGGCGACCTCTTCGGCGGCGGCGCCCAGGGCCAGGGCGGACAGGGCGGCTTCGGCGGCGGCATAGGCGACGTCTTCGGCGGCCTGTTCAACCGGGGCGGCGCGGGCACGGGCACCCGTACCCAGCCGCGCCGCGGCCAGGACATCGAGTCCGAGGTGACGCTCAGCTTCACCGAGGCGGTGGACGGGGCCACGGTCCCGCTCCGGATGTCCTCCCAGGCCCCCTGCAAGGCGTGCTCCGGCACCGGCGACAAGAACGGCACGCCGCGCGTGTGCCCGACCTGCGTCGGCACCGGTCAGGTCTCGCGGGGCGGCGGCGGTGGCTTCTCCCTCACCGATCCCTGCGTGGACTGCAAGGGGCGCGGCCTCATCGCCGAGACCCCCTGCGAGGTCTGCAAGGGCAGCGGCCGCGCCAAGTCCTCCCGCACGATGCAGGTGCGCATCCCGGCCGGGGTCTCCGACGGCCAGCGCATCCGCCTGCGCGGCAAGGGCGCTCCCGGCGAACGGGGCGGCCCCGCGGGCGACCTGTACGTCGTCGTGCACGTCGACGCGCACCCGGTCTTCGGCCGCAAGGGCGACAACCTCACGGTGACCGTCCCGGTCACCTACCCGGAGGCGACGCTCGGCGGCGAGGTCAAGGTGCCCACGCTCGGCGGTCCGCCGGTCACCCTGAAGCTGCCCCCGGGCACGCCGAACGGGCGGACGATGCGGGCCCGCGGCAAGGGTGCGGTCCGCAAGGACGGCACGCGCGGCGACCTGCTGGTCACCGTCGAGGTCGCGGTTCCCAAGGACCTTGACGACGAAGCCCGTTCGGCCCTCGAGTCGTACCGCAAGGCGACTGAGGACACCGATGTGCGGGCAGAACTGTTCCAGGCCGCGAAGGGAGCCTGAGCCAGATGGACGGCCGTCGACGAAGCAACCCGTACGAACTGACCGACGAGACCCCGGTGTACGTGATCTCGGTGGCGGCTCAACTGTCCGGCCTGCACCCGCAGACCCTGCGTCAGTACGACCGCCTCGGCCTGGTCTCCCCCGACCGCACCGCGGGCCGGGGCCGGCGCTACTCGGCCCGCGACATCGAACTGCTGCGCACCGTCCAGCAGTTGTCGCAGGACGAGGGCATCAACCTGGCCGGCATCAAGCGCATCATCGAGCTGGAGAACCAGGTGGCGGCGCTGCAGTCCCGGGTGGCGGAGCTCTCCGCCGCCGTGGAGGGAGCCGCCGCGGCCATGCAGCAACGTGAGGCGGCGGTGCACGCGTCGTACCGCCGCGACCTGGTGCCCTACCAGGAGGTCCAGCAGACGAGTGCGCTCGTGGTCTGGCGGCCGAAGAGACCGCAGGACTGACGTCGTGTCGTCGAAGGGGCCCGGAGGCAGGTGTCCTCCGGGCCCCTTCGCCATGCCCGGTGTGCCTTATGGACCGGTGATCGCGTAACTGGCCGAGGGCGCCGACTCGGTGCCGTCGGCGGCCACGGAGGTCACCCAGTAGTAGGACGTGGTGCCGCGCCCGGCGGTCGCGTCGGTGTAGCGGATGCCCACGACGTCGGAGAGCTTCTCGTAGGCGCCGGTTCCGGGGCTCCACCGGTAGACGCGGTAGGTACCGGAGTTGCGGCCCTGCCACTGCAGGGTGACGGTCCCGTCGTCCTCCACGTGCGTCTGGAAGGCGAGCGTCGAGCCGGCGGGCGTCGCCACGCCCGGCGTGGTGTCGAGCTCGGTGGCGGTCACCACCTGGGCCTTCTTCGTCCACTGCAGGGTGGAGTTGCCGTAGGTGTCGACGACGTCCACGTACAGGCAGGCCTGTTCGCCGTCCGGAAGCGTCTTGTACGCGTACGACGTGGTGTCCGGGGAGACGTAGTCCACCAGGTTGCCGACGCACACGTCGCCGGTTCCGTCCTCGTCGGAGTCGTGCAGCACGCCCCGGTGGACGGCGTAGCGGGCCACGTCGTCGGAGGTGCTGGCCTGCCAGCTGAGGGCGAAGCCGTACGCGGTGGGGGTGGCGGTGAGACCGGTGACGGGTGACGGAGGCGTCAGGTCCTCGAACCGGGCGTGCACGGAGGCCGACGGCGCGGACTCGTTCCCCGCCTTGTCGACCGCGACGACCCGGTAGTAGTACACGGTGCCCAGATCGCCGGGGACGTCCCAGAACGTGGCGTCGTCCGACACGTCGAGTGCCCGGTACGGGCCGTCCGCGCTCTCCGCACGCTCCATCTGGTACAGAGCCGCGTCCGCGACGGCCGTCCAGGTCAGGGAGAGGCCCCCCGGCGTGGCGGTGCTGACGGCGAGATTCGTCGGGGCGGCGGGCGCGGTGGTGTCGAGCGTGGTGACGGCGAGCGCGGACGTCGCGGACGAGCGGTTGGCCGCCTTGTCGATGGCGCGGATCCGGTACTGGTACACGGCGCCGGTGGTCGGCGGCGTGTCGGTGTACGTCGTGGACGTGGTCGTCGCCAGGTAGTCCCAGGCGGTCGCGGTCGACAGCTTGCGGTAGACGCGGTAGTTCGCCAGGTCCATCTCGACGTTCTTGGACCAGGACAGCGACGTCCTGCGGGTGTCGTTGTCGTACGAGGCGCGCAGGCCCTTCGGAGCGAGCGGCGCCGTCTTGTCGTACGTGGCCGACGTGCGGGGCGCGTAGCCGAACTTGACCTTGGCCGTGCCCGTCCAGTTGACGTAGTCGACCCGCAGGGTGTGCTTGCCCGACGGGACGGTCAGGTTGACGGTCTTGGAGTGCGAGGACGAGGTGTTCGTCCAGAGGCTGATCTTCCTGGTGCCGTCCAGGTAGACGCGGATGCCGTCGTAGCCGGAGGCGGCGAGGGTGAAGGGGCCGCCGGAGCCGAAGTCGCGGGTGACCGACCAGCGCACGCCGAAGCTGTTGGCGGGCAGCCCGGCGGCGGGGGCGCCGGTGCCCCAGTTCTGGTCGATCGTCGAGTCGCAGTCCGTCTTCTTCGGCGCACCGGAGAAGGCGGTGTTCGCGTAGAACGTGCGCGTGAAGACGTTGGCCGAGCAGCTGGTGGCCGCGTCGGCGGTCGGGGCGGTGAGCGCGACGCCGGCGGCCGCGAGCGCGACCGCGGTGGCGAGAGTGCCCAGGCGGTGCGCGGATCTGCCCGGGACGGAGGAGAGGGACATGGCACCTCGGTAGCCGTGATGATCTTTCTGTCGTCGTGACGACTCATGAACCCAGGCGATGGTTGTACGCCGCTTCGGCCCACCTCCGCCCATGCCGCAGGATGGACCCATGACCGAGATCCGTACCCCCCGTCTCCTCCTGCGCCGCTGGCTCCCCGACGACGATCTGGCGCCGCTCGCCGACATCCAGGCCGACCCGGCCGTCATGCGCTACGTCGGCGACGGCGACCCGCGCTCCCTCGACGAGACCGCCGAGGACATCGAGCGCTGGGAGGAGGAGTGGGACGACGAGGGGTTCGGGGTGTTCGCCGTGGAGCTGCTCGGGCCCGGCGAGCTCATCGGCGCCGTCGGCCTGTACGTGCCGGACGCGCCGGCGCAGGTGGCGGGCCACATCGGCATCCAGTGGCGGCTCGGCCGCGCGTTCTGGGGCCAGGGCTACGCCTCCGAGGCCGCGCACGCGTCCCTGGAGTTCGCCCTCCAGGACCGCGGGATCGACCGGGTCGTGGCGGTCACGGCGGAGGGCGACACGTCGTCGACGAAGGTGCTGGAGAAGCTCGGGATGGACTTCACCGGGGAGGCCGAGGGGTCCCGGCTGTACGCGATCGACCTGACCGAGTACCAGGGCTAGCTCAGTTGCCGCCCGCGTACGCGACGAAGTCCGACCAGGCCCCACCGGTCACGGTGAGGTGGGGGCTGCGGGGGTCCTTCTTGGAGTCGCGGACGTGGGTGGTGCCGGGGGTGTGGGCGACCTCTACGCAGTCGGGGTTGCTGCCCCCGTCGCTGTAGCTGCTCTTGAACCAGGCCAGTTCGGTTTCGCGGTTCATACCTCTCCCAGCACTTGCTCGATGAAGGCCAGTGACTCCCCTGGTGAGAGAGCCTGAGCCCGGATGATGCCACACCGAAGTTCGATGATGCGGAGCTGTTTCGGGTCGGAGACGGGGCGTCCCGCGTAGAGGCCGTCGCAGCGTCCGATGGCCGTTCCGTCCCTGAACTTCAGCACCTGCATGTCTCCGTCCATTCCGGCGTGGCTCTCGCGGTCGGTCGGCATCACCTGGATGTCGACCGTGGGCAACTGGCCGAGTTCCAGGAGGTGTTCGAGCTGACGCCGCAACACCATCCTGCCCCCGATCGGGCGCCGTAGCGTCACCTCCTCCTGGACGAAGCTGAGGTCGGGTGCCGGATGGCGCTCGAAGATCGACTTGCGGGCCATGCGTCCGGCGACGGCCCGTTCGATCTGGTCCGGCGTCAGTGCGGGGCGCCACATGGAGATGAGCGCCTCCGCGTACTCGCGCGTCTGCAGCAGCCCGGGCGGCATGTGGGTCCAGTACGCGGTCAGTTCGACGGCCTTCGCCTCCATCTGCGCGATGTCCCGCACCTTCTTCGGATACCGCACCTCCGCCACGTCGGCCTTCATCTCCCTGAACAGCCCGGCGGCGGCCAGCACCTCGTCCGCCTTGTCGAGGAACTCCGGACGGGGAATCCGCGTCCCGCTCTCGACCTTGTAGACGATCCCCTCGCCGTACCCCATCGCGGCCGCCAGCTCGGGCACCCGCATTCCCACCGCCTCCCGCCGCGCCCGCAGCAACCGCCCCACCAGCGCGATCACCGCGGCCCCCTGCTCGTCGCCGGGCTCGATCTCCCAGCCGTCACCGTCCGTCGCCGCCTCAGTCATCCCGCGCACCTCCAGTCCGCCGAACTCCCCGCCCACGTTCCGTCAGCGTCCGTACCCGTACGTCCTGCTGGACAGCCTGTACAGCTCTGGACAGAAGCTGGACAGTCGCCGTACGCGACAGCCGTGTCGCTGGTGAGCGTAGAGGTGTCCGGCCACGCTGAGTGACGTGAACCAGGAAACCGCTGAACTCCCGCACACCACACGCCACTTCGCGCAACAGCTGTCGCCGACGCCTCGCGCGGCCCGCCTCGCGCGCCTCCTCGCGGTCGAACAACTCCGCGCCTGGGGACTCGTGTACGTCCTGGACGACGCGGCGTACGTCGTGGCGGAACTCGCCGCGAACGCCGTCACGCACGGCCGTCTGCCCGGCCGCGACTTCCGGATCGGCCTGTACGTCGCCGGGGGCGTGCTGCGGATCGAGGTCGCCGATGCCCGGGGTGATCGGCAGCCCCGGGTCCAGGCTGCCGAGGGGGAGTCGGGGCGGGGACTCGTCGTCGTGGCGGCCCTCGCCGACCGCTGGGGCGTCACCGACGGGCCGAGCCCGCGCAAGACGGTGTGGGCCGAACTCGACCTCGTACGCCCGGAGCGTGCTCCGTTCCGGCGGATGCGGTAGCCGTTGCCGCCGCGGTCCCGGTCGGTGCCTGCGGGCACCGCATTACCTCGCGCGTAATCGCACCTCCGCCCGCCGCCCGGCACTCTGAAGTCACCGGAACCCGGGCGGCGCACTCCGACCGGGCTCCGGCCCCTCGTCCGATGACGCACATCCATGACGCACATCCATGACGCACGACTGGAGGCCGATCGCCATGACCGGACACGACATCCACACCGCCGCCGTCGCCCGCTACTTCGAGGCCTGGAACGCGCGCACCCCCGAGGAGCGCGCCAAGGCCGTCGCCGCGGCCTGGACCGAGGAGGGCACGTACACCGACCCGCTGGCCGAGGTCGCCGGGCACGAGGGCATCGCGGCCGTGATCGGTGCCGCGCACGAGCAGTTCCCGGGGTTCGCGTTCCGGCAGCTCGGGGCGGTGGACGGGCACCACCGGCTGGCCCGGTTCGGCTGGGAGCTGGTGTCGGAGGCGGACGGGTCCGCACCGGTCGCCGGGTTCGACGTCGTCGAGCTCGACGAGGACGGGCGGATCAGCGCGGTCCACGGTTTCCTGGACCGGGTGCCCGCCGGCGCGTGAAGAATCCGTGACGACGGAGGGCGGATGTCCGGAATCAGCCGTATCTGCCTTCATGTAGGGAAGTAATGGACCCGGTTTCATTGCGGTGTTGCTTCACCTCTTGACCCCGTGTGGGCGGCCGAGTTGGCTTCGAGCCACCTCGGTCGCACCGTCGCGGCCACGTCAGGGAGGTATCCGTAATGAACACGCGAATGCGATCCGCCACCATGGCCGGTGCCGCATCCGTCCTGGTGGTCTCGCTATCGGCCTGCGGTGGTGTGCTGCCCGGCGGGGAGAGCGACAGCAGTGCGCCCGTGCGCAAGGGCAACGATGTCAAGATCGGTCTGCTGCTGCCGGAGAAGGAGACCGCGCGCTACGAGAAGTTCGACCGGCCGATCATCAAGCAGAAGATCGCCGAACTCACGGACGGCAAGGGACAGCTTCTCTACGCCAATGCCGACCAGGACGCCGACCTGCAGAACCAGCAGATGCAGAAGATGATCGACCAGAAGGTCGACGCGCTGCTGGTCGACGCCGTCGACGCCAAGGTCATCGCCGCGTCGGTGCAGAAGGCGAAGGACGCGGGCATCCACGTCATCGCCTACGACCGGCTGGCGCAGGGCCCGGTCGACGCCTACATCGGGTTCGACAACGAGCTCGTCGGCCAGACCCAGGGCAAGGAGCTCGTCGAGGCCCTCGGCGACAAGGCGACCAAGGCCAGCAAGATCGTCATGATCAACGGCTCGCCGACCGACCCGAACGCCGCCGACTTCAAGGCGGGCGCCCGCGCGGAACTGGCCGACTCCGTGACCATCGCGAAGTCGTACGACACGGTGGCCTGGAAGCCGAAGAACGCCAAGGCCAACATGGCGCAGGCGATCGCGGCGATCGGCGCGGACAACATCGCGGGCGTCTACTCCGCCAACGACGGCATGGCGGGCGGCATCATCGAGGCGCTGAAGGAGGCCGGGGTCACGAAGATGCCTCCGATCACCGGCCAGGACGCCGAACTCGCCGCTGTGCAGCGCATTTTGACGGGCGATCAGTTCATGAGCGTGTACAAGCCCTACCCGGAGGAGGCCGCGACGGCCGCCGAGATGGCGGTGCGGGTCGCGCAGGGCCGCACCATCGAGTTCGAGGCCCTCGCGATGGACCGCACGGACAGCCCGACGACGCAGCAGATCCGTACGGCGAGCGTGAGCGTGGTCGCGCTGACCCGGGACAACATCAAGCAGACCGTGGTGAAGGACAAGATCTTCAAGGTCTCGGAGATCTGCACCGCGAAGTTCGCGACGGCTTGTGCGGAGGCGGGGCTCACGCACTAGTGCGGGGCGGGTCCGGGGGCCGGGCTCGCGGGAGCGCTCCCGCGAGCCCGGCCCCGTACTGTATGCACGCCGGGGCGATGCGGGGAGGCAGTGATGGGCCAGCTGCGAGGGTCGGACGCAGACGTGCATGCGCACGGGCCGGACGACCTCTGCGAGGCTGCCGCTCGCATCTACGCGGAAGCCCTGAGCATGGGCAGGGTCGATCGCGGCGCGATGCAGGAGGCCCCGTGCCTGCTGGAGTCGGCCTTGCTGCGGCCCGACCCGCAGGATCCGGCATGGCTGGTTCCCGTGCCCTCCCAGCAGGCCATGGCGGGGCTGCTGCGGGCGACGTACGAGAGCGTCACCGAGGGGCACCGGCGGATGGGGACCGCTCTGGAGGCCTTGTCCCGGTACGCGGAACTCGACACCGGGCGTGGGACGGGCGTAGGCACCGTCAGGGTGCTGGAGGGCAAGGAACGCATCCGGCGCGCCGTCGAGGCGACGACGAACGCCTGCACGCGCGAGATCCGCACCATCCAGCCCGGCGGTATCCGCAGCGAGCTGGACCTGACGCAGAGCGTCCGGCTGATGGCTGATTTCGAGCGGCGGGGCATCCGCATGCGAAGCCTGTACACCCATGTGGCCCGGCACGGACTGGGCCTCTACGAGTACCTGGACATGACGCGGGACGTCGTCGAGGCGCGCACGCTCGACGAGGTGCCGGAACGCCTCATGGCGTTCGACCGGGCGGTGGCGTACGTACCCGCGAACGCGGACCGCACGATGGCCCTGGAGATCCGGATCCCGGCGCTCGTCGCCTATCTGGAGACGGTCTTCGACCGGCTGTGGCGGCTGGCCACGCCGATGTCCGACCGGCTGCCCGAGGCCGACGAGCACGGCATCACCCATCGGGGGCGGGCCATCGCGGCGCTGCTGGCGGAAGGCCACACCGACGCGGTCGTCGCGGAGCGCCTCGGCATCAATGTGCGGACGTGCCGGGCGCACATCGCCCGGCTGGCCGAGACCTTGGGGGCGGGCAGCCGGACGCAGCTGGGGGTGCGGATCGCCCAGGCGGGACTGGCCGGTTCGGTGCCGGACGCGTCAGTCCTGTGAGGTGAGGATGCCCGACTGGCCGATGAGGTAGCCGAGTTGGGCCCGGCTGTCGCTGCCGAGGGTGGCCGCGAGTTTGGCGATGTGGACGCGGACGGTGCGGATGTTCATGCCGAGGCGTTCGGCGATGACGGCGTCGGTGTGGCCCTCGATGAGGAGGGTGGCGATGGTGCGCTGCCGGGTCGTGACCCCGCCGGTCGTCAGCTCGGGGCCACCGTCCTGCGGAAACATCGGCGTGGCCAGCCGCCACAGCCGCTCGAACGTGGTCGCCAGGTAGGTGATCAGCGCCGGGTGCCGGATCTCCAGCGCGACCGTGCGGTCCTGGTTCGCCGGGATGAAGGCGACGGTGCGGTCGAGCATGATGAGCCGCTCGGTGACCTCGTCGAGGGTGCGGACCTGGACGTCGCCGTCCAGCTGCTCGTAGTGGCCGAGGACGGCCGGCGAGTGGCGTGACGTGTGCTGGTAGAGGGTGCGCATCCGGCAGCCGCGGGTGAGCAGTTCCTGTTCCCGGGGCAGGGCCGAGGCGAGCAGGGGGGCGGGGCGGTGGCCGCCGGGCTGGATGGTGAGCAGCTCCGCCGACGATGCGGAGATGGCCTCGGCGATCGCGTCGTTGATGCGCTGGAAGCCGAGCAGGACCGTGATCATGGGGGCGTCGGGGACGCTGGCGCGTTCCGCGTCCAGGGACATCAGCGGCGCGAAGGCACTCGCCAGGGACGCTCCCTGGACCCGCTCGCGAGCGATATTGTCCTCGATGGACTTCAACAGGCCGGGCAGTGCCACCGCGGGGGGAACCGGATGCAGCCACTGCGGGTCCTCGGCGTCCGGGCGCAGGAGGCCCGACGACTCCAGGCAGGGCGTCGGTTCGGTGTCCTCGCGGGGGACGCGCCCTTCGCGCAGGGCTCGGGCGTACAGCTGCATACCCGCGTCGCACAGCTCCGCAGTGCCGTGCGGATGGGGCTGGACCATCACGTTTCGCTCTCCCCGTGCTCCACGTGCGGGGGTCTGGGTTCCGAGTCCAGGATCCCTGACTGGGCGATGAGATAGCCGAGTTGGGCCCTGCTGCCGCTGCCCAGCGCGGCCGCGATCTTGGCTATATGTGCCCGGCAGGTGCGTACGTTCATTCCGAGCCGGCGGGCGATCGCCTCGTCGACATGCCCCTCGATGAGCAGTTTCGCGATGCTGTGCTGGATCTCGGTGAGGCCGTCGCGGGCGGCTTCGTAAGGTGCTCCGGCCTGCAGGGGGACGGAGCGGGCCCACATGAACTCGAAGATCTTGATCAGATACCGGACGACACCGGGGTGCCGGAGTTCGAGTGCGACCTGCCGGTCGTCGCGAATGGGAATGAAGGCAACGGTCGTGTCGCAGATGATCAGCCGCTCCACCAGTTCGTCGATGGTCCGTATCTCGACCTTGCCCTTGGCTATCTGGTCGACGTACGCGAGCGTCTCCGGGCTGTGTCTGGCGGTGTGCTGGTAGAGCGTGCGCAGACTGACCCCACGGTCGATCAGCGGACGGTCGCGGTCGAGCCCCTTGGCGAGGGCCTCTTCCAGACGGCGGCCGCCCGGTTGCACGGTGAGCATCTCCGAGTGGCACTGTGACGTGGCCAGGTTGAGGGCCGCGTTGATCCGCTCGTAGCCTTCCAGGACCGTGATGGCGTGGGTGCTCGCGGTCGCCTGTGCGCTGACGGCCATGAACGGCTCGAAAGCATCGGACAGTTCGATCGACAAACGGCGCCGGTCGGTTATCTCCCGTTCCAGGGGGTGCAACCGCTGGGCGAGGGCGACGGACGGCGGGACCGGGAGAAGCCAGTCCGGATCGTCCGGGTCCGGGTGCAGAAGTGCGAATTCCATGAGGCACGGCGCGGATTCGGCATCAGTGCGTGCGATGCGACCGGCTCGCAACGCGCTCGCGTACAGATGCCCACCCTCGTCACACAGTTCCGTCACGGCATGGGGATGTGTCTGTTGTGTGCCGTTTGTGAGCAAATCTCCACCCCCCAGGGTCCTGAACGTACAGGAACATGATGCATCGATCCTGTGGCCATCAGGTGCCCGAATGAGCCATCGTCGAGTGCGTCGGGGGAAGAGGAGACCATCAAGTGAGGACGAAGCCAACGATGCACAAGAAATTGCTTCGCTCAGTGCTTGCCGCCGCTTTCTCCGCGATCGTGGCCGCGGGGGTCCTGGGGGGCCTCGGGACCGCGACGACGCAGGGCGCGGGCGACAGCAGTTGGAGCGCGCCTTCCATTGCTGAAGCGCCCGCTGCGCCGGCCGACAGTTCCTGGAACTAGTCGCCATGACAATGCCACCCGACGACAGATCCCTACGCCGCGAGATGGCGATCGCCTACCGGTCCGGTTGGCACACGATCGACCTCGTGACGGCGATTCCGAGTGCCGGTGACTCGCTCATGGTCACCCTCTTCGGAGAGCCGATCATCGTGGTGCGGGATGACGACGACGACATCCGGGCGTACCGGTGTCTGCGTCGGCCGCGCGGCGCCCCACAGCCGGTGCGGACCGTCGTCCGGTACGGAATGATCTTCGTGAACCTCGACCAGCGGGATCACCAGCTGGTCGGTGACGGGGAGCCCGAGGATGCCTCGCGCGCCCCGCAGAGAACCACAGCCACCCCCCGCAGTGCCTGACGCGATTCCCCCGTCGTTGTAGATCGCGCAGGTGCTTCCCCCCGCAGCGGCGTCACCGTGGACCTGAAACACGGTGGCGCCGCTGCAGTTTTGTGTCCGGGTGTCCGGGTGTCCGGGTGTCCGGGTGTCCGGGTGCCCGGGTCCCGCGTCCCGTGTGCCGGGCCCACTCGTGGCTACTCGTCGAAGACGGCGTTGCCCGTGCCGCGGTCCACCGCGATCTCGATGACCACCCGGTCCGGGTTGGGCCGGGGCGCCCGCGTGTAGCGCTCGGCGTAGCGGCGCTCGGCGTCGGCGACGCGCTCGGGATCCGTGTGCACGGTGGCCCGGCCCTCCAGCGTCGCCCACCGCCGGCCGTCGACCTGGCAGACGGCGACCCGCGCGGGGGTCCGCCCCTCGATGAGGTGGGCGACCTTGCGGCTGGCCTTGTTCGTGATGACGCGGGCCACCCGCTGCTCGGCGTCGTACGTCACGCCGACCGGCACGACGTGCGGGGTGCCGTCGGGGCGCAGTGTCGTCAGGGTGCACAGGTGCCGTTCCCGCCAGAAGCCGAGGAAGGCATCGGCGGGGTTGTCCAGGTCGATCCGTTTGGCCATGCCCGGAACTTATCCCGTCCGCCACCTTGAGTGGAATAGACTCAACTTTGTGTACGCTGGATAGGTCAGAGTTGACGCAGTAGTCATAGTGGCCGAGAGCGTGGAGGAGACAGGTACGTGGACGCCGAGCTGACGAACCGGAGCCGCGACGCGATCAACGCGGCAAGCAGCCGGGCCGTGTCCGGGGGGCACCCGGATCTGACCCCGGCGCACCTGCTGCTCGCGCTGCTCGAGGGGCAGGACAACGAGAACATCGTCGATCTGCTGGCCGCGGTCGAAGCCGACCAGGCGCAGGTCAGGCTGGGGGCCGAGCGCGTGCTCGGCGCGCTGCCCAGCGTGACCGGGTCGACCGTCGCGCCCCCGCAGCCCAACCGCGAGCTGCTCGCCGTCATCGCCGACGCCGCCGAGCGGGCCAAGGAGCTGGGCGACGAGTTCCTCTCCACGGAGCACCTGCTCATCGGGATCGCCGCCAAGGGCGGGGCCGCAGGCGAGGTGCTCGGCAAGGAAGGGGCCAGTGCGAAGAAGCTGGCCGAGGCATTCACGAAGAGCAGGGGAGGGCGCCGGGTGACCACACCCGATCCCGAGGGTTCGTACAAGGCCCTGGAGAAGTTCGGCACCGATTTCACCGAGGCCGCCCGCGAGGGCCGGCTCGACCCCGTCATCGGGCGTGACCAGGAGATCCGGCGGGTCGTGCAGGTGCTGTCCCGGCGCACCAAGAACAACCCCGTGCTGATCGGCGAGCCCGGCGTCGGCAAGACCGCCGTCGTCGAGGGGCTCGCGCAGCGCATCGTGAAGGGCGACGTACCGGAGTCCCTGAAGGACAAGCGGCTCGTCTCGCTCGACCTCGGCGCGATGGTCGCAGGTGCGAAGTACCGCGGCGAGTTCGAGGAGCGGCTGAAGACCGTCCTCTCCGAGATCAAGGAGAGCGACGGCCAGATCATCACGTTCATCGACGAGCTGCACACCGTCGTCGGCGCCGGCGCGGGCGGCGACTCCGCCATGGACGCGGGCAACATGCTGAAGCCGATGCTCGCCCGCGGCGAACTGCGCATGGTGGGCGCGACGACGCTGGACGAGTACCGCGAGCGGATCGAGAAGGACCCGGCCCTGGAGCGCCGCTTCCAGCAGGTGCTGGTCGCCGAGCCGTCCGTCGAGGACTCCATCGCGATCCTGCGCGGGCTCAAGGGACGTTACGAGGCCCATCACAAGGTCCAGATCGCCGACAGCGCCCTCGTCGCCGCCGCCACGCTCTCCGACCGCTACATCACCTCCCGCTTCCTGCCCGACAAGGCCATCGACCTGGTCGACGAGGCCGCGTCCCGGCTCCGCATGGAGATCGACTCCTCGCCCGTCGAGATCGACGAACTCCAGCGCGCCGTCGACCGGTTGAAGATGGAGGAGCTGGCGATCGGCAAGGAGACCGATCCGGCCAGCCGGCAGCGCCTGGAGAAGCTGCGGCGCGACCTCGCCGACAAGGAGGAGGAGCTGCGCGGCCTCACCGCCCGCTGGGAGAAGGAGAAGCAGTCCCTCAACCGGGTCGGTGAACTGAAGGAGAAGCTCGACGAGCTGCGCGGCCAGGCCGAGCGCGCCCAGCGCGACGGCGACTTCGACACCGCCTCCAAGCTGCTCTACGGCGAGATCCCCACGCTGGAAAGGGACTTGGAGGCCGCGAGCGAGGCCGAGGAGGAGGTCGCGCGCGACACCATGGTCAAGGAGGAGGTCGGGCCCGACGACATCGCCGACGTCGTCGCGTCCTGGACCGGCATCCCGGCCGGCCGCCTCCTGGAGGGCGAGACGCAGAAGCTGCTGCGCATGGAGGACGAGCTCGGCAAGCGGCTCATCGGGCAGTCGGAGGCGGTACGGGCCGTGTCGGACGCCGTCCGCCGCACCCGCGCCGGCATCGCCGACCCCGACCGGCCCACCGGATCCTTCCTCTTCCTCGGCCCGACCGGCGTCGGCAAGACCGAGCTGGCCAAGGCCCTCGCGGACTTCCTCTTCGACGACGAGCGGGCCATGATCCGCATCGACATGTCGGAGTACGGCGAGAAGCACTCCGTGGCCCGGCTCGTCGGGGCGCCCCCCGGCTACGTCGGCTACGAGGAGGGTGGCCAGCTCACCGAGGCGGTGCGCCGTCGCCCGTACAGCGTGGTCCTGCTCGACGAGGTCGAGAAGGCGCACCCGGAGGTCTTCGACGTCCTGCTCCAGGTGCTCGACGACGGCCGGCTCACCGACGGCCAGGGCCGCACGGTCGACTTCCGCAACACGATCCTGATCCTCACGTCGAACCTGGGCAGTCAGTTCCTGGTGGAGCCGACGACCTCGGCCGAGACGAAGAAGCAGCAGGTCCTGGAGACGGTCCGGGCCTCCTTCAAGCCGGAGTTCCTCAACCGGCTCGACGACCTGGTCGTCTTCTCCGCCCTGGAGAAGGACGAGCTGGCGCGCATCGCCCGCCTCCAGCTCGACCGCCTCGCCAAGCGCCTCGCCGACCGCCGCCTCACGCTCGACGTCTCCGACGCGGCGCTGACCTGGCTCGCGGACGAGGGCAACGACCCGGCGTACGGGGCGCGGCCGCTGCGCCGCCTCGTCCAGACGGCCATCGGCGACCGGCTGGCCAAGGAGATCCTGTCCGGTGAGGTGAAGGACGGGGACACGGTGCGGGTCGACGCGTTCGGCGACGGGTTGATCGTGGGGCCCGCCACGGGGAAGTCCTTGTAGGTCCGGCTGCCGGGTGACCGTCCGCCCGGCGACCGGCCGAATCAAGGCATACGGGCTTCCGGGCTTGCCCCCCGGGGGGCCCGGTGGGAGAGGATGGGCCGGAACCATACGAAGGGACCAAGAACCGTGAGCATCGACCCGTCCTCGATTCCGAATTTCGGGGGACAGCCCCAGCCGCAGCAGGGGGCGGGACCGGCGGGCCCCGTCATTCCCGACCAGGATCTGGTCAAGCAGCTCCTCGAGCAGATGGAGCTCAAGTACGTCACGGACGAAGAGGGTGACCTGGCGGCTCCGTGGGAGGAGTTCCGCACCTACTTCATGTTCCGTGGCGAGGGCGACCAGCAGGTCTTCTCGGTGCGGACGTTCTACGACCGGCCGCACGCCATCGAGATCAAGCCGCAGCTCCTGGAGTCCATCGACGACTGGAACCGCCGCACCCTGTGGCCCAAGGTCTACAGCCACACCCACGACGACGGCCAGGTCCGCCTCATCGGCGAGGCCCAGATGCTGATCGGCACCGGTGTCTCGCTGGAGCACTTCGTGTCGTCGACCGTCAGCTGGGTGCGCGCCGCGATCGAGTTCGACCGCTGGCTGGTGGAGCAGCTCGGCCTGGAGGCCGACGTCGACTCCGCCGACGAGAAGCCCGAGGACGACGACTCCGAGTAGGACCGTCCGCCCCCGGCTACAGCGGCGTGTGGGCGTACACGATCAGATACGTCCCGTACGTCACCGAGAGCCCGGCCAGTACGCCCACCACCAGGAGGGCGTGCGCAGGCCGGGCTCTCGCCGTGCGGGCCAGCGCGCAGGCGAGCGGCAGCAGCAGCGGGAACGCGGGGAGCAGGAAGCGCGGCTTGGACTCGAAGAAGCCGGAGCCGCCCACCGTGATCAGGAGCAGCACCCCGCTGAACACCAGAAGCGGCAGCGGCGCCCGGTCGAGGACCAGGAGCGCGAAGAGCAGCACCGCCACCGCGACGATCAGCAGGGTCACGGCGAAGACGAAGCGGTCGCCGTCGAGCAGCATCTTCCGGACGAACCGGGCCGAACCGGCCCCGAAGTCGAACGTCGATCCCCAGCCGCGCTGCACCGCGAAGTAGCCGCCGAGCGGATCGCCCTTGCGGATCCCCACCCACAGCACGTACGACGCCCAGCCGAGCGGGGCGAGCGCGGCGCCCGTCCACAGCCTGTGGGGAACCCGGCCGCGCCGCCGCACGATCTCGTACGCGGCCGTGGCCAGGACCGCCGCGGCGACCGCGAAGCCGTTCGGCCGGGACAGCCCGGCCAGCGCGGCGAGGGTGCCCGCCCACAGCCAGCGCCCGGTGAGCACCGCGTACAGCGACCAGGCGGCGAGCGCGGTGA
This sequence comes from Streptomyces longispororuber, assembly GCF_024448165.1. Taxonomy (GTDB): domain Bacteria; phylum Actinomycetota; class Actinomycetes; order Streptomycetales; family Streptomycetaceae; genus Streptomyces; species Streptomyces longispororuber_A. The sequence continues at coordinate 23,646 of NZ_JAMOLN010000154.1, forward strand.
GCAGCGGTTCGGTGTAGGCCATGGACAGCACGACGGAGTGCGGGAGCAGGCCCCACAGGACGACGAGGAGCGTGGCCACCGTGCGGCCGTGCAGGTGCTCGCCGATGCGGTGGATGCCGAGGGCCGCGGCGAGTGTCGCCGCCCACGCGAGCAGCAGCGCCGCGCCGCCCGCGCCGATCGGCAGCACGGTGTGGACGGCGCGGATCAGCGCCGGGTACAGCGGGAAGAACGCCAGGTCGCTGTGGACGACGCCGGCCTCGAAGTGCAGGGTGCGGGCGCCGTAGCCGTGCGTGGCGATGCCCGCGTACCAGAGGGAGTCCCAGGACCGGCCGAGCAGCGCGAAGGGTTTCTGCCCGGTCAGCCAGGCGCCGACGGCGACGGCGAGCATTCCGGTGAGCCGGGCCGCCGCGAAGAGGGCGAGCGCGCGGGCCGCGCCCGCCACGGGCGGGCGCGGCAGGGTCCTGGGTGCTGCGGGGGGAGTGGGCGCGTCGAGGAGGGCGGTGCTCGGCTGGGTCACATCCGAACCCTCCGATGACGCCCCGTCAGGCGCGAGTCGGACGCGTCCGGACGGGGGCCGCTTGTCCGGCGACTACATCGACTTGAGCCGGGCCGCCGCCTCCGCGAGCACGTCCTGCCGCTTGCAGAACGCGAACCGTACGAAGGGCGCGCCCGCCGCCCGGTCGTCGTAGAACACGGCGTTCGGGATCGCCACGACGCCGCACCGCTCGGGCAGGGCCCGGCAGAACGCGAAGCCGTCGCCCGACGGGTCGAGCGGGCGGATGTCGGTGGTGATGAAGTACGTGCCCGCGGGCTTGAAGACCTCGAAGCCCGCGTCCGTGAGGCCCGCCGCGAGCAGGTCCCGCTTGGCCGTCATGTCGGCGCGGAAGCCGGCGAAGTAGGAGTCGGGCAGGGCGAGGGCCTCCGCCACGGCGTACTGGAACGGGCCGGACGAGACGTACGTGAGGAACTGCTTGGCGGAGCGGACCGCCGTCACCAGCTCCGGCGTCGACGTCACCCAGCCGACCTTCCACCCCGTGAACGAGAACGTCTTGCCGGCCGAGCCGATGCTCACCGTCCGCTCGCGCATCCCGGGCAGCGTCGCGAGCGGGACGTGCTCGGCGTCGTCGAAGGTGAGGTGCTCGTAGACCTCGTCGGTGACGACCAGCAGATCGCGCTCGACCGCGAGCTCGGCGATCGCCGTCAGTTCGGCGCGGGTGAGGACGGTGCCGGTCGGGTTGTGCGGGGTGTTGATCAGCAGCAGACGGGTGCGGGGCGTGATCGCGGCGCGCAGCTCGTCGAGGTCGAGGCGGAAGCCGGCACCCCCTTCCGCGTGCGGGCGCAGCGTCACCGGCACCCGGGTGCCGCCCGCCAGCGCGATGCTCGCCGCGTACGAGTCGTAGTACGGCTCGAACGCGACGACCTCGTCACCGGGCTCGACGAGCGCGAGCAGCGAGGCGGCGATGGCCTCCGTCGCGCCCGCGGTGACGAGGACCTCGCGGTCCGGGTCGAGCTCGATGCCGTAGCGCCGCCGCTGGTGGCCGGCGATCGCGGTGCGCAGCTCGGGGACGCCGGGGCCCGGCGGGTACTGGTTGCCGCGCCCGTCGCGCAGCGCCCGCACCGCCGCCTCGCGCACCTGCTCGGGGCCGTCGGTGTCGGGGAAGCCCTGGCCCAGGTTGATGGAGCCGGTGGAGAGGGCCAGCGCGGACATCTCCGCGAAGATCGTGGTCCCGAACTCGGCGAGTCGGCGGTTGAGGAGAGGGCGCGCGCTGGAGGTCATGGGCGCCATCCTGCGCCGAACCTCTGGAGTTCCTCAACTCTGCTTTGACCGCGTACGGGCAGGGGCATCCCCCTCACACGCCCCGCTCGGGGCGCCCCTCGGGGGATTCGGGGGCAAGAGAGAGGAGGACTGTGATGGAAGCAGTCTTCATCATCATCTTCATGGCCGTCGTCGTCGCCATCGTGATCGGGACGGCCAAGGCGGGCGGCAGCGGCCGCTCGCGCAGCGGGGGCGCCGCGCGCACGTCGTTGAACAAGAACGCACGGAATTCACGGAAGCCGCGGAAGTCGCGGAGCGACAGCAGCTGGTGGGCGGCCGGGGGCAGCGGGACCGTCGGGAGCTCCGGGGGCGTCACCTGCTCGACCGGCTCGTCGGGTCATCACGGCCATCACTCGT
>NZ_JAMOLN010000155.1 GCF_024448165.1 Streptomyces longispororuber
CCAGAGCCAGGACGAGGTAGGGGTTGGCCGCCGTGGACGAGCCCGGGGACAGGTCGAGCCAGTCCAGGGCCTTGCGGAGCGTCGTCGAGTACGAGCCCACGGCACGCCGGACGTTGGGGGCGTCGAGCCCGCATCCGGTGACCATGCGGTCCAGGTCCACATAGGCCGAGCGGACGAGTTCGAGCCCCTGATAGACGGGGACGTCCCGCTCCCAGTCGGGAGTGCAGTCTTCCGGCATCGTCCGCGCCCAGCGGGCCGTCATCCGCTCCCTGACCTCCCTGGTCGTGGGCGTCAGATGGATGTGCCGCACCAGGTCGTGCAGCGGATCGCCCACCATGGCCATCTCCCAGTCGATGAGCGTGAGGCCGAAGCCCCGCTCCTGGCGCACCATGTTCCACGGATTCAGGTCACCATGGAGCAGGACGGCGCGTCGGTCCGCCACCTCGTGCTTGGCGAGTCTGCGGGCGAGCTCCACCTCGTCGGGAAGTCCGAGCCTTGCCGCGAGAGCCTTCGACGCGGGGGAGAACTTCTCGACCATGCCGGCGAGCCGGCCGCACAGCCACTCATAGAACCGGAGGCCGTCCATAGGTTGCGCGAGCGGCCGGACATCGACCCGGGTCAACTCGGCCAGTTGGTCCACGAGACTGTTCACCTCGCCGGGCAGCAGCCCGTGCACGGGGTGACGCGGACGACGGCGGTCGTCGGACGGGCCCTCGTACGAGTGGATGGTGAACTGGTCCTCGAAGTCGCTGATTCCGAGTGCCAGGACGCGAGGCGCACACACCATTGCCGGGGAGTCCTCGATGGCGCGCAGCACCTTGTGCTCCTTGAGGAACCGGGGCTCCAATGGAGTGGCCGTGCCGACCTTCCTGCGCACCATGACGGGCTCCCGGCCCGCGATCCTGATCACCGTCGCCAGATGAGCCGCACCCTTGAACACCTGCCGCGCAGCCGCTGCGCCCTCCGCCCGCAGCGCGGCCTCGACGGCGGACCCGGGAAAGGTGTCGCGCAGCGGGACCTTGGAGTCGCACAGCCACCGGACGGCCGCACCGGACTCCTTGCCGCGCAAACGTGCACCTCGCACGACCTTCCACCGGTGGACGAGCCACTCGATCGCCTCCGGGTCCAGCACGTCACGCAGTCCGAGCGGGCTCTGGGCGGTTTTCAGGGCACGGTGGATCTCCTGCGCCGCCGCCGCCAGTTCACCGCGGCCGAAGGAGGTGCCCAGGCCGCTGACTGCCCGGATCACGTCCGGGTACACCGACTGGGCGTGTTCGAAGTCGACGTAGTGCCGCAGGTCGTCGTCCAGGCCCACGACGGCCTCGGGCCGGAGGCCACCCATCCTGATCCGCCACCGCTCGATCACCTCGGCCCACTGAGACTGCGGATACGCCATCCGCACCAGATGGACGGCCAGGTCGTACAGCGGATCGCCGTACGTCGCGAGTTCCCAGTCGACGCAGAACAGCGGGGAATCGCCCTTATCGGTCATTATGGCGTTATCCCGGTGCAGATCCCCATGGAGCAGACTGAACGGACGGGAACTCAGGTCGGGCACCCAGAGGCATCTCGACGTCAGAGCGTCCTCCGGCACGCCCAAGGCGACGAAGAGCCCACCGAAGTCAGTCCAATTGGGCTTACGAATCTGCTCGTCGGCCTGGATCAGCAGGGTCCGCAGGAAACCACGGCTGTCGCCCTCGCGCGGCCAGTAGGGCGGCCGGGGCGGTAGCTTCACCTCGGGCACCCGGGCCATGTCCGCGAGCAGTCCCGCGAAGGCGTCGAGCAGTGGAGGGTCGACCGGCTTGCCATTGGGGCAGGTGTCGGAGAGCGGCCCGCCCTCCATGTAGCTGTGGAAGGCGAGTTCGCCGCGCCGTGCCAGGCACTGCGGCACCGGCCCCAGCGTTCCGTCGATGGCGTCCAGGACCGCCCGTTCGTCCGCCCAGGACCTGATCACCACCCTCGGCGTCCCGGCCTTCCGGCTCCTGACGACGACCCGGGAACCCGGCGGCCTGCCGAGCACCGCGGCCTCCTCGTCGGTGAGCCGCACCACGAGGTTCGTGTTGTGGTGCCCGCTCCGCACCTCGCCGTGATGCCGCGCACGCACAGCGACGGCGTCCCACAGATCTCCGGTCTCCTCTTCGGCGACCTCGTCCGATCTCTGGGCGCTCGGGGCGATGACAGCGCCCACAGGCCGCTCCTGGATACTCATGCATCGGGCCGTAACAGGCCCACACAGTAGTACCGGACCGGAAGGCCCACGACCGGAGCACGAGTGTGCCCTGTATCGGTGATGTAAAGAAACCCGCTCGGAGTCCCCTGTTCGACTCTCGACCGATTTCGACTCTCGACCGATTCAGCGCGCCAGGTGATTCCACACCGAGTCGAACCACTCCTGCCAGGTGTCCACGAAGACCGAGCCACGGGAGCGCGGGTTGGCGTCCTTGACGTAGTGCATGAGCTTGGAGTCCATGGGGACCACGTCCAGGGCACGGATCGTTTCGGTGTCGGACAGCACGATGGGCCGCTCGGTGATCGTGTACGGCCCGTGCACCGCTTGTGTTCCGTTGATCAAGTAGAGCTTGAGCACCGGCGGGATCTTCACATAGCGCATCTCGATGTGCGCCGACTCCAGCAGCCCCTCGGCCTGCAATTGCAGCAGGCTCTGCCGAATGGAATCACTGTTCTGGCGCTCGATGTCGTGCAGTCGCTCCTTCAGCAGGACGGTCAGCTCGTCGTCCGGCCGGTCTTTCTGCGGCTCGCCCGGATCCGCCAGTGCCCGCGGATACGGCGAATCGAGTGACTGCTCCGGCAGGAGCATGCGGAGGACGACCCTGCGCGGCGTCACCTCCCCTTCCCTGATCCGGTTGACCTGGGCCTTCACCTGGGTGTTCAGGGACTCCGATGTGAGCGTGTAGACGTCCAGCACGATCTCCGGCGCGTCGAATGCCTCGTCGAAGAAGTCACGGAGCGTGACCTGGCCTTCCTTTGCGTCCTTGGCGGTGTACGACTGGACCTGCATCACCTTGACGACCCGCGTGCCGCTCCCCTGGCGCGGCTCGATCCAGCCCTCCTTCTTCAACACCTCCAGGGCCTTCTGGACCGTGTCCCGCGCGACCTTGAACTCTGTCGCGAGCTCACGCTGGGGCGGGAGGAAGGAGCCGAGTGGATACGCCCCGCCGGCAATGCGGGCGCGCAGATCCTCTGCGACACGGAAGACCTCCCTGCCGCCTCCTGCCTCCTGGCTCTTCACCACGCTTGGAACGTACCTCTGTCAGTCCAACCGCACACCGGAACCGGACAAGTTCCCGTCATTTTGCGCGTGTTGCTTAACGATCTGTCCCGACGGGGAAGACCAATTCAAGTCCAGCAGCCCAATTGGGCTGACTGGCAGACCAGTTGTCGGACGAACGAGCCGACGACGATTCCCCAAGGGGTGGGGCCCATGAACGCAAGCGCACTGCTGCCACCGCTCACGGCCCTGCTGGGCTTCGGGCTCGAACAGTTCGTCCAGTCCGAGTACGGCTTCCTCGGCCTGCTGCTCCTGGCCGGGTTCACGCTCCTGTGGTCGGCCGAACGCAAGTCGTCGCACGGAGCGGTCATCGGCGTCGTACTGACGCTGCTCGTCCTGGCTCAGGCCTGACCCCGGGCCACGTGGTCCCAGAGCCCGTCGAACATCATCTGCTCCGCCTTCACGAAGGCGGCCTCCTCCGGGCCGCCGTCCTTGTCGAAGACGAACATGGACGTGTCGAAACCCTCCACGTCGCACAGCGCCACCGGGCTCGCGCCCGCGTAGTCGTCGACCTCGCGCAGGAACCGGCCCGGGACGTAGTGCCCGATGAGCACCTCTTCCCGGTTCAGCAGGTACGCCTTCCGGCTCGGCGTGCCGACGGTGTAGCGGAACTCGATGCTCGCGTCGATGCCGCTGCGCCGCAGCCCCGCCAGGTTGTTGCGCAGGACGGTGCGCTGGGCGTCCCGCTGGTTCAGGTAGCGCTGCTTGACCGCCTTGTCGAGAGCCTCGTCGTGACCCCAGCCCTTCTCGGGCGAGGGATAGTCGAGGTCCTGGTCCAGGCTCGGCAGCAGCACCCGCATCGACACGGACTCCGGCTCGCACGCGCCCTCGTACACCCGCCGCAGCGGCTCCCCCAGAGCCGTCATCAGCGTCTCGGCCGTCAGACAGGCCACGTCCACCCGTACGTGCGGGTGCTCGAAGGCGGCCACCAGGCGCGGGCCCAGGATGCTCCGTGCCTTCCGTGACCCCGCCGGGGGCGTCGCGCGGGCCGGCTGGGGGGCCACGGTCGGCGGACTGCCCTTGCTCACGTTCGTGAGCAGTCCGTCGCTCTGCAGTCGCTGCAGGGCGTGCCGGACCGTGCCGCGCTCGACGCCGAACTCGTCGGCCAGCGCGGCCTGGGTGGGCAGTCGGTCGCCCGGATTCAGCACACCTGACGTGATCCGGCCCCGTAGTTCTTCGGCGATCTCGTCCGAGGTGACTCTGGGGGTGGAGCCGCTCTTTTCGTCCACCGGACTACTCCCGTCCCGCCGTGCCAAGTCCCGTCAACTCTACGTCAGTTGGCAGCCAACTCCACCCCGCATATCTACAGGATCCGGATGCCCCCAGGTCAGCGCCGCTCCCGGAGGACCGACAGGACCGGCTCCAGGGAGGAGACCACGTACGGGGCACCCGCCTCCTTCAACGCCTCGTCCTTGCGCATATTGCGCGCGTATCCCAGGAAAGGAACCCCCACGGCCCGCGCCGCCGCCAGGTCCGTAGGGGCGTCACCGATCATCAAGGCGTCGGCCGGGGCGGCCTCCATCGCGTCCAGGGCGCATTTGAGCAGGTACGGGTCCGGCTTGATGCGGTCCAGGGCCTCGGCGGTGCGCCCGTAGACATGTGGCTCGAAACAGTCGTCGAGGCCGCGTCCACGCAGGTAACACCGGGCGGCCTCAGCCGAGTTGTTGGTCGTGACGGCCAGGCGTGCGCCCACCGCGTGCCAGGTCCGGATGAGCGCGTCCGCATAGGGAGTCGGCCAGGCGCTCGCGGCCGCGCGCACCTCTTGGTGCGTGAGATGCCGCTCCAGGCCCCGCACCAGGTCGTCGGTTCCCGGCTGAGCAGCGACGTGCATCAACATCAGGTGCGGGTCGTCGGACCCGGTCCCCTCCCACCCTCGCGCCGCCAGCCAATGCTGCTGTTGTCGGGCGATCGCATCGGCCGGCCAACCAGCGAACAGTCGGCAGATCGGCCCGTCGAAGTCAAAGAGCACATAGCGCGCGCCACGAACCACTTCCGCCAAGTCCCGGTGCGTTCGGGTCTCTTCAGCCATCCGTCCAGTCTGCCCGGGCACGTGCCCGCTTCCGCGGACCCCGCGCCCGGAGAACCGGGTGCGCGGGTCACGCCGTGGCGCGCAGGATGTCGAGGACCGGCTTCCAGGAGGTGATCACCTGCTCCGCCCCCGCGTCGCGAAGCGCCCGCAGCGCCCTCTTGCTGTACGCGAAGCCGAGGAACCGGACACCCGCCGCCCGGGCGGCCTCGAAGTCCGTCACGGTGTCGCCGACCATCAGCGTCCGCTGTGGTGCCGCGCCGATGGCAGTGATGGCGCGGTTGAGGCAGTGCGGATGGGGCTTGAGCAGCCCGAGGTCCGCGGTGCGGCCGTAGATGTGGGGTTCGAAGTAGCGGGAGAGGCGTCGTTCGTCCACGTAGCGCCGGGCCGCCTCGGGCGAATTGTTGGTGGCGATGGCCAAGCGGGCGCCACGGGCCGCCCACGTGGGGATCACCACATCCACGTACGGCGTCGGCCACGCCGTGGGGACGGCACGCAACTCCTGGGCGGCGTGACGTTTCTCCATGGCGATGACGAGATCGCTCTCCGGCCGCTCGTGGGCCACCCGGGCGAGACGGGCCAGCGGGTCCGGTGGGTCCGGGTAGCTCGGGGAGTCGCCCCGCTCCCGCTCCTCGGCCTTCAGCACCTCCCCGAGGCCCTGATCCTTCAGCCACTGCTCCTGCTCCAGCGCGATGACCTCCGCCGATCGCCCTGCGAACAGTCGGCAGATCGGCCCGTCGAAGTCGAGGAGCACGCACCCCGAGCCCCTGACCAACTCGGCCAACTCAGTCAATTCCCTGTCCGATTCGGTCTCTTCAGCCACCGGAACAGTCTGCTGCGTCGCATCTGAAGTCACTAGGAGAGTGTCAGGTCGGACGTGATGGTTTCCCAGAGCGCGTCGAACCATTTCTGCGACTCCTCCACGAACGCCCTGTCCCGGTGACCCGCCCGGCGTTCGAAGGAGAAGAGGAGGGCCTGGGTGCCGGTCGCCGCGTACATCTCCAGCTTCGTGCCGCTGTCGATCTCCTCCTCGCGGCGCGTGACCATGTAGTACGAGAGGAGCGCCTCGACCTCGTTGAGGAGGTACAGCTTGACGGGGGGCGTGAACGGCAGGGCGCGGAAGGTGACCTGGACGTCGATGCCGTGGGAGGAGCGCAGCGAGCGGAGGTTGTGGCGCAGGACCTGGCCCTGGGCGTTGCGGGTGGCGAGCCAGCGCTGGTGGACGGCCTGGTCCTCGGCTCGGTCGGCGCCCTCGGAGACCGGTACCGGGAAGGCCAGGTCGATGTCGCGGCTGGGCAGCAGGATGCGGACGTCGATGGATTCGGGGCGCATCCGGCCCTCGTGGATCAGGCGCAGCGGCTCGCCGAGGGCCAGCATCAGTGTCTCCGAGGTCATGCAGACCGCGTCGATGCGCACCTGGGGCGCCTGGAACGCCTCGACCAGACGGGGGGCCAGGGCGACCATCGTGGGCTGCGGCTCGTCGCGGCCGGGTGCCGACGAGGCGATCCGGGGCGGGGCGCCCTTGCTGCGGTTGCTCAACAGGCCGTCGGACTGCAGGAGTTGGAGGGCCTGGCGGACGGTGCCGCGCTCGACGCCGAACTCCTCGGCGAGCGCCGCCTGCGTGGGAAGTTGCTCACCGGCCTTGAGCTCGCCCGACCTGATCCGCCGGCGCAGGTCGTCGGCGATCTCCTGAGGGCCGAGCCGTCGGCTGCCGTTGAGTGCCGCGTCCGCCATGTCTGCCACGCTCTCCTGGGTCACAACCAAACGCTACAACTTCCCATTATTTGGCGGGAGTTGTTGGAACCTTGTTTATTTCTCACGACCAAGTGGGGACAACCATTGTGTAGTTGGTCGCCAACTTGGCGCAAGCTGGCCGAGGGTGGTGGTCCAGCGGACCAACCTGCTCCAGCCGGGACCGGAGCAATGGCCGAAGCCGAAGAGAGCCGATGAAGGAGGAACCGTCATGCCCGTCCTGAGCCTCCTCTCCGCGGTGTTCGTGATCACCTTCGAGCAGCTTGTCCAGTGGCACTACGGGCCGGCCGGCATCGCCGGACTGCTCCTGCTGACCATCGGCGTCAAGGCCAGGAGCGCGACCTGCAGCTCCATCGGCGGCGTGCTGCTCGCCATCATGGTGGCAGGACCCGCACTCCACTAGCGCACCGGTGCCGCACCGCGTCGACAGCCTCTAGGAACTCAGGGTCAGGTCCGAACTGATCGTGTTCCAGAGGCTGTTGAACCACAGGTGCGACTGCTCCACGAAGGTCGTGTCGCGCAGCCCCGTGCCCTGCTCGAACGCGAAGAGCAGCTGCCGCAGCCCCTGCGCGTCGTACACGTCCACCCGCTCGTGGTCGATCTGCTCACCCCGCCTGCTCAGCGTGTAGTAGGCGAACAGCGCCTCGTTGGCGTTGAGGAGGTAGAGCTTGACCGGCGGGGTGAACGGCAGTGCGCGGAAGGACACCTGGACGTCGATGCCGTGCGTGGCGCGCAGGGCCAGCAGGTTGTGCCGCAGCACCTGCCCCTGCGCGTTGCGCTGCGCGAGCCAGTTGCGCTGCAGATGACCGCCGACCGCCGCTTCCGCCTCGGCCTCGAGATCGGAGGCCGGCGCGGGGAAGGCGAGGTCGATGTCCCGGCTCGGCAGCAGGACCCGGACTCGTACGGTGGCCGGTTTCAATCGGCCCGCGTGGATCTGGCGCAACGGTTCACCCATCGCGAGCGTCAGCGACACCGCCGTCAGACACAGGGCGTCGATCTCCACGTCCTGCTGGGCGAAGGCTGCCGCGATGCGTGGGGCGAGCGCGACCATCGTCGGCTGCGGGGGCGCGCCGGGCCCGATCGGCCCGGCCCCCGGATCCTCCGCGACGGTGGCGGGGCTGCCCTTCGAGACGTTGGCCAGCAGGTGCTCGGACTGGAGAATCCGCAGCGCTTGACGCACCGCTGAGCGCTCCACGCCGAACTCGTCCGCCAACTGAGCCTGGGTGGGCATCCGTTGGCCAGGACTCAACAGCCCGGACCGGATCCGGGCGCGCAGCTCGTCGGCCACGTCGCGGTACGTCCACTGCGTCCGCTGCGGCCGGGTCCGTCCATTGACGGAGGCATGTTCCGGGCTCACAACCAAACACTACAACTTCCCGCCATCTTCGGGGAGTTGAAAAGAAGGTGGTTATGAGTCGCGCTTCAGCGGAGATAAGTACCAGTGAGTTGGTGACCAACTTGGACGACATGGTCGGACAACCTCGGGGGTTGGCGTCGACCACACGGGTTGGTCTACGTCACCGCGATGCCGGAAGAGTTGGTCACCACTCGGACCCGAAGGAGGTAAGTCCCCATGCCGGTCTTCGCCATCCTCATCGCCGCTCTCGCCATCGGATTCGAGCAGCTCATCCAGTGGAAGTACGGGCCGATGGGCATCATCGCCTTCATCGTGCTCTCCATCGGACTCAAAGCGAAGAACACCATGATCAGTGGCATCGGGGCCGTCGTCCTCGTCATGCTGCTGGCCCAGAGCGGCTGACCGGGCTCCCTTCCGGAGGGGAGCCGGGAGCCCGGTCGGTCCTGCACCTCGCAGGCGCGTCAGAACACGTCGGGGCACCACGGTCGCCGCGGCGTACGCAACAGGGCGTCGGCAACGACGGCGGCGCCCGCCTCTTCCTCCACCAGCCGGCCCAGGGCGGCGAGCCGCACCGCGGACTCGTCACCCAGCCAGAGCGCCCCCAACTCACCGATGTCGAGAGTGAGTTGGGGAGCCGCGGCGCTCGGCGCGCAGACCGCGCCGTCGGGCGCCGCCGCCAGCCGGAACCGCCCGCCGGCGAGCCCGGCCCGGTCGTGCACCTCCAGGACGAGCTCCCCGCTCGTCGCGTACGAGCGGGCCTCCAGGGCCCGTACGACGTCCAGGATCCGCACCCACAGGAAGTCGGCCTGCGTCACGACGCGGGCGGCCCGCGGGTCGGGCAGCAGGTGCGGCAGCAGGTCGTCCGGGGCGCGGTCGCCGGACCGGACGGTGGCGACCCAGTCGATCGCGCACAGGTAGTGCCACAGGGCCCGCTCGGCGGCCGGGGTGGCACCGAGCAGCTTCAGGACGCTCGCCGTGTTGCCCGGCTGCTTGCCATCGCCCCACTTGTCGTCGCAGGTGTACGCGACCAGGCCCGCCACCTCGCCCCGCGCGTCGCGGTACACGGCGTGGAACGGCTCGCTCCAGGTGTCCTCGGGGGTCGACCACTGGCCGGTGTTGTACTGCCACCAGTACGCGTCCCGCGACACGGCTCCCGCGACCGTGGTGCGCAGCCGGTCGTGCAGTTCGGGGCCGATCTTGCGGACCTCGTCGGGGTCGGCCAGATCGATCCGGCCGCCGTCGTCCGGCCCCGACCAGCGCGGGTCGACGCCGGCCCGCGGCACGTCGATCTCCCAGCGCGTGGTGGTGGTCGCGGGGCCGAACCCGTACCGCCCGTAGATGTTGTACTCGGCGGCGATCAGCGTGGCGGCGACGTCGCCGCGCTCTTTCGCCTCGGCCAGGTCGGCGGCCATCATCCGGGTGAGCAGGCCGCGGCGGCGGTGCGTGGGGCTGACCGTGACGTTCGTGATGGCGTCCGTGGGGACGGTGGCGCCGCCGGGCAGGCTCAGGTCCTGGGCGAACGAGCGGAAGGTGGCGACCTGGCGGCTGCCGCCGCCGTCTCCGGACGGGGCGAAGGCTGCGCGGGTGCGGGTGAGGTCGAAGTGGGCGCGGCTTTTTGCCAGCCGCTCCGGCGAGACGCTGGGGGTGAGCAGGAACCCGGTGTTCAGGGCCCGCAGCCAGCCGCTCAGCTCGCCGTCGTCGTCGGTGATGGGGCGTACGTCACTCATCCCCTCACGCTAGGCGCGGCCGGCACGGGTGTCGCCTGGATTCCCGTCTGCCGCCCGGTGGGGGCTGGTCGCGCAGTTCCCCGCGCCCCTGAGAAGCACGGCTGCGCGCCGTGGTCGCGACCGTTCGTTCGCCGGGTGCGGGTGCGTCGTGGTTGCTCGCGCAGTTCCCCGCGTCCCTGACGGGGCGCGGGGAACTGCGCGAGAAGCACCGCCGGCCGGCAGTCGGCGGCGGACGGGCGGAGTTACGGCGTGCCGCCCAGCAGGTCCGCGACCTGCGCCTCACCGTCCCGGTAGCGGCGCGCAATCTCCGCGCTGCAGTCGTCCGCCACCCGCTGCAACTGCTGACGCCGCCGCGAGACCTGCTGCTCGTACCGGACGAGACGCCCCATCGCCGCGTGCAACTCCTCGTCCGTACGGGCCGCCAGATCGGAGAGTTCGACCTCGGCCAGCATCTCGGCGGCCAGCCCCCGGAACTCCTCGCTGTGCGGCGTACCGAGCGTGACGTGCCGCGCCGACGACCGGTTCCGCGTCGGCTGGTCCCGCAGGATCTCCGAGAGCCGGTCCACGACCGGCGACTCCGGGTCACGGCGCCCGCCCAGCTCCGCCCGCAGAATGTCGATCCGGCCCTGCAACAGCCGCCGTACGTAACTGAGATCGGCCTCGTCCTGCTGCGAGTCCCTGCGCAGCGTGCGCAGTTCGGGCAGGCGCAGGGCCGTCAGGTCGGGCGCGGGAGCCGGCGGCAGCTCGGGGCTGTCGGTGCGCTGGACCGGCGGCCGGGCCAGCGGCGCGACGCGGCCCGTATGTGTCAGCGACACGGGCTCGTCGGGCGGCAGCCCCGTACTCGCTGTGTGGCTCATGGCATGGGCATCCATGGTCTGCTTCCCGTCCCCTCGACCGGACCGACCCGGCGTACCGAAGGCACACCGTGTGTGAGCATGGTGCCACCCCTGGTGGCCGCTTAGTGCGCGAGTGCCCCATATCGGCCCCGGATGGGGGGTTCGGGAGCACGCTCTGGGCGGCACGGCATGATGTCCGTATGCGTGCAGTGGTGCAGAGGGTGGACGGCGCGAGCGTCGTCGTCGCGGACGAGACGGTCGGCGAGATCAAGGGCGAGGGGCTGTGCGTCCTCGTCGGGGTGACGCACGAGGACACCAGGGAGAAGGCGGCCCAACTGGCCCGCAAACTCTGGTCGATCCGGATGCTGACCGACGAGAAGTCGTGCAGCGACATCGACGCGCCGCTGCTCGTGATCAGCCAGTTCACCCTGTACGGCGACGCCCGCAAGGGCCGCCGCCCCACCTGGAACGCGGCCGCGCCCGGCGAGGTCGCCGAGCCGCTGGTCGACGAGGTCGTGGCCCAGCTGCGGGCGCTCGGCGCGACCGTGGCGACGGGCCGGTTCGGGGCACAGATGCGGGTGTCCCTGACGAACGACGGCCCGTTCACGGTGCTGCTGGAGATGTGAGCTCAGGGCTCGACGACCACTTCCTGCGCCGCCGCCGTCGTCTCGGCGATCAGCTCCGCGTCGAGCGGCACGTTCCGCTTCACCAGTGCGAGCGCGATCGGGCCGAGCTCGTGGTGGCGCACGGACGTCGTGACGAAACCGATCTTGCGGCCCTCGGGCCCGTCCGCGGCGAGCCGGATCTCGGCGCCGTGCGGCGGCAGGTGCACCTCGCTGCCGTCGAGGTGGAGGAAGACGAGGCGGCGCGGCGGCTTGCCCAGGTTCTGCACGCGGGCGACGGTCTCCTGCCCGCGGTAGCAGCCCTTCTGGAGGTGCACGGCCGAGCCGATCCAGCCCAGCTCGTGCGGGATGGTGCGGTGGTCGGTCTCCAGGCCGAGCCGCGGCCGGTGCTGCTCGACGCGCAGCGCCTCGTAGGCGAGCAGGCCGACCGCGGGGCCGTGCTCCTTCGCGTACGCCTCCAGGTCGCCGCGCGGCAGGAACAGATCGCGGCCGTACGGCGTCTCGCGCACCGCGGCGCCGTCCGGGACGGGCGCGATGGATCCCGCGGGCAGGTGCACGACGGCGAAGTCCGCGGTCCGGTCGGCGGCTTCGACGCGGTAGAAGAACTTCATCGACTCCAGGTACGCCAGGAGCGTCTCCTGGGTGCCGGGCTCGACGTGCGCCCAGGTCGTCGTGCCGTCGTCGACGAGGTACAGGGCGTGCTCGATGTGGCCGTTCGCGGAGAGGACCAGCGCCTCGGTCGCCTGCCCCGGCGGCAGATCGCTGACGTGCTGGGTGAGCAGCAGGTGCAGCCAGCTCAGCCGGTCGTCGCCGGTGACGGTGATGACGCCGCGGTGCGAGAGGTCGACCACGCCCGTCCCGTCGGCGAGGGAGCGCTGCTCGCGGAACAGGTCGCCGTAGTGGGCGGCGACGCCTTCGTCCACGCCCTCGCCGGGGACGGCGCCGGGCAGGGTCAGCAGGGGGCTGCTCGGTGAATGTCGCTGCATGTTCACACACACTACGACGAGCGGGCGGACCCGCTTATTCCTGCGTCTGCTCCTGCGTCTGCTCCTGGGCCCGCTCCTTCTCCGCCGTGCAGTCCGCACAACGGCCGAAGATCGCGAAGTGCTTCAGATCGGTGTCGAAGCCGAACTCGGCGCGCAGCTTGTCGGTGAACTCGCGGGCCACGTCGACATCGGCCTCGATGACGCTCGTGCAGTCCCGGCACACCAGGTGGATGTGGTGGTGCCGGTCGGCGAGGTGGTACGTGGGGGCGCCGTGGCCGAGGTGCGCGTGGCTGACGAGCCCGAGCTCCTCCAGGAGCTCTAGGGTCCGGTAGACCGTGGAAATATTGACCCCCGACGCCGTCCTGCGCACTTCGCACAGGATGTCGTCGGGGGTCGCGTGCTCCAGGGTGTCCACGGCTTCCAGGACAAGCTGGCGCTGCGGCGTCAGCCGGTAGCCGCGCTGCCTCAGGTCGCTCTTCCAGTCGGTGCTCACCACACCCACGAGTCTAGGCCCAGTCGGCGTGGTGCCTACTTGAAGAAGGCGATGCCGTCGTCGGGCAGCTCCGGGAGGTTGCGCGCCATCTCGGCGACCTCCTCCGGGGAGACGACCTTCTTGAGCTGGGCCGACATGTAGGGGCGCAGCGGGACCTCGGGGGTCTGCTTCTCGCCGACCCACATGAGGTCGCTCTTCACGTAGCCGTAGAGCCGCTTGCCACCGCTGTACGGGCCGGAGGCCGCCGTGCGGGCCACCGCGTCCGTCGCCAGGTCGATCTGCGGCTTCTTGTCGGCCAGCTCGCCGTACCAGACCTCGACGACGCCGTCGTCGCGGACCATGACGACCTCGACCTTGCGGTCCTTGCCGACGCGCCAGTAGCCGGACTCGGACTCGAGCGGCTTGACCTTGTTGCCGTCCTGGTCGAGGACCCAGGTGTGCGAGTGGTACTCCAGGAAGTCCCGCCCGTCGTGGGTGAAGGAGACCTCCTGACCGAAGTTGGCCTTCTCGGCGCCCGGGAAGTCGGTGACGCCGGCGCCCGCCCAGTTGCCGAGGAGGAAGGCGAGGGGAACGAGGTCGGGGTGCAGGTCCGACGGGATCTGGATCATGGGGTGCTCAATCAGGTGGAGGTCAGCGCTGGCCCTGGTACAGCTTCTTCACGGTCAGACCGGCGAAGGCGAGAACGCCGACGCAGACCAGGACAAGGAGGGCTTCGAAGAAGACGGTCACGGCAGATGCTCCTCGGTGAGCGGCACGAGCGGAACTATGCGGATACAGAGCCGGGCCCCACTCTAGTCGGGTGGGGCCCGGCGCTCTCGGCGAGGTCGCTCCCGATCAGCCGAGGAGCTGGTTCTGCAGGACGACCGTCTGCTGGAACGGGATCTTCGGCGTGGTCCCCCGGCCGGACTGGACGACGAGGGCGAGCACGTCACCGGCCTGGACGTAGCCCTGTCGCAGCTGTTCCGCGCCGTACGGCTTCTGCTCGTCGTAGACGTGCAGGGAGGTGAACCGGACCTTGCTCCCCTTGGCCGACCACCCGTAGCTCTCCTCCACGTTCGCCGCGCCCACCAGCGTGGCGCCGTTGTCCGTGACGGCGTTCAGGTGCTCGCGGGCGAACGCGGCGGTGTTGAAGCGCAGCAGGTAGACCCGGGTGTGCGTGCCGTCGGGCATGGTCCAGCCGCGGGCGGCGATCTGGCGCAGGCCGCCCTCCTTCAGGGACGAGCGCAGATCGCCGCGGGAGTCCTTGGCGTACGCGTCCAGATAGGTGGCGGTGGGCAGCCAGCCGTCGTCGCCCGCGAGCTTCTTGTCCGCCGTGGCGCCCTTCGGCGCCGGCAGGACGAGTTGCCGCAGGTCGGCGAAGTGCTCCTCGCGGGTGTTCTCCTCGGCGAACGGGTCCGGGGCGCCGGAGGGCAGCGGCGGCTTCTCGATCGTCGGGTACTCCCACCGCCCGTCGCCCTCGGTGGCGAGGCCCGGCAGGTCGCCGCGCTTCTGCTCGGTGACGCCGTACGCGACGCCGGCACCGACCACGCCGAACACGACGACGGCCGCGGTCCAGCGCAGCACGGCCCGCAGCACCCGGCGGTCCTTCCGTACGGGCGCGGCCAGGGGCGCGGGCAGGGGCGGCTGCCCGGGCGGGGCGTACGGGTACGGCGGCGGTGCCTGCGGCGGCAGCGGGGCGGGCTGCGTCTCGGGCTGCTGCTGGGTCATACCGCTTCTCCCCTCGACGAGATGTGGTCGAGCTGCCGGGCCAGCAGTGCGGCGACGGCCTTGCTGTCGATCGACTTGGGGCCGGTGGCCGTGACGGACACCAGCAGGTCGTCCTCGTACGCGCTGCACATCAGCAGGTCGAGCTTCGTGTCGCTGTCGCGGGGCGCGAGGAAGCAGTCCGCGTTGCGGTGTCCCTTGATCCGCGGGCCCTTGGTGAAGACGCCGAGCGAGCGCAGGAACTCCGTCCTGAACGCCTTGAGGTCGCGGCCCGCCTGCCGGTTCTGCATCTGGGAGAGCTGGATCTCGACGACGAGGTCGGTGTCCTCCGCGGAGTAGCTGCGCATCGCCAGGCCCTTGAGCTTGAGCTTGTCGATGGAGCGGCGCTGGGCGTCGCGCTGGCGGGCCGGGAGGTCGTCGGCGCTCTTCTTGAGCCGCGCCACGGCCTCCTTGCCGCCGATGGCCTTGTCGTTGCCGAACTCGTCGATGTCGGGGCCCGGGACGTAGCGGTCGGGCATCGGCAGCAGCCGCGAGCGGAGATCGGACGGGCGCGAGCCGTCGCCGGCGTGCTGCTTCGCCGTCTTCGGCGCGCCCCACACGGAGGTGGTGACCGTGCGGTCGGCGTCGTCCACCTTCATGACGGTGACGGCTGCGGCGCCCGCGACGGCGAGCACGACCGCGCCGGCCACGACGACGGCGGGCCACCGCCGGGGCCGGCGCGGCGCCACGGGTTCCGTGACGTCCGGGGCCAGGGGCGGGGGCGGGAACTGGTCGCTCACAGGCGCTCCAACTGCCGCTCGGCGAGATCCATCGCGGTCTTCTTCGGGATCGGCTTGGTGTCGTAGAGCCATACGTCCATGACGATGTCGCCGCGCGCGGCGAGCGCCCTGGCCTGGTACATCGGCAGGTAGCCGGCCTTGGTGCGCGGCTTCTCGAAGACGTAGACGCGGCCGTCGGCGCTGCCCGGGATCGGCTCGCCCAAGGTGCCCGCCCAGGCATTCTGGGGCATGTAGCCCTGCTGGCCGCTGAGGAAGTCGCGGGAGCCGAGGCCCTCGGCGTCCCGGAACTGGATGAGGTGGACCTCGGTCGCGGACTGCCCCTTCTCCCAGGCGGACAGCGCGGCCCGCCGGAACCGGGATGCGGAGAGGTCGGCGAACATCTCGTCCGGCTCTTCGTAGTAGTTCGCGTAGCCGTACTGGTCGAGCCAGCCCTGCGCGGAGTCCGCCTTCTGCGTGCCCGCGGGGCGCTGGACGAGCAGTTTGCGCAGGTCGCCGTCGGTGCGGACGCGGTGGTCGCGGGTGGCGGAGAGCGGCTCGGGGGCCTTGCCGCTCTTGGCCCGTGCCACGCTCTGCTGCGCCAGCGGCGGCAGCGCATCCGGCTCCCGACCCGCCTGTACGACGTATCCGGTGCAGACGCCCGCGACGGCGCCGAGTACGGCGGCGCAGGCGATCAGCAGGGTGGTGCGGCCGCGGCGGCGGGGCCGGCCGGGTCTCTCAGGAGGTGGCTCTGGTGCGGTGAGTGCTTGCTGCACGTGATCCAACGGGTCCCCCCACGGAACTCGAAGCGCGGATTCCGTATCCGCGCGCACAGGAGACCCACAACAACCTCTGTAGGTTGCAAGGAAGTTGGTCACGATGGGGACTCGGCGGACGCAGATCGCCGCAGATCGGCGGAGATCAGCGCAGACCCGAGCGGATCAGCGGGGGCGCTTCTTCCCGTCCAGTTCGTCCCACCACTCGTCGGACGTGCTGTCCCCCGACGGGTCGTCCCACCAGCGGTCGTCGGGGCCGCGCCGGTTCGCGACGATGGCGGCGACCGGCGGGATGACCATGGCGACGACGCACATGGCCACGGCGGCGGGGACGGACCAGAGGCGTACGACGCCCCACGCCAGGACGAAGAGGGCGATGCAGACGCCCATCATGGCGAAGTACAGATGCTTTCGCCGCGCGTACATACCTCCAGCGTAAGCCGAAGGACCGCACCCCGTACCAGTGGCGTCCAACCCCCGGGGGTGCGGCCCTTCAGCCGTTCTGTGCGCGTCGCGGCGCCGCCGTCACACGGCGATCGCGACCTCCGCGAGCCCGCCCGTCTGGGCGACGACCGTGCGGTCCGCCGTGCCGCCCGGGACCAGGGCGCGCAGCGTCCACGTGCCCTCGGCCGCGTAGAAGCGGAACTGGCCCGTGGCCGAGGTGGGGACCTCGGCGGTGAACTCGCCGGTCGAGTCCAGGAGACGGACGTAGCCCGTCACCGGCTCGCCGTCACGCGTGACCTGACCCTGGATGGTGGTCTCGCCGGGCTTGATCGTCGAGGCGTCGGGGCCGCCGGCCTTCGCTCCACACATGCTGAAACTCCTAGAGGAACCTAGAGGAAAACGGGCGGTTGCTTACTTGTTGGCGCCGAGTTCGATCGGCACGCCGACCAGCGAGCCGTACTCGGTCCACGAGCCGTCGTAGTTCTTGACGTTCTCGACGCCGAGCAGCTCGTGCAGCACGAACCAGGTGAGCGCCGAGCGCTCACCGATGCGGCAGTAGGCGATGGAGTCCTTGGCCAGGTCGACCTGCTCGTCGGCGTACAGCGCCTTGAGGTCGTCGTCCGACTTGAAGGTGCCGTCGTCGTTGGCGTTCTTCGACCACGGGATGTTGCGCGCGGACGGGACGTGGCCCGGACGCTGCGACTGCTCCTGCGGGAGGTGGGCCGGGGCGAGCAGCTTGCCGGAGAACTCGTCGGGCGAGCGCACGTCGACCAGGTTCTGGTTGCCGATCGCGTTCACGACGTCGTCGCGGAAGGCGCGGATCGAGGTGTCCTGCGGCTTGGCCTTGTACTGGGTGGCCGGGCGGTTCGGGACCTTGTCGCCGTCGACCAGGTCGCGGGAGTCGAGCTCCCACTTCTTGCGGCCGCCGTCGAGGAGCTTCACGTCCTGGTGGCCGTAGAGCTTGAAGTACCAGTACGCGTAGGAGGCGAACCAGTTGTTGTTGCCGCCGTAGAGGACGACGGTGGTGTCGTTGGCGATGCCCTTCTTCGACAGCAGCTCCTCGAAGCCGGCCTGGTCGATGAAGTCACGGCGGACCGGGTCCTGGAGGTCCTGGGTCCAGTCGATGCGGATCGCGTTCTTGATGTGGTTCTTGTCGTACGCGGACGTGTCCTCGTCGACCTCGACGATCGCCACGCTGTCGTTGTCGAGGTTGGCCTCGACCCAGTCGGCGTCTACCAGGACGTCGCTGCGGCTCATGCTGTGTTCCTCCGGGGCAGTTGCGGGGGCATGCGGAACGGGAGTGTGCGGGGATGCACGGGTGGCCCCGAGTCGAGCTCAAGGGGTCCTGGGGAAGCGGGGGTCGGCCGTCGCGGCCACGGCCCCGCTCAGAAGGTGCGACAGAGCATGGCGGCGACGCGGCACAGGTCTACTGCCCGCCGCTTCGTGAGATCCGCCTGTCGCTTCATGGGTCCGATCGTAAGGACGCACCCGCGACCGTGTCACCGGCGTGTCGAATCCTGAGACAGGATCGTCCGCATCCTGAGAACGATCACCCGCCAGAAGGACCCCGGGAGGGCCCCGGAGCCCTTGCGGCGCCGCCTTCTCCTGCTGTGCGGACGAGCCCGTCTCGAAGTACGGACGGACGCCGCTGCGGAGTGTCTACCCGACGAGGTCGAGGTCCGAACCCGTCACCGAGATCTCTACGCCGTCCTTGACGGCCTCCACCTTGTCCAGCTCGATCCCGGCGGGCAGGTCGTCGATCGCCTGCTGGAAGTCGGTGACGGCGCGGATCCGGCCCTCGGCCAGGTCGAACGCGCCCACCTTCGGGAGGCTGTCGGCGCGCGCCGAGACCTTGCCGTCGGTGACCTTGACGGCGCTGAGCACGGTCGGGCGCAGGGTGCCGAGCGGCGTCTTGAAGTCGATCGTGACCTTGATCCGGTCGCCGCCGCCGTACGCGAGCCCGCTGATCTTCGCCGTCACCCCGGGCGCGACCGGGGCCGGGTCCTGCTTGCGCACGGCCTTGAGGAGCTCGTCGTAGGAGATCCGGGCCGTGCCCGTGGCCGACTCGGCGGTGGCGGAGCTGAAGCTGCTGTTGAACTTCACGCCGTGCATCTCGGCGGTCAGGTCGGCGATGCGGATGCTGTCGCCGCCGCTCTTCGCCTCGTAGTCCTTGATGCCGATCTCGACGTCGTCGAGGGTGCCGCCGGCCACCTGGGTCAGGAACGGGAAGCCCTTGATGGACACGTCGGGCGCACTGGCCAGGCCCTCGCTGGTGCGCACCTTGTCGGCGGCCTTGTCCTCGGCGAGGTTGACCGCGATCCGGTCGGCGATCACGAAGAGGCCGCCGAGGATGACGACGACGATCAGCAGTATTCGCAGTGCGCGCATTGCCTTGAGGCTCCCCCACGTCCGGTGTCCTGACCGCGAGGCTACGTGGCCGCGGGCACGGGATGCGGGGATCCGCTCAGTTGTTCCCAAGTTGTCGATCAGGGACGGGACATCAGGTCAGCGCGCGGCCCAGGACGTAGACGGCCGGGGCCGCCGCGGCCAGCGGCAGGGCCACGCCCGCCGTCATGTGGACGAAGCGGGACGGGTAGTCGTACGACGCCGCCCGGTGGCCGATCAGCGCGCACACCGCGGCGCCGAGACCGAGCAGCGCGCCGTCCGTGCCCAGGTCGGTGAGGCCGCCGACCGCGATCCCCGCACCGGCACCCGCCAGCAGGGCCACGACGACGGAGGCGATCGTCGGCAGCGGCAGCGCGCGGGCCACGATCGCGACGGCCACGGCGACCGCCCCGACCGCCACCGCGTCCGGCTCGGCCGCGAGGTGACCGGCGGCGACGATGGCGAGGGCCGCCGAGGTGACGGTCGCCATCAGGCCGTACATCCGCTCGTCCGGCTCCGCGTGCGAGCGGAGCTGGAGGACCAGCGTGAGCAGCACCCAGACGCCGAGCGTGCCGAGGATCGCCGCGGGCCCGTGCTCCCGGCCGGCCGCGAGCAGCGCGACGTCCGCCACCACGCCGCCCAGGAACGCGAGCGCGATGCCCTGCCGGGCGGGCCACATGCCGTTGAGCCGGAACCAGCCCGCGGCCGTGACCGCCTGGAGGATCAGCAGCGGGACGAGCAGTGCGTACGAGCCGACGGCCGCGCCGCCCGCGAGCAGCAGGCCGAGGACCGCCGTGAGCGCCGCCGGCTGGATGCCCGGCTCGATGATCGGGGACCGGCCCTCGGCGCGGGCCCGCTGGGCGTCGGTGACCCGGGTGTTGCCGGTGGTGGTGGCCGGGCCGTAGCCGGGCTCGGCACCTGCGGCGGGGGCCGGGGCGGGTACGGGAGCGGGCTCGGGGGCCGGGGTCCTGGCCGGCTCGGCCGGTCCGTCGTAGGACCAGGCCGCCTGCTGCTGCGCGGCGCCGTGGTCGTAGCCCTGCTGGGGCAGCGGAGCGGGCTGCACCTGGGTGTCCCAGGTCTGGCCCTGCCACTGCTGCGTCGGCTCGGCCTCGTACGGGGGCTGGGGCTGCGCGTACTGCTGCTGCCCCTGCTGCTGCCCGTACGACTGCTGCTGTCCGTACGACTGCTGCTGTCCGTACTGCTGCTGCGCGTACTGCTGCTGCTCTCCGTACGACTGCTGCGGCCCCTGCTGCTGGTCGCCGTACAGGGGCTGCCCGTACTGGTCGTACTGCGGGTACTGCTGGTTGTTGCTCATCGGGGGGTCACCCTCCTGCGAACGGCGGGAGCACCTCGACCGTGCCGCCCTCGGCAAGCCGTACGGTCTCATGACCGCGCGTCCCGACGGGGTCGCCGTCGATCAGGAACGAGGAACGCTGCAGGACACGGACCAGGTCCCCGGGGTGTCGCGCGCGGACTCCGTCCAGGGCCGCGGCCAGGGTGTCGGCGTCGTACGGTTCCTCCGCGACGCCGGCGGCCGCCTTGGCCGCCGCCCAGTAGCGGATCGTGCCGTGAGCCATGCTCCCGACTCCTCTCAGTGGTGCGGCGTCCTATTGTGCGGCAACCGCCGCCGAGCCCCACTCCCCGATCCGGTCGAGCAGCTCGTCGCTCGCCGCGTGTTCCGCGTGCCCCATCCCGGGCTCCAGCCACAGCTCGGCCCCGCCGTCCGCCGCCGCGGCCAGCATCCGCGGGTGGTCGACGGGGAAGTACGGGTCGCGGTCGCCGTGCACCACGAGCAGCGGGGTCGGCGCGATCAGCGGGACCGACTCGACCGGTGAGAGCGGGACCGGGTCCCAGTCGTGCGGATGGATACGGGTCCGCAGCCCGATCCGGCCCACCATCCGGCCCGACCGGCGCGTCACGACCCAGTGGAGCCGCCGCATCGGGGCCGTCCCCCGGTAGAACCACCGCGCGGGCGCGCTGACCGCGACGACGGCGTCGGTGCGCGCTTCCGTGCGCCCCCTGTGCGACGCCGCGTGCCGCAGCACCACGGAACCACCCATCGAAAACCCGACCGTCACCACGCGCGCGTGCCCGAGCGAGCGCGCCCACTCGACGGCCGCCGCGAGATCCAGCACCTCCCGGTCGCCGACGGTCGACCGTCCGCCGGACCGTCCGTGCCCCCGGAAGGAGAACGTGACCACGGCGCCACGCTGGGCGAACGCCCGCGCGGCGCGCCGTACGTGGGGCCGCTCCAGATCGCCGGTGAAACCGTGCGCGAGCACGAACACCGGGCCGTCCGGAGGCCCGTCACCGGGCTCGTGGAAGGCGTCGACGGCGACTCCGTCCTGCGTACGCAGGACCACGCGCCGTGGTCGTTCAGTGATCGGCTGCACAGAAGATCCGCTCTCGTCACCTGCCGGACCCCAACTCATGTGGGCTATTCTGCTGGGCAGAGGACTCGGGCAATGCAGCCCCCGGGTCCTTTTGTGCTTTCAGGATCGTTGTATACGAAGGCGCACGGGCCCGGGGCGCGGGCCCGACCACAGCACCACCCAGCAGTACGAAGCAGTGCCGCAAACGTCCTCGCAGGGACCGAGGAGGAACCAGACGTTATGGGCGAGCGAACCGTGCACGAATGTATGACGACCCGGGCAGGTGGGGACCGATGAGCTCTCTGCTGCTCCTCACCAACGCCCTCCAGCCGTCGACGGAGGTGCTCCCCGCTCTCGGCCTGCTGCTGCACAACGTGCGAGTGGCACCCGCGGAGGGCCCCGCCCTCGTCGACACTCCGGGCGCCGATGTCATCCTCATCGACGGCCGCCGCGACCTCCCGCAGGTCCGCAGCCTCTGTCAGCTGCTCCGCTCCACCGGACCCGGCTGTCCGCTGGTGCTCGTCGTGACCGAGGGCGGCCTCGCCGCCGTCACCGCCGACTGGGGCATCGACGACGTCCTCCTCGACACCGCGGGTCCGGCCGAGGTCGAGGCGCGCCTGCGCCTCGCGATGGGCCGCCAGCAGATCGTCGCCGACGACTCCCCCATGGAGATCCGCAACGGCGACCTGTCGGTCGACGAGGCGACGTACAGCGCGAAGCTCAAGGGCCGGGTCCTCGACCTGACCTTCAAGGAGTTCGAGCTCCTCAAGTACCTGGCGCAGCACCCGGGCCGGGTCTTCACCCGCGCCCAGCTGCTCCAGGAGGTCTGGGGCTACGACTACTTCGGTGGTACGCGGACCGTGGACGTGCACGTACGGCGGCTGCGGGCCAAGCTCGGCCCCGAGCACGAGTCGCTGATCGGCACCGTGCGCAACGTCGGCTACCGCTTCGTCACACCGGAGAAGCCGGAGAAGGGCGCCGACAAGAACGCCACCAAGGCGGACAAGACGGAGAAGGCCGCCACCCCCAAGCCGGACGAAGCGGACAGCCCGGTCGGGGCGGGCGCCCGGACCGTCACGGCAGAGCCCTAGGAAGGGTCTTCACGCCCTGCCATCAGCAGGTCCATCCGCGTAGACTCCGCGCGTGGCCAAGGTGACTCGGGACGACGTTGCGCGACTGGCGGGTACTTCGACCGCCGTCGTGTCCTACGTGATCAACAACGGACCCCGGCCGGTCGCCCCGGCCACGCGCGAGCGCGTGCTCGCCGCGATCAAGGAGCTGGGGTACCGGCCCGACCGGGTCGCCCAGGCGATGGCGTCGCGGCGCACCGACCTCATAGGCATGATCGTGCCGGACGCGCGCCAGCCGTTCTTCGCGGAGATGGCGCACGCGGTGGAGCAGGCGGCGAACGAGCGCGGAAAGATGGTCCTCGTCGGCAACTCCGACTACGTCGGCGACCGCGAGGTGCACTATCTGCGCGCGTTCCTCGGCATGCGGGTCTCCGGCCTCATCCTCGTCTCGCACGGGTTCAACGACCTGGCGGCCGCCGAGATCGAGGCCTGGGACGCCCGCGTCGTCCTGCTGCACGAGCGCCCCGAGTCCATCGACGACGTCGCCGTCGTCACGGACGACGTCGGCGGCGCCCAGCTCGCCACCCGCCACCTCCTGGAGCACGGCAACGAGTACGTGGCCTGTCTCGGCGGCACCGCCGAGACCCCGTCCGTCGGCGACCCGGTCTCCGACCACGTCGAGGGCTGGCGCCGCGCGATGCACGAGGCGGGCCGCTCCACGGAGGGCCGGCTCTTCGAGGCGCCGTACAACCGCTACGACGCGTACCAGGTGGCGCTCGGCCTGCTGGCCGGACCGGACCGGCCGCCGGCCATCTTCTGCTCCACCGACGACCAGGCCATCGGCGTGCTGCGGGCCGCCCGCGAGCTGCGCATCGACGTGCCGGGCGAGCTGGCCGTGGCCGGGTTCGACGACGTGAAGGAGGCGGGGCTCACCGATCCGCCGCTGACCACCGTCGCCTCGGACCGCTCGGCGATGGCGCGGGCCGCGGTGGACCTGGTCCTCGACGACTCGCTGCGGGTGGCCGGGTCGCGGCGCGAGCGGCTGAAGCTGTTCCCGTCCCGGCTGGTCGTCCGCCAGTCCTGCGGCTGCGCCTGACGATCGGGCACAGCCCCAGGACCGGGTCGCTCAGAACAGCAGGTTGTACTGGTTGAAGCCGGTGCCCAGGCTCTTGCGGGAGCCGAAGAGGTCGCTGGACGCCTTGTTGGTGCCGGGGTAGAGCCAGAGCGTGCCGCCCGAGTCCCGGGCCAGCACGTCGGCGATGCCGTCACCGGTCACGTCGCCGTTCGTCACGTACGAGGTGAAGTTCCAGCCCGTGCGCGCCTGGATGCGCGCCGCGAACGGGGTGTGCTCGACCTGCGTGCCCCGGTAGAGGTACAGGACCCCGGAGCCGTTGCGGACCAGCAGGTCGGCCTTGCCGTCGCCGGTCAGGTCGCCGCGGCCGAAGACCTTGACGCCCTTCCAGGACTTGTCGACGATCTTGACCTTGCCGTAGAACTCGCCGGTGCCCTTGCCCGGGTAGAGGTACGTCGAGCCGTCGGCGTCCACCGCGACCAGGTCGGGGCGCGAGTCGCCGGTCAGGTCACCGGGGATCGCGTACGACCTGTAGCCGCCCCACACCGAGCCGATCTGCATCCACGCGAAGTCGCCCGCGGCGTGGTCGAAGTAGCTGCGGTACAGCTTGCCGTCGGCGGTGTCGCGGATGATCAGGTCCTGGTAGAAGTCGCGGTCCAGGTCGGCCTGGAGGGCCCAGCCGGTGCTCTGCCAGCCGTTGCCCTGGTAGGCGCGCTGGGCGAGCGAGGTGCCCTTGCTGTCCTGCTCGAACAGGCCGCCCGACGGCGTGCGCTCCAGGACGTCCGCGCGGCCGTCGAAGCTGAGGTCCGTGTCGTCGATGCGCGGCTGGGCCGCCCAGACGTACGAGGACACCTTGGTGAAGACCGGGTAGGCGCCCTTCGCGGTGCAGCCGGCCACACCCCAGGAGACGATGCCGACGACCCGGCCACCGACGACCACCGGGCCGCCCGAGTCGCCGTTGCAGGGGCTCGTGGTGCCCTCGTCGGTGCCGCTCGCCGGCGTGCCGGCGCAGAACATCGAGCCCTCGATGAACTCGTCCTTGCCGAGCACCGACTGCATCGCGCTGTTGCAGGTGGCGTCGGAGACCAGCGGCAGGGTCGCCTTGCGCAGGGTCGCCGAGAGGTCGGCGCCGTCGGCGCCCGAGGTCAGGCCCCAGCCGTAGACGGTGGCGGAGGTGCCGGCCTTGTAGGAGGCGGTGTCGTTGCTCTGGACCAGCTTGGTCCACTGCTGTTCCAGCGGGCGGTCGAGCGTCAGGACCGCGATGTCGTGCTGCACGGTCGCGTCGTCGTAGCGCGGGTGGTTCCACTGGCGCCAGACGCCCGCGACGGTGCCGTTCGTGTCGTCGAGCAGGCCGGTGGCACCGGCCACGACGGCGCCGTTCTTCGCCCAGTCGAGACCGGCGACGCAGTGCGCGGCGGTGAGCACCTTGTTCGGGGCGACGAGGGTGCCGCCGCAGAAGTAGCCGCTGCCGGCCGCCTCGTCGTAGTACGAGAGCTGGACCATCCACGGCGCCGACGACACGGTCGTCTCGGTGCCGCCGATGATGAACGGGGTCGCCCTGGGCGCCTTCGTCCCAGGCTTGGCCTGGGACCTGGCCGCCTCGACGACCCGCTCGCGCAGGACGGCGTCGGAGGCGGCGGGGGCCGGGTTCACGGCCTGGGCGGCACTCGCGTCCGGCAGCCCGGGCGGGGTGTCGGAGGCGGCGGCGGGCTCGGCCGCCACCAGGGCGCCGGCGCAGGACAGCGCCAGCGCGAGAGCGGCCGCGGGCAACGCCGTGACGGGGCGTCTCCAGCGGTCGCGCAGGGCAGGTATCACTCAGGACTCCTGATGTCGTGAAGATCGTGTGGTGATGCCCATCGGGCGCGGGGATCGTAGGCCCGCGAAGCCCCGTGCTGCGCCCTGTTCACACCAGCCCGAAGAGTGTTGTCCCAGCCCCCTCCGGAACCTCACCCGGACGCAACCGGCCGTTTCCCGGTGCCGTCTTTATTTCGGGCAAACAGGGTTCTGCCGGGACTCTCAGGGCACGCTCAGGCGGCTCTCATGTACGCGCCACAGGCTGGGTGTCATGACCGAGAGCTTCCGCCGCGACGGCGAGTACCCGCAGGGCCAGC
>NZ_JAMOLN010000156.1 GCF_024448165.1 Streptomyces longispororuber
CCCTCGTCACGCTCACCCTGCTCATCACCGCACCCGCGGTGCTCGCGGTCGCCGCGCTGCGCCCCCGCTGAACCTTCGTGGAGAAACCGATGTCGGAATGGCTTGTTCTCGCTCTCGCCATGGTCGCCGTGTGCGCTGTCGTGCTCGTCGTCCAGGTGCTGCAGCAGCGAAGAATCGGGGAGGACGACGACCCGTCGGAGACCCCGGACGTCATCGAGTACATGACGATGATGATCGGCGTGGTCTACGCGATCGTCCTCGGTCTGGCCATCGCGGGCGTCTGGGAGGCCCGCAGCGCGGCCCAGGACCACGTGCGCAACGAGGCACAGGCCCTGCACGAGGTCCACGAACGGGTCCGGGTCTACCCGGCGGACGTCCGGGACACGATCCGGGCGGATGTCGACACGTATGTCAGCCATGTCGTGACCACCGAGTGGCACGCGATGCGCAGCAAGGGCGAGCTCACCGACGAGGGCACCCGGCTGCTCGACAAGGTGCGCCACGACGTCACCGACTTCAAGCCGCGCAACGACTTCCAGGCGCAGGCCTACCAGCCGCTCCTGGACCAGGTGACCGCCGCCGACGACGCCCGCAACGCCCGCGCCGACTCCACCGGCGCCACCATGCCGGGCGTCGTCTGGTTCGGCCTGATCGTGGGCGGTCTGGTCACCATCGGCATGATCTTCGCGCTGCAGATCAGACGGACTCCGCGCGAGCTGATCCTCGCCGGGCTGTTCTCCGCGCTCATCGCCTTCCTGCTCTTCCTGATCTGGGACTTCGACGCGCCCTACAGCCGGGGCGTCGCGGCCACCGCCGAACCGTTCCTGATGCTGTTTCCGGGAGCGACCTGACCCGGGATGGAGCACCCTGAGGGCATGACCCCATGGCAGGCCCCGATCGTCGTCCAGCCGCCCGCTCCCGAGGGCGGGCGGCACGTGACCGTGCGCGGGCGGGCCGTCGGGCTCGCCCACAGCGATCAGGACCTGACGGAGCTGCTGCGCCGCGCCGGGCTCGGCGCGGCGGACCTGACGCTGGACGATCCGCACCTCGTCGAGTGGCGCGGCGCCGGTCCGCACATCTGGCACGGCGCGGGGTCCGCCGGGCCGCCGACGCGCCACGACGTCCCCTGACCGGCCCAAGCATGTGCCCCGTTCGCCCGACACCGATCGCGGCCGTCCGGGGGTGTACCTAGCGTTTCGGGCATCGAGGTGCTTGTCCCCAGCGAGCGGAACCGGTCCGCAGCTGCTCCTCGTGGACCCGGAGGAATACCCATGCACGCGATACGCGCCGCTTCCGCGACCGTCCTCGGTCTCACCGCACTCACCCTCGCCGCGCCCTCCGCCATGGCGAACGACTCCGACCCGTTCCAGGT
This sequence comes from Streptomyces longispororuber, assembly GCF_024448165.1. Taxonomy (GTDB): domain Bacteria; phylum Actinomycetota; class Actinomycetes; order Streptomycetales; family Streptomycetaceae; genus Streptomyces; species Streptomyces longispororuber_A. The sequence goes on from NZ_JAMOLN010000156.1 coordinate 1,373, forward strand.
CAGCGTCTCGCCCACGACGATCGCCGCGGGCGGCCAGGTGACCCTCTACGCGAGCGGCTGCTCCCGCGAGACGAAGGTGTCCGCGGGCATCTTCGACAGCGTCACGATCGGCAGCGGCTCGGGCCAGAAGACGGCCACCGTCGACTGGGACGCCAAACAGGGCGCCATGTACTCCGTGACGTTCTCCTGCTCGGGCGGCTCGACCCGCACCATCGATCTCACGATCGCGGGCGGCAGACCGGTCGAGCCGACACCCCCACCCGTCCATCGCGGCGTCAAGGCCGGCATCGGCGGCAGCCTCGGCGGCTTCGACCTCCAGGAGATCGGTCTGGGCGCGGCCCTGATCACGGGCGCGCTCGGCACCGCGTACTACTTCTCCCGGCGCCGCACCGGCGACGACGCCGGCTGACGCGGGCGCGAACGGGCCGGTGCCCCGGAGACCGACAGGTCTTCGGGGCACCGGCCCTTTCACGTGCGCCGCGGACCCCGCGAAGGGGAGGTCGGGGCCCGCCGCCTGTGCGCTCCCGCGGTTACGCCCGGCCCTCCGAGCGGCGCCGCATCCAGAACACGCCGCCACCGATCAGCGCAGAGGCGACGAGCGCCCCGCCGATCGCCATGTCGGTGGAGGTGGCGCCGGTCTCGCTGGAGCCGCCGAGACCACCGCGGACGCCGCCGTGGATGACGGTGAACGCGGCCGGCCTGGTCAGCATCGCGCCCTGGCAGTTCACGGTGATGTCGTGCGCGCCGGGAGCGGCGTCGCTGTGCACCGTGGCGTCCGCGCCGGCCTGCTCGCCCCCCTTGTTCACGAGGTTCACCGTGCCGAAGGCGTCGGACGTGGCGGTGCTGTTCGTCTGGCACTTGGTCCCCGTGACCGAGATGGTCAGCTGGCCTCCTCGCGGGATGACGCTGGGCGAGGCGGAGAGACCTGACGGGTCCGTCCAGGCGGACGCGGCGGGGGCGGCGACACCGAGGGCGGCGACCGCGACGGCGGACACGGCCAGGGCACGGGTGGTACGCATGGAAATCCTCCGCGGAAGGCGTCCCCGGGGAACGGTCCCCGGGAATTTCGGCGAGAACGCCTCCCAGACGAACCCTCAGATGCCGTGCGCACAGCCGCATTTCGGGAATCGGCCGTCCTGGTGAGCCGACACACCGAAGGAATTCCGTACAAGCCGATATTGCCGCAGGTCACGGACCGTCAGAAATTTCCTGTGACCGGCAACTCGGATGGCTCACCGGACCGCTCGGCGGGTGCTGCGGGCGCCACCCGTTCGCCCTCGCCCCGTCGCTGTGCGACCGAGGTCGACTTAGCGTTTCCGTACGCGCAACGGACGGGTCTCGCCGCCACGTCCAGAGGGGATGAGCGAATGTCCAACGCAGGGCTCGAAGAGGAGGAGCAGCCGAGAAAGCGTGCGCCGTGGGGCGTGATGGCGCTGGTGCTGCTCACCGGTCTCGCGCTGATCAGAAACGGTTCGGGGGAATTCGACATCGGTCCCCCACAGCCCGCGTCGGCCGCCGCCGCGGACAGCCGTGCGCCCCAGTGGGCGAAGTCGACGGTGCCGCAGCCGCTGCCGTTCTCGCTGGTGGAGCGGGTGCGGATCCCGGCGATCCGGGTGGACGCCCCGGTGACGCAGGTCGGCCTCGACGCGGAGGGCTGGGTCGACGCGCCGCCGCCGACCGATCCCAACCTGGCGGGCTGGTTCACGGGCGCGGTGTCGCCCGGCGAGAAGGGCACGGCCGTGGTCGTCGGCCACGTCGACAACATGCAGGGGCCCGCGGTGTTCTACGGCCTGGGCTCCCTCAAGAAGGGAAATCACGTCGAGATCCGGCGCAAGGACGGGCGGACGGCCGTCTTCGAGATCTATGGCGTGGAAGTCTTCGAGAAATCGAATTTCCCGGGGAAGAAGGTGTACAGCTCCACCGGGCAGCCGGAGTTGCGGGTCATCACCTGCGGCGGCGGTTTCTCGAAGCAGAACGGCTACGACGGAAATGTGGTGGCCTTCGCCCGCCTGGCGTCCGTGCGCTGAGCGCACGGCCCGGGCGGGCGCGGGCCGCTGCCGCGGGCCGGGTCAGATGCCGCGTCGGCGCGGGACGGTGATCCGGTAGCCGTCGTCGAGCAATTGCGGCAGATAGTCGCGCAGGGCGGCGACGCTCTGCGAGCGGTTGCCTCCGGCGTCGTGGTTGAGGACGACGACGCCGGGGGCCGCACCGCCGAGCACCCGGGAGACGATGGTGTCGGTGCCTGGGGTCTTCCAGTCGAGGGTGTCGACGGTCCAGGCGAGGGGTTCCATGCCGAGTTCGGCGCCGAGCCGGAACGCGGCGCGGTTCCACGCTCCGTAGGGGGCGCGGAACCAGGCGGGGGGTTCGCCGACCGCGTCCTCGACGACCTCACAGGTCCGCTCGATCTCGGGGCGCATGCCGTGCCGGGTCATCCTGGTCAGCAGCGGATGGGTCCAGGTGTGGTTGCCGATGAGGTGCCCGTCGTCGGCCATCTCACGCAGCAGGTCCTTGTTGTCCACGGCCATCTCGCCGCACACGAAGAACATCGCACGCACGTCGTGCTTGCGCAGCGTGCGCAGGATGTCGGGGGTGTAGCGGGGGTCGGGGCCGTCGTCGAAGGTGAGCACCATGGCACGCTCGGAGCGGTCGAAGTCCATGCTGAGGATGGGTCGGTGACGGACCTTCAGCTTGCCGGGGGCGGCGCGCTGCGGCCCGTAACCGGCGATCGGCCGCAGCCGGTACGCGGAGGGCCCCAGCACCCTGGCGGCAGGGGGCCCCGCGGCGGCGGGCGCGGCGCTCGGGCTCGCGCCCACCGGGGCGTTCGCACGGTCGGTGGCGGCGCAGCCGGTGAGGGCGGCCAGGCCGACGGCGGTGAAGCCGCGCAGCAACGCCCGTCGCCCGGACGCGTTCTGATCCTGTTTCATGCTTCATGCGTCACACGGCGCCGGTACGGCCGCGCACACGACCACCGGATGGGACGCGCGAATGCACCCGTTCAGCGGCTCCGCGACCGCGGGCAACCGGAGAATTAGGTTCCGCCCCGGCACTCCCCTCACCTGGGGCTTCCGCTAGCCTCTGCGCGTGACCGATCAGCAGCCACACCAGTTCGAGCGCGGGACCGACGGGCCCAAGGTGATCGTGGTCGGGGTCGACGGCTCCGAGTCCTCGTTCCGTGCCGCGGCCTACGCCGGCGGCCTGGCCCGTCGCCAGCGCGCCCTGCTCGCCGTCGTCTACGTGCAGCCCGTGATGGCGGCGGGCGCCGCGATGGGCGTACCCGTCGCCGAGACGACCGACGAGATCGCGGAGGGGCTCATCGCGGAGATCCGGGAGGCCACGGAGCGGGTCAAGGACATATACGACGTGCGGTGGGAGTTCCACACCTTCCGCGGCGACCCGTTCAACGGTCTGGTCACCGCGGCCGACGAGCTCAAGGCGGACGCCGTGGTCGTCGGGGCGTCGGAGCAGGCCGGGCACCGCATCGTCGGATCGGTCGCGGTGCGTCTGGTGAAGGCGGGGCGCTGGCCCGTCACGGTGGTGCCGTAGCCCTCGCGCGGACGGACGGGGCGTGCCGTCTTCCGTCCCCGGCGCAACGGGAGCATCATGATCGGCCGTCAGCCGTCGCGTCCGCGAAGAGGTGAGCTCATGGCCAGTCCCCCCAAACTGCCGATGGGACGGGGCGTACTGCGTCGCAAACCCATCGAACAGATCGAGGCCACCGAAGGCGGGGCGGACGGCGAGCGGCCGCAGCTCGCCCGCTCGCTGGGGCTGGGCCAGCTCACCGCGATCGGTGTCGGCGGCATCATCGGCGCGGGCATCTTCACCCTCGCGGGCACCGTCGCCAACGGCACCGCGGGACCCGCCGTCCTGATCTCGTTCCTGATCGCGGGCGTGGCGAGCGCGGCGGCGGCCCTCTCCTACGCGGAGTTCGCCGGGCTCATCCCGAAGGCCGGCTCGGCGTACACGTACGGCTATGCCGTGCTCGGCGAGCTCGTCGGCTGGTTCATCGGCTGGGACCTGCTCCTGGAGTACACGGCGATCGTCGCGGTCGTCGCGATCGGGATCTCCGGCTACTTCAGCTTCCTGCTCGGCGAGATGGGCGTGGACCTGCCGAACTGGATGCTGGGCGCGCCCGGCACCGGTGACGGCCACAAGGTCGACCTCTTCGCCGCGGCGCTGTGTCTGCTGATCGCGTACCTGCTGACGCTCGGCATCAAGAACGCGGCCCGCTTCGAGACGATCGTCGTCGTCCTCAAGGTGCTCGTGGTGCTGCTGGTGATCGGTGTGGGCTTCTTCCACATCGACACGGGCAACTACACGCCGTTCTTCCCGTTCGGCGTCTCCGGCGCGTTCACGGGTGCGGCGACCGTGTTTTTCGCGGTCTTCGGCTACGACGCCATGTCGACGGCGGCCGAGGAGTCCAAGGACGCGCAGCGCCACATGCCGAAGGCGATCCTGTACTCCCTCGCGATCTCGATGGTGCTGTACGTCCTGGCGTGTCTGGTGCTGACCGGCATGCAGAACTACAAGGACATCGACCCGGAGAGCGGGTTCTCCACCGCGTTCAAGTCGGTGGGGCTGAGCGGGCTCGCGGACGTGATCGCGGTGGGCGCGATCATCGGCATCCTGACTGTCATGTTCACGTTCATGCTGGGTGTGACGCGGGTGTGGTTCTCGATGTCGCGCGACGGGCTGCTGCCGAAGTGGTTCGCGAAGACGCACCCCACGCGGCACGTGCCGACGCGGGTGACGTGGATCGTCGGGTTCGCGTCGGCCGCCATCGCCGGGTTCCTGCCGATCGGCGAGGCGGCCGAACTGACCAACATCGGGATCCTGCTGGCGTTCGTCGTGGTGTGCGTCGCGGTGATCGTGCTGCGCTACCGGCAGCCCGAGCTGCCGCGCACCTTCCGTACGCCGGCCATGCCGTTCGTGCCCGCGGTGGGGGTCGTCTTCTCCATCTGGCTGATCACGTTCCTGCAGTGGCAGACGTGGGTGCGGTTCGCCGTGTGGTTCGTGATCGGGCTCGGCATCTACTTCGGGTACTCGTACAAGAGGTCGGAGCTGGCCCGCACCACGGACTAGTACAGCCGCTCCGGCCAGGGGGCGGCCGCGGCCGTCCCCTACCCGATGAGGGTCTCCTTCGGGCGGACCACGCAGAACTCGTTCCCCTCCGGGTCGGCGAGCACGGTCCACGACTCGGTTCCGCTCTGTCCGACGTCCGCCCGGCGGGCGCCGAGCGCGAGGATCCGCTCGATCTCGGCCTCCCGGTCCGCCGCGCCGGACGTCAGATCGAGGTGCAGCCGGTTCTTCACGGCCTTCCGGTCCGTCACGGGCATGAAGCAGATGCCCACCGGCGCGGTCTCGTCCGGCCCGATCACGACCTCCCGCTCCCGCTCGGACAGGATCCGCCAGCGCAGGGCTGCCGCCCAGAAGCGGGCCAGGGCGGGGAGGTCGTGGGCGTCGATCACGATGTGGTGCAGGGTGAGTGGCATGCGGCTCAGTGTGCTCCTGGCCGGCCGGACCGGTGCCGGGTCACTCGCCGCTCGCGTCCAGGGACTTCTGGTACTGCTGCTTCATCTGGTCCAGCCCCTTGGGACCCCACTCCTTCCAGAACGGCTTCCACTCGCTGATCTTCTTGCGGCCCGCGACGATGTCGTTGACGAGGTCGTTGGCCTCGGTCGACAGCCGGCCGTAGTGCTCGGTGTACGCGTCGGAGTAGTGGCCGACCGTGGCGTTCGCGACGGCCGTCCTGAGGAGCTTCTGCTCGACGCCGTACACGTCCTTCACGTCCTGGGCCCCGTGCGTGCCGGGGAAGGCGGAGGGAGCGAGGACGAACGGCGCGGTGGTGGCCGTGCCCAGGCCGCTCCACAGGCCCTCGACCTCCTGCTTGCCCTTCTTGGTGCGCTGCGGGAAGCCGTCCTTGTCGTAGGTGAAGTCGGCGCCCTCGACGCCGAACTCCAGGAACTCGCGCTCCTTCGTCCCGAACGGCGCGGCCAGGTAGTTGAGGATCTCCAGCATCATCCGGACGCGCTTCTCGCTGCCCTTCTTGATGGCGGTGTAGCCGATGGTGCCGAAGGCGTGCATATGGGCGTTGGCCCGGTGGCCGTCCGCGTCGAAGGGGATGAGGATCTCCGCGGCCAGTTTCGGGTCGTTGGTGCGGGTGTCCTTGCGGGCGCCCGCCGGGTTCGCGTAGACGCATGCACCGATGCGGCCCTGGGCGAGCTTGAGGTACGCGTCGGCCATCTTCGGGTCGCCGGGGTAGAAGACGCCCGCCTTCTTGAGCTTGACGACGAAGTTCAGGGCTTCGAGGTACGCGTCGGACTCCATCCAGAAGGTGACCGAACCGTCCTTCCCGCGGCCCCACTTGTTGGGCGCGCCGTAGCACTGGCTGAGCACGCTGACGGCGTTCCCGTAGATCGGTTCGAGGGCCCAGACGTTCTTCCCGGTGACCTCTTTGCACTTGTCCATGAACTCGTCCGTGCTGGACGCCGAGAAGCCGTCGGCCTTCGCCCAGACGTCGGGGTTGCCGCCGTAGACCTGGCCGAGTGCGGGGTAGGGGCTGGGGGCGCCCCAGATCTTGCCGTTGACGACGGCGGTCTTCCAGTGGGCGGGGGTCATGTTGGCGAGGTTCGGATAGTCCTTGACCGCGTCCCCGGCGACGTACTCCGTGATGTCGGCCATCTTGGCCTCCAGGAGCTGCGCGATGTGCTGCAGGCCCTGGTTCGGCGGGATCCACATCAGGTCGGGCAGGTCGCCGCCCGCGACGATCGCGGGGAACTTCTCCTCGTATCCGGGGTCCGTGCCGAGGATCGCGGAGAGGTCCACGCCGAGCTTGGAACTCACCTGCTTCCAGAACGAGTTGGACCCCTTGGGCAGCGGCGGCTGCACCCAGATCTCGGTGAGCACGGACACCTTGGAGCCGTCTCCCGGCACCTTGGCGACGCTCTGCACCAGTTCCTTCGGGTAGGAGAGGAAGCCGGCGGAGAGGCCCTTGGCGTTGGGCGGCAGGTCGGGGGTGACCTTGGCGAAGGGCACGTACGACGGCAGCTTCACCTTGGCGGACGCCGCCTCGCCCTTGCCGGCCGTGGACGAGCCGCAGGCGGTGAGGAGCGAGGAGCCCGCGCCCGCGGCAACAGCCGTGCTCAGGCCGAGGAAGTGACGTCGGGACAGACCGGTGCTGCGCATGGGTCAACTCCAGGAGTGGGTCGGGAGATGGGTGGGAGGGGCCGCGTCAGCCCTTGATGGCGCCGGTCAGCACGCCCTTGCTGAAGTACTTCTGGAGGAACGGGAAGAGCAGCAGGATCGGCAGCAGCGCCAGCATCACCACGGCCATGGAGATGGACTGGGCGGGCGCCATGTGGGTCACGCCGAGCTGGTCGCCGGTGATGGCCTTGCCCTGGACGACGTAGCTGCGCAGCACGACCTGGATGGGCCACTTGCCGGAGTCGTCGAGGTAGAGCATCGCGTTGAAGAAGGCGTTCCAGTACGTGACCGCGTAGAAGAGGCCGACGACGGCGATGACGCCCTTGGAGAGCGGGATGACGATGCGGGTGAGGATGCGCCAGTCGCCCGCGCCGTCGATGCGGGCGGCCTGGTACAGCTCCTCGGGGATGTTCATGAAGAACGCCCGCATGACGACCAGGTTGAACGCGTTGACCAGGCCCGGGAGGATCAGCGACCAGTAGGAGTCCCGGAGTCCGAGCTCCTTGACCAGCACGTACATGGGGATCATGCCGGGCGCGAAGAGCAGGGTGAACAGGACCATCAGGAGGATCGGCTTGCTCCCGGGCACGCCGCGCTTGGACAGGGCGTAGGCCAGGCCGATCGTCGTCAGGAGGGACAGGGTCGTGCCGACGACGGTGATGCCGATGCTCACCAGGACGGCACGGGTGACCAGGCCGCCGGAGAGGATCGTCGTGTACGCCTCGAAGGTGGGGTCCGTCGGGAAGAGGACGAAGCCGCCCGCCGCCGTGATCTGTTCGCGGGAGGCGAGACTCGTGGACAGCACGGTGAGGAACGGGAGGATCATCACCGCGCAGACGACGGTGAGGACGACGGCCTTCGCGGACTTGCCGAGGCGGGTCGGCTCCTCCTCCCACGCGGGGCGGGCGTCCTCGGGCCCGGGCTTCAACAGGGGCAGGGAGAAGGTCACTTGGAGTACACCCCTTGCTCGCCGAAGGCGTGGGCGATCTTGTTCGCGCCCCAGATCATCAGCGCGCCGACGATTCCCTTGACGAGGCCGGCGGCCGCGCCGACGCCCCAGTCGCCGTAGACCACGCCGTGGTAGTAGACGTACGTGTCGAGCACCTCGGCCGCCCGTGCGCCCACCGCGTCGCGCTGGAGCAGGAACTGCTCGAAGCCGACGGAGAGGACGTCGCCGAGGCGCAGCACGAGCAGCATGATCGTGACGCCGCGCACGGCGGGCAGCGTGACGTGCCACATGCGGCGCCACCGGCCGGCGCCGTCGACGGCCGCGGACTCGTAGAGGCTCTGGTCGACGTTGGCGAGCGCGGCGAGATAGATGATCATGCCCCAGCCGACGTCCTTCCAGATCACCTGCGAGGTGATGAGGAGCGGGAAGGTCGACGGGTCGGTCATCACGTCGAGCGCCGAAAGCCCGTGGTCCCGCAGGAAGTTGGAGATGAGGCCGGCGCCGCCGAGGACCTGCTGGAAGAGCGCGACCACCAGGACCCAGGAGATGAAGTGCGGCAGATAGACGACGCTCTGCACGAACTTCTTCACGCGGCTGGAGACCAGGCTGTTGAGCAGCAGCGCGAGCGCGAGCGGCGCCGGGAAGAAGAAGATCAGCTGCAGCGCGGCGAAGGAGAGGGTGTTGCGGACCGACTCCCAGAACGCCGGGTCGACGAAGAGTTCCTGGAAGTTGGCGAGGCCGACGAGGGCGCTGTCCTTGAAGCCGATGAACGGCTGGTAGTCCTCGAACGCGACGATGTTGCCGAGCATCGGGACGTAGAAGAACACGACGAAGAACAGCAGGCCCGGGGCCATCAGGGCGAGCATCACCCAGTTGTTGCGGAGGCGCCGCCGCAGGGGCGGGCCGCTCCTTGCCCTGCGGCCGGCCGTGGGCCGCGCCGTGATCACGGGTGGCGAGGCGGCGCGCGGGCGCCGCCGAGTTGCTGGGGATGACACGCGTACTCCCACCGACGGGACGGGATCGCCAATTTAGAAGGCAACTTGCTGAATTGGTGAGCCATATCCTGGGAGCGGCTCAGGCCGCCGTCAACCGCCTCCAAGGTCACGGGAGTTGGACTTTCCTTCGGTGGTTCTTGGACTTTCCTTCGCCGCGCCTACGCGGTGTGCTCGATGTGGTCCAGTGCGAGGCGGGCTGCCCCGATTGCGGTGGATTCCTCACCGAGCGTGGAGGTTCGTACCTCCGGCGGGCAGGGGCAGAGGACGGCGAGGCGCTCGGCGAACGGCTCGCTGAGCAGGGCTCCGGCGCGCGAGATGCCGCCGCCGAGGACGACGGCCCGCGGGTCGAGGACGGCGACGTGCCGGGCGAGGCTCTCGGCGAGGGCGTGGGCGAAGGCGCGCAGGGTGTACGCGGCTCCTCCGTCGCCGGCCGCCGCGGCGGTGACGACCGCACGGGCGGCGTTCTCCCTGGTGGGCCGCGCCTCTCCGCCGTGCCCGGCGAACCAGTCGAGCAGCCGCTGGTAGGGGACGGTCCAGCCGTCGCCCGCGACCATCTCGCCGGCCGCCCCGTGGTGGCCCCGGTGGAGTTCGCCGCGCAGCCACAGGCCGATGCCGAGCCGGTTGCCGACGTACAGGTACAGGAAGTCGTCGGTGGCGGCGGCGACCCCCGCGGTGCCCTCGGCGAGGGTGGCGAGCTGGATGTCGTTGCCGACGATCACGGATCCCGGTGCCACGTCGGCGAGTTCGGCGGTGAGGTCGACGCCGCTCCAACCGGGCAGCGAGTCGCTGACGGTGACGACGCGCCCCTCGGTGTCGACCATGCCGCTGGTGCCGACGCCGGTGGCGAGCGGACGCAGCCGCTCCCCCTCCGGGCCGGCGTCGGGTCCGGCGAGGCAGCCCCGGATCGCGGCGCGGACGGCGTCGAGCCGCTCGGGCGCCGACAGTTCGGGCGTGACGGGCACACGGTACGCGGCGACGGTCCTGCCCAGCAGGTCGGTGGCGAGCGCCAGGACCTTGTGGGCGCCGACGTCGACCCCGATGACGTGCCCCGCCTCGGCGCGGAACCGGAACCGGCGGGCCGGCCTGCCGACACCGCCGCCGCCCGGCTCCAGTTCCACCAGGCGCCCCTCACGCAGGAGTTGGGCGGTGAGGTCCTGGGCGGTGGGTCTGGACACACCGATGAGCGCGGCCAGTTCGGGCACGGTGATCTCCTCGCGGGCGCGCAGAACGCGCAGCGCGGCGGCCGCGTTGAGGCGGCGCAGCAGGGACGGGTCCCCGCTCTTGGCCTGCCGGTCCGGCCGGCTCTCGGGCCGGTTCGTGTGGTTGCTGGGCTTGTTGGGCTTCATGGGTGCGGCTCCCCCCGATCCAAGGCGTCCCCCTTGACAGCATGATCGGTGATTCCCCAGGGTGACCCGGAGTGATTGAGCAACTTACCTAATAAACGCGCCCCTGGGGGACCTCGTATGGGTGAGCACATCGCGGGACACGGTCATCCGGAACTGGAATGCGGGGTCGGCGACTGGGACTCCGAGGTCTACGGCAACCACCGGATCCTCGTCCGGGTGCCGGGCACGGGCCCGGAGCCGCGGCCGGTCGTCGCGGCGGAGCTGCCGTGGCGGCGCCAGGATCCGGAACCGGAGGGCGTCGACGTCGTCGTGCTCGCCCCGTCCGGCCGGCGGATCCGCGACACGGTGGCGGTGGAGGTGACCGCCGCGCGCGGCCGGATCGCCTTCGCGCCGGTCGAGGGCCCGGGCACGTACGCGGTGCACTACCTGCCGTACGCGCACACGGGCAAGCCCTACTACCCGCAGGCGGCCTACCGCCGGCCGACGGGCACCGCCGATCCCCAGTGGGTCCACGACCACGGTCTCGACCGGCCGGGGACGGCGGACGTGTGGGCCGCGCTGCCGCGCGCGGAGGCGTTCCGCTACGAGGCGGCGAGCGCGGTCGACTCGTTCGCGCCGCTGGGCTTCGCGGCGACGCGCGAGGAGCGCGAGAGCGCCGAACTCGCCTTCCCCGACGCCGGGTTCCTGCTGTTCGGGGAGGACAGGGCGCACCCGCTGGGCCGCTACCGGCAGCTCCCGGCGCGCTGGGCGCGCGGCGTTCCGTTCGCGGCGTTCGACGCGACGGCGGACCGGGGCGAGTGCTACGCGTTCCAGGTCGGCGTGGCCGCCCGGCAGGCCCTCGCGGACGTCCGGGTGGAGGTGCGGGGCCTGCCGTTCCCGGTGCGGTGCGTCAGCCGGGGCGGCACCGACGCGCGGGGCCGGCCGGTCGAGCGCCGGATCGACGTGGCGGCGGGCGGGGTGTGCGCCCTGTGGTTCCTCGCGGACGTGCCCTCCGATGCGGAGCCCGGCCGCTACGAGGGCGAGGTGGTGGTGCGCGCGGACGGGGTGCCCGGGCGGTCGCTGCCGGTCCGGTTCACGGTCACCGGGCGGTTGCTGCCCGACCACGGCGTCGGGGAGCCGCACCGGCTCGCCCGCCTCGGCTGGCTGGACTCGGCGACGGGCCACGACGACGAACTCGTCCCGCCGTTCACCCCGGTGACCCGGGAGGCGACGGCGGACGGCGGGCAGCGGCTCGGCATCCTGGGGCGAGTCGTGCAGATCGGTCCCGACGGCCTCCCGCACCGCCTGGTGTCGACGTTCACGCCCGCGGTGACCGCGGCCGACGGCGCCCCGCACGAGGTGCTCGCGGCGCCCGTCCGCCTCGGCATCGGCCGCCCCCTCAAGTCCGAGCCGCTCACCGCCGGACAGCCGGGACCGGCCCGGGCGACGTGGTCCACCCGCGCCGTCGGGGACGGCGTACTCCTTCGCACCGACGGCGAGTTGGAGGCCGACGGCTTCCTCGTGGTCCGCGCCACGGTCGAGGCGACCGCCGACCTCGACCTGCCCGACGTCACCCTCGACGTGCCGGTCCGCGAGGAGATCGCGCGCTACACGATGGGCCTCGGACTCACCGGCCGCGCCTGCCCGCGGACGTACGACTGGACGTGGGACACCCCCACCCACAACCAGGACGCCCTCTGGCTCGGCACCACGCACGCCGGGCTCCAGCTCTCGCTGCGCGACGAGCACTACGACCGCCCGCTGAACACCAACTACTACCGCGAGAAGCCGCTCGTGACGCCGCGCTCGTGGGCGGGCGACGACGGACGGGGCGGCATCCGGCTGCGGACGGCCGACGGGGTCCGCACGGTCACCGCGTCCAGCGGGCCGCTGCGGCTGCGGGCGGGCGAGCGCCGGTGCTTCGAACTGCGGTTGCTGCTCACGCCGTTCAAGCCGATCGACCCGGCCAGGCAGCTGGCCGAACGGTACTTCCACGCGTACGCGGCGCCCGAGGAGGTCGCCGACTACGGTGCGAACGTCGTCAACCTCCACCACGCCACTCCCCCGAACCCGTACATCAACGACCCGCTGCTCGCCGCCGACGTGCTGCTCGCCTACACCGAGCGGGCCCACGCCCTCGGCGTGCGCGTGAAGGTGTACGACACCGTCCGCGAACTCACGCGCCACACACCGGAGTTGCCGGTCCTCGCGTCCTTCGGCGACGAGGTCCTCGCGGCGGGCCCCGGCGGCGGGCACGCCTGGCTCCAGGAGCACCTGGGCGACGCCCACGTGCCCGGCTGGGTGGCGCCGAACGTCCGGGACGTCGCCGCCGTCACCACCGGCGAGTCCCGCTGGCACAACTTCTACGTGGCGGGCATCCGGCGGCTGCGTGAGCACGTCGGCGTCGACGGGCTCTACCTCGACGACGTGGCGTACGACCGCACGACGATGAAGCGGGTCCGCAAGGCGCTCACGGCGACCGGCGACGCCCCGCCGGTCGTGGACCTGCACTCCTGCAACCAGTACCGGGCGCCCGACGGCTTCGCCTCCAGCGCCAACCTGTACGCGGAACTCCTCCCGTACGTGGACCGGCTCTGGCTCGGCGAGCTCTTCGACTACGAGGGGACCGACCCCGCGTACTGGCTGGTGGAGCTGTCCGGGATCCCGTTCGGCCTGATGGGCGAGATGCTGGAGGGCGGCGGGAACCCGTGGCGGGGCCTGGTGTTCGGGATGACCGCGCGGGCGCCGATGACCGACGTGCGGCCGCTGTGGCGGGCCTTCGACCGGCTGGGCCTGCCGGATGCCGCCATGACCGGCTGGTGGGCATACGACGGCCGCGTGGGCACCGGGCACCGGGAGGTGCTCGCGACGACGTGGCGGGGCGCGGACGGGGCGGTGACCGTGGCGGTGGCGTCCTGGTCCGGGGCGCCCGTCGACTGCCGCATCACGGTGGACGGATCGGACGTCGAGGCGTACGCGCCCGCGATCGACGGGTTCCAGGACGAGCGGACGTACCCGGCGAGCGGCCCCGTGCCGGTCGCGCCGGGACGGGGCCTGCTGCTGCGGCTGCGGGCGGCTACTGCGCCATGACGAGGCCGTCCTGGGCGGCGCCCCGGCTGAGCACGACCCGGCGGATCCGGTCCCGGACCCCTTCGAGGTCGGCGCCCCGGTCGATGGCGCGGCCCAGGTTCACGACGCGGTCCGAGCCGAGGTCGAAGAAGGCGGGCACGAACTCCGCCTTCGTCACCCGCCAGCGCTGTCCGGCGCGGGCGGGCGGGGCGAAGGTGAAGCGGCCGATCGTGCCCATGTTGCCGCGCGCGTCCTGGGCGCCGTCGTAGTTGAACATCTCGCCGGCGATCTGGTCGCCCATGCCGTAGATGATCCAGGTCCCGTTGACCTTCTCGTACGCCTGCGGGACGTGCGCGTGGGTGCCGAGGATCAGATCGATGTCGGGGCGGCCGTCCGTCCGTGACGCGGTGAGCTGCCTGCCGAGGCCCAGTTGCCGCTCGTCAGGCTCGTCCTGCCACTCGGTGCCCCAGTGCAGGGAGACCACGACGACGTCGGCGCCGGCGCGGCGGGCGGCCCTGGCGTCCGCGACGATCCGCCGGCGCTCCATCAGGTTCACCGCCCAGGGGCGGCCCTCGGGCAGCGGATAGCCGTTCGTGTCGTAGGTGTAGGCGAGCTGGGCGACCTTGGCGCCGCCCGCCCGCAGCCAGGCGGGACTGTGGCCCTCGGCGGCGGTGCGGCCGGAGCCCGCGTGCTTCACCCCGGCCCGGTCGAGGGCGCCGAGGGTGCGGGCGATGCCGTCGGCGCCGTCGTCGAGGGTGTGGTTCGAGGCGGTGGAGCAGGAGTCGTAGCCGGTGGCCCGCAGGCCCGCGGCGACCTGCGGCGGCGACGTGAACGCCGGGTAGCCGCTGTAGTCGCCGTGCGCGCCGTACACCGTCTCCATGTGGCAGATCGCCAGGTCGGCCCCGGCGACGACCGACTTGGCGCCCGCGAGCATGGGGCGGAAGTCGTAGCCGTCGCCGCCCGCGTCCGCGTTCGCCCGGTCGATGATCGAGGTGTGCGGCAGCACGTCGCCGGACGCGGCGAGCGTGAACCCGCGGGCCGCGGCGGGGGCCGGGCGGCCCGTCGCACCGGTCGCCGCGGGGGAAGCGGCGGTGCGGGCCCGGCCCCCGTCGGGCGCCGCGCAGGCGGCCGCCCCGGCCGCGATCAGGGCGGCCGCGAGGACCGCCGCTCCGTGCCGCGTACGGCGTGTGCGACGCGTACTCCGTGTCATCGACCTGACTCCATGGTGGTTTCGGGGTGATTTTCGCCCTACGCATCCATGTACGAGCACAAAGGGGAGTCAAGGCCCCATACCGGTTTCATCCCCGGATCGGTGTCACCCCGCTGCGCCACTCGGCCCGTTCACCGCACCGCTCGTCGACGGCATCGACCGCCTGCCGCAGACCGGCGCACGGCATCTGGGCGGGTGCACGGGCGTGCGTTGCCATACGCCCATGACGACGGCGCTCACGACACGTACGACACCCGAGGACGACCTCGCCGAGGTCCAGCGGGAGCACGGTGCTCCCCTCTTCTCGTTCCTGCTGCGCCTGTGCGACGGGGACCGGCAACGCGCGGAGGATCTGGTCCAGGAGACGTACGTCCGCGCCTGGCAGCATCCGGAGGCGCTCGACTCCGCGTACGAGTCGGTGCGGCCCTGGCTGTTCACGGTCGGCCGGCGGCTCGCCATCGACGCCCGGCGGGCCCGCCTCGCCCGGCCCGCCGAGGTGGGCGACGCAGTCCTGGAGAGCGCGCGGGTGTGCGCCGATCATGCCGAGCGGTCCGCGGCGGCGCTCGACGTGCGGGAGGCCGTGGCGACGCTCACTCCGGAGCACCGGGCCGTGCTCCTGGAGGTCTACTTCAAGGGCGCCAGTGTGGCGGAGGCCGCACGAGCGCTCGGGATTCCCCCCGGTACCGTGAAGTCCCGCGCGTACTACGCGTTGCGGGCGTTGCGGCGGGTACTTCCGGGTTATGCGCCTGACCTGCGGTGAAACCGTGGGCCAAGTCAAGCATCGGTAAAGCGCCTTGCTCAGCGTGCCGTTTCCTCGGTTGAGTAATCCGCTGTCCTCCCCGGCGAGTTGGACGGGTGGGGCCCGGGGGCCGGCGGAATGCACGGACCGGAGGAAGGCAGGAAGGAATGTTGCACGGGAGCCAGGACGGCGCGGCGGGCGCCGAAGGCGATGGCAGTGAACTCGTCGTCCCCATGGCGTGGTTGTACGCCGAGTACATCGCGGACGAGCTGCTGCGGACCGGAGATCTGATGCCGCCCTCGTCCTTCGAGTTCCGGGCGGGACGTGACGCGCTCGCCCTGACGATCTTCCTGTCGGACGCGGGTGACGAGCTGTCCGGGATCCGGGTGGTGTCGCAGCTGGACACGTGGTCGTCGCTGACGGCCTACGACCAGCCGTGGCAGTCGTGGGTGCGGGAGCGGCTCGCGGAGCGGGAGGCCGGGGCGCGCGACGCGGGACGCCGGTCGCCCGGACTGGAGCTGGCCGTCGCGGCGTGGAGATGGCTGGAGGAGACGGAGTTACTGGCGCCCGACCTCGACGCCGTGCCCGTGCCCGACGAGGAGGACGGCCCACACGTGTGGACGCCCGCCTGGCAACTCGGGCTTCCGCTGGGGCACTTGGCGATCCATCTGTTCTGAACCACGGAGCGGCCGGGCGGCGGTCAGGGCGCGTACACGCCCGCCCGGTACTTGGGGATGCGGACCGTGATCTTCATCCCCGCGCCGACCTCCGTCTCGATGACGAGGCCGTACGTGTCGCCGAAGACCTGGCGCAGGCGTTCGTCGACGTTCGACAGTCCGATGCCCGTCGAGCCGTCGGCCTCGCCGCGCAGGATCGCCCGGAGCGCGTCGGGGTCCATGCCCACGCCGTCGTCCTCGATGACGACCTCCGCCTCGGCGCCCGCGTCGGTGGCGCGGATGGAGATGCGGCTGCGGGTGACGGCACCTTCCAGACCGTGCTTCACCGCGTTCTCCACGAGAGGCTGCAGGCACAGGAACGGGAGCGTGACCGGCAGGACCTCGGGGGCGATCTGCAGGGTGACCGCGAGGCGGTCGCCGAACCGGGCGCGGACCAGCGCCAAGTACTGGTCGATGGAGTGGAGTTCGTCGGCGAGCGTGGTGAACTCGCCGTGCCGGCGGAACGAGTAGCGGGTGAAGTCGGCGAATTCCAGGAGGAGTTCGCGGGCGCGCTCCGGGTCGGTGCGGACGAAGGACGCGATCGCCGCCAGGGAGTTGAAGATGAAGTGCGGTGAGATCTGCGCCCGCAGCGCCTTGATCTCCGCTTCGATCAGACGGGTGCGGGAGCGGTCGAGCTCGGCGAGTTCGAGCTGGACCGAGACCCAGCGGGCCACCTCGTCGGCGGCGCGGGCCAGGACCGCGGACTCGCGCGGCGCGTAGGCGACGACGGCGCCCAGGACGCGACCGTCGGCGACCACGGGGGCCGCCACCGCCCAGCGCAGCGGGCAGTCGACCGCGTCGCAGCCGCAGTCGAACGCGACGCTGCGGCCCGCGGCCAGGACCGGGGTGACCTCCTCCATCACGTACTTGGCGTGCGCCTGCTCGGCCGTGCCGTCCCAGGCGAGGACGGCCGAGCGGTTGGTGAGGGCGAGGGCGTCCGTGCCGAGGAGCGTGCGCAGGCGGCGGGCGGACTTGCGGGCGGTGTCCTCCGTGAGGCCCGCGCGCAGGGCCGGGGCGGCGAGCGAGGCGGTGTGCAGGGTTTCGAAGGTGGCGCGCTCGACCGGGGTGCCGACGTCGCTCCGGCCGTCGGGGTGGGCCGTGCGTCTGCCCAGCAGGAAGCCGGCGCCCAGGAGGAGGGGGCAGAGGGCGAGGAGGGTCGCCGTGACGGTGCCGGTCACTTGTGCTCCCTTCTCGCCGTGGGGCCTTGTGCTTCGTCGTGGGTGCGGGTCGTGTACGGCTGGTCGCGCAGTTCCCCGCGCCCCTGGAGGCCGGGCGGTCTCAGGGAGCCCGACCAGAGCGTCTCCGGGAGGTGCAGGCGGGTCATCGTCGCCGTCGTGTGGGTGGGGATCGCGTCGGGCGTGGCCAGGGAGACCAGGATCATCGCCAGGAAGCCGACCGGGACCGACCACACCGCGGGCCACGCCAGGAGGGTGTGCAGCCAGCCGGAGGTGGCCGCGCCGGAGACCGTCAGGGTGACCGCCAGGAGCGCCGACCCGCCGCCCAGGAACAGACCGGCCAGCGCACCGGGCGGGGTGAGCCGGCGCCACCAGATGCCGAGGACCAGGAGCGGGCAGAAGGACGAGGCCGAGACCGCGAACGCCATGCCCACCGCGTCCGCCACCGGCACCCCGTCCACCAGCAGCGCGCCGCCCAGCGGAACCGCCATCGCCAGGAGCACGCCCAGCCTGAAGTGGCGGACGCCGCGGGCCGGGAGGACGTCCTGGCTGACCACCCCGGCCACCGCCATCGTCAGCCCCGAGGCGGTGGACAGGAACGCGGCGAACGCGCCGCCCGCCACCAGCGCCCCCAGGAGGTCGCCCGCGACACCGTCCACCATCCGGCCCGGCAGCAGCAGCACCGTGGCGTCCGCGTCCTGGGCTGCGGTGAGTTCGGGGGCGTAGATGCGGCCGAGCCAGCCGTACAGGGGCGGCAGCAGGTAGAACACGCCGACGAGGGCGAGGACGACGACGGTGGTGCGGCGAGCGGCCCGGCCGTTGGGGCTGGTGTAGAAGCGGACCACGACGTGCGGCAGGCCCATGGTGCCCAGGAACGTGGCGACGATCAGGCCGTACGTCGCGTAAAGGGGGTGGTCGGCGCGGCTGGTGGCCAGCGGCTGGCCCGCGCCGACGCCCGCCGACGGCAGGTCCGTCGAGGGGAACGTGGGCGGGGAGCCGCCGTCCCCGTGCCAGGCCAGGACCAGGAAGAACGCGGGGACGAGCAGGGCCGTCAGCTTCAGCCAGTACTGGAAGGCCTGGACGAAGGTGATCGAGCGCATGCCGCCGGCGGCCACGGCGAGGATGACCACCGCGGCCACCAGCGCCCCGCCGAACCAGCGGGGCGCTCCGGTGAGGATCTGCAGCGTCAGGCCCGCGCCCTGGAGCTGGGGCACCAGGTAGAGCCAGCCCGCGCCCACCACGAACATGCTGACGACCCGGCGGACCTCGCGGGATTCGAGCCGGCCCTCCGCGAAGTCGGGCAGGGTGTACGCGCCCGAGCGGCGCAGCGGCGCGGCGACGAAGACCAGCAGGACGAGGTAGCCCGCCGTGTAGCCGACCGGGTACCAGAGCATGTCGGGGCCGTGCACCAGGAGCAGTCCGGCCACACCGAGGAACGACGCCGCCGAGAGGTACTCGCCGCTGATCGCCGCCGCGTTGAGGCGGGGTCCGACCGTGCGCGACGCCACGTAGAAGTCCGACGTGGTGCGGGAGATGCGCAGGCCGAAGCCGCCGATCAGGACGGTGGCGAGGACCACGACGGCCACCGCCGGTATCGCGTAGGCCTCGTTCACTGCGGCCCGTGCTCCGGGGTGCGGCCGCGGACGAGGTCGGCGAAGTCGCGTTCGTTGCGCTCCGCCCGGCGCACGTACCACCAGGCGATGAGCACGAGGAACGGATAGCAGCCGAAGCCGAGGACGAGCCATTCGACGGGCCCGTTGCGCAGGGCGCCGAAGAACAGCGGGAGGACGGCGACCGGTACGGCGAGGACCACGAACGCGGCGATCCCGGCGCGCAACTGGCTGCGCATGAGGGAGCGCACGTAGGCCGCGCCGAGCGTCGTCTGCTCGTCGATCTCGCCCTGGGTGCGCAGGCCGGGAAGACCGGCCGCCCCGTGCACGGTGCGCGGCTCGCCGGTCACGACCTGTCGGCGCAGTTCGCTCACGGGCGGAGTGTAGGCACCAGCCGTCCGGAGAAGGAAGGGCTGGTCAGCCACTGGCCCGGCGCATCAGCAGTTCCCGGACGCGGCTGGCGTGACGGCGGCTGACGGCGATCTCGGCGGAGCCGACGCGGACGGTCATGCCGCCGCCGTCGAGCCGCAGTTCGTCGATGCGGTGCAGGGCCACGAGGTGGCTGCGGTGGACGCGGACGAAGCCGAGGGGCTGCCAGCGCTCCTCGAGGGTGGTGAGCGGGATGCGGACGAGATGGCTGGTGCCGTCGGTGGTGTGCAGCCGCGCGTAGTCGCCCTGCGCCTCGGCGTACGTGATGTCGCCGACCGCCACCAGGCGGGTCACGCCGCCGAGCTCGACGGGTATCCGGTCGGCGACGGTGGGCGGCGGCGGGGCGACGGCGGCGCGTTCGGCGACCCGGCGGACGGCTTCGGCGAGGCGTTCGCGGCGGACCGGTTTGAGGAGGTAGTCGACGGCCTTGAGGTCGAAGGCCTGGACGGCGAAGTCCTCGTGCGCCGTCACGAAGACGACGAGCGGGGGGCGGGCGAAGCCGGCCAGCAGCCGGGCCACGTCGAGTCCGGTGAGGCCCGCCATCTGGATGTCGAGGAAGAGCACGTCGATGGCGCCCTCGCCGCCGGGCCCGTCCTCCAGGGCGAGGCCGATCCGGCGCAGCGCCTCGGTGGCGTCCGTCGCGCCGTCCGCGCTGCGGACGCGGGGGTCGGAGCGCAGGAGGTAGAGGAGTTCGGCGAGGGCGGGTTCCTCGTCGTCGACGGCCAGTACGCGCAGCATGCGGCGGAGTGTAATCGGACGGTCGCTTGAGTGAATCGGCTGCCTCGTGCGTACCGGTGGGCGAGAGCAGGAGGAACGCATGAGGTCCCTGGAACGGCATCGCGACGCCGGCGCGTACGCGCTGGGGGTCCTCGACGCGGCGGACCGGTTCCGCTTCGAGGACCATCTGACGGAGTGCGCGGTGTGTGCGGCGTACGTGGGTGAACTGCGGCCCACCACCGGGCTGTTGACGTTGTACGCGCGGGCGACTCCACCGTGCGTCGAGCTGTTCGCGCGACCAGCGCCGACCCTGCTCGACCGCGCGGTGGACCGGCTTGCCGTCGTGCACCGGGCGGCGCGCAGGCGGCTGTGGGGCGGGGCCGTGGCGCTGGCGCTGCTGCTGGCGGCGGCCGGTTCCGGCGCCGTGGTCCTGTCGGGCGGCGGGGCGGGTGACGCGCCCGCTTTCACGCTGCGCGGGCGGGACGCGCGCAGCGGGGTGGCGGCGACGCTGACGGCGGACGACCGGGACTGGGGCACCCAGGTGGGACTCGACGTACGGGATCCGGGCGGGCCCCGGGTGTGCGAGCTGGTCGCCGTGGGGCGGGACGGCGGTGAGCAGACCGTCGCCACGTGGGCGGTGCGGGGCGACCGGGTCGCGCTGGACGGCGGGGTCGCGGACCGGCCCGGCGGGATCGCGCGGTTCGAGGTGCGGGCGGTCGACGGGGAGCGGTTGCTGACGCTGCCGGTGCGCTGACCCGCCGGCCTGGGAGCGGGCGCCGCGCGCCCGCTACTTCAGCAGACGCGACATCCGCCGGTCGGCGAGGGGTTTGCCGCCCGTCTGGCAGGTGGGGCAGTACTGCAGCGAGCTGTCGCTGAAGCTGACCTCGCGGATCGTGTCGCCGCACACGGGGCACGGTTCGCCGGTCCTGCCGTGCACGCGCAGGCCGCTCTTCTTCTCGGCCTTGAGCCGGCCGGCGGCGACGCCGCGCGAGCGCTCGACGGCGTCCGTGAGCGTGGTGCGCAGTGCCGCGTAGAGGGTGTGCACGTCGTCGGGCGTCAGGCTCGCCGCGAGTCTGAACGGGGACATGCGGGCGGCGTGCAGGATCTCGTCGCTGTACGCGTTCCCGATCCCGGCGATCAGCGACTGGTCGCGCAACGCGCCCTTGATCTGGCGCCGTTCGCCGTCGATGAGCTGGGCGAACGATGCCTCGTCGAAGTCGGCGGCGAGCGGGTCGGGGCCGAGGCGGGCGATGCCCGGTACGTCGGCGGGGTCCTGCACGACGTACACGGCGAGCTTCTTCGTGGTCCCGGCCTCGGTGAGGTCGAAGCCCTCGCCCGTCTCCAGGGCGACGCGCAGCGCCAGGGGGCCCTTGCCCGGTTTGGGCGGGCCGTCGGGGAGGCGGTCCTTCCAGTGCAGCCAGCCCGCGCGGGCCAGGTGCGTGACGAGGTGCGGGCCGCCGGTGTCTCCGGGGTCACCGGTGGCCAGGTCGAGGAACTTGCCGTGCCGGGCGACGGCGGTGACCGTACGGCCTTCGAGGGCGGTGAGCGGCGGGTCGTACGTCTTCAGGACGCTGATCGCGACGGGCAGGACGCGGACGATCTCCCGCCCCACCAGGTGCTCGGTGAGGAAGTCCCTGAGCGCGGCGACCTCGGGCAGTTCGGGCATGCGGTCCAGTCTCTCACTCGCGTCACTCCCGTGCGGGCACGACGAACTCGCACCACACGCACTTTCCGCCGCCCCGTGCCTCCACGCCCCACACGTCGGCGAGCCGGTCGACGAGGAGCAGGCCGCGCCCGGAGACCCCGGACTCGCCGGCCTCGCGGCGGCGCGGCAGGGCGCTGGAGGAGTCCTCCACGTCGACCCTGAGTCTTCGGTCGGGGCCGGTGAGGACGCGCAGGGTCACGACGGCCGGGCCGTCGGTGTGCATGAGGGCGTTGACGATGAGTTCGTCGGCGACGAGTTCGACCTCGTCGGCGCGTTCGCGGGCGCCCCAGGCGCGCACGGCCGCGCGGATCATGTGCCGTGCGGCGCTGAGCGCCTCGGGGTCGCCGGGCGGCACGTGCTCGGTGAGCCGGCCGCCGCTCTGCGGGGCGCCGGCGCCGCGGCGGCGCAGCAGCAGGAGCGCCACGTCGTCCTCGCCGCCGCGCAGGTCCACGGAGCCGCAGAGCCGGTCGGCGAGCTGGTCGATGTCGGCGGGGCCCGAGCCGATGAGCGTGGTGAGGGCCTGGAGTCCGTCGTCGAGGTCGGTACCGGGCTGCTCGACGAGGCCGTCGGTGCACAGCAGCAGCGTTTCGCCCGGGTCGAGTTCGACGGCGGTGACCGGGTACTCCAGGCGCCGGAACTCGGCGGACAGGCCCAGCGGGAGGCCGCCGTCGACGGGCACCTTGCGGCAGGTGCCGTCGGTGCGGCGCAGGAGTGGGTCGAGGTGTCCGGCGCGGACCAGCTGGACGACGCCGGTCGACAGGTCGGCCTCGGCGTACAGGCAGGTCGCGAAGCGTTCGGTGTCGAGTTCGTGGAGGAAGACCGAGGCGCGGGCCATGACGGTCGCGGGCGTGTGGCCCTCGGCGGCGTACGCGCGCAGCACGATGCGGAGCTGGCCCATGACGGCGGCGGCGTGGGTGTCGTGGCCCTGGACGTCGCCGATGACGGCGCCGACCCGGCCGCCGGGCAGCGGGATCACGTCGTACCAGTCGCCGCCGATGTCCCGGCCGAGGGAATGGCCAGAAGCAGCGCGGTAGCGGACGGCGATGTCGGCGCCCGGCACGTTCGGGATGGTGCGCGGCAGCATGGCCTGCTGCAGCCCCTGGGCCAGGTCCTTCTCCTGCTCGTAGAACATGGCGCGCTGCAGGCTCTGCGCGATGCTGCTGCCGAGGGCGACGAGGACGTTGCGCTCGGACTCCCGGAAGCCCTTGCGGTCGTGGTAGAGCAGGCCGACGGCGCCGATGGGGCGGGCCTGGGCGATGAGCGGCAGGTAGGCGGCCGAGTGGATGCCGAGGTGGGTGATGTGCGGCCACAGCTCCGGGTAGGACCGCGCGAAGTCCTCGGGGGACTCGATGAACCGCGGCTTGAGGGTGCGCACCACCTCGCTCATCGGGAACGGGTCGTCGACACGGGTGACGTGGGTGCCCGGTACGAAGCTGCCGGAGGGGCCCTCGGCGACGAGGTGGATGCGGCCGGCCCGGACGAGGCCCATCACGAAGCTGGTCGCGCCGAGGTGCTCGACGCCGTGGGTCTCGCGCAGCACGTCGATGACGTCCCGGACGGTGCGGGCGTGCGCGAGGGCGGCGGTGGTGTTCTGCACGACGCTGGTCTCGCGGCGGCGGACGGCCTCGCGGGCGGTGCGCTCGTGCTGGACGGTGGCGTCGTTGAGCTCGTCGGTGGCGTCGCGGACGATGCCGACGATGCGGCGCGGCCGGCCGTGCTCGTCGCGCCGGATGTAGCCGCGGGTGTGGGTCCAGCGCATCCGGCCCTCGCGGGTGCGGATGCGGAAGTAGGCGCCGTAGTTCTCCTCGCCGTTCTTCAGGGCCTGGGATACGAGGGCGTCGAGTCTGCCGCCCTCCGCGGGCGGGACGCGCAGAGCGAGGGTCTCGGGGCGGTCGTCGTACTCCTCGGGCGTGATGTCGAAGACCTCGTAGGCCTGCGCGTCCATGTGCATCAGACCGGTGGAGAGGTCCCACTCGAAGCTGCCCATGCGCAGGCCGCGCCCGTAGGCCTCCAGGAATCCGCGCGAGGGATCGTCCGGGCGCTCCCCTCCTGGGGGGTCCCCGGGCTCCTCGGCGCCCCCGCTACCCGCGTCCATAGGGCCACGCTAGGCGCAGGTCCAGGGGGCCGCACGCGGACGTCAATCGCCCTCCGTCGTCGCCGTGTCGTCGGTGGCGTCGGGGATCAGGCCGCCGCTGTCGGGCTGGTCGGGGCTGTCCGGGACGAGATCGGGGCCGGTGTCCGGGCCCGATCCGGTGTCGGTGCCTTCGGGGGACGTGTCCTGCGGGACGTCCGTGGTGTCGTCGGGCGGCGTCATCGGGTCGCTGTCGGGCGCGGTCGGCGTGTCCGGCGTGCTGATGGCCGGGTCCGGTGCGG